>DASQLQ010000175.1:0-67841 GCA_035629935.1 Actinomycetota bacterium
CGACGGCGCTCGGTCGGGGACCGTGAAGACCAAGCGCGTGCCGTTCATAATCGGCGATTAGAGCCCCCGTAGCTCAGGGGATAGAGCATCGGTTTCCTAAACCGTGTGTCGCAGGTTCGAATCCTGCCGGGGGCGCGAATCACGTAGCGCGCATTTAAGGTCGGTCCGTCGGGTCAGTTCGAAGATCCCTTCGGACACCGGTGGAGCATCTCGACCCACATCGAAGACGTCTCACCCGAAGAGATGGCTAAGCGCGCCGCTGAGATGGAGCAGCAGGGCTAGTTAACTGTGATCGACCCGCACTGACCGGCGCAGAGATCGCCGGGAAGTAGCTGTCCATGGAACGTTAGGTCGCAGTAATAGAGGTACTCGCCCGGCTTCTTGAACACGAACGAGCTTTTGCCCCCGTCTGCATCCAGGTGCAGTGGCTCGGCGCCGTCCCACGGCCCCCCGTACGGCATAACGTGGTGCTCGGCCGATGTGTTGTTCGTCCAAACGACCTTGTCGCCCGTGGCGATCTCGATATCGGGCGGCTCGAACGAGAAACGAGGGAAGGACCCCTCGGCCCCGACCTTGTGGGTCTTGCCCTTGGCACGCGCCGCGGGAACCCCAGGTGCCAGAGCACCGACGAGCAGGGCCGCAACCAAACCCACCAATACGACGCGTCGAAGTCTCATCAGCCATGATTTCGGCCCCCGCAGAGCATCTCCTGCCCGGCGAATACGCTCGTCGGCATGAAGCTCGGCATGGTCGGCCTGGGTCGCATGGGCGGGAACATGACCACTCGCCTCCTACGTGGGGGGCACGAAGTGGTCGGGTTCGCGATCGACGCGGCCTCGGTCGAGCTGGCCGTTGCCGACGGGGCTGCAGGCGCCTCCTCGTTGGAGGAACTCGTGTCGAAGCTAGAACCCCCGCGGCTCGTCTGGCTGATGGTGCCGTCCGGCGCCCCCACGCAATCAACCATCGTGAAACTCAACGATCTGCTCGCCACTGGGGACATCGTCGTCGACGGGGGCAACTCGAAGTACACCGATTCCATCGCTCGTGCAGAGTTGCTCGCCGAGAACGGCATCAGCTTCGTCGATGCCGGGACCTCGGGTGGAATCTGGGGCCTGGAAGAGGGTTACTGCCTGATGGTCGGTTGCACTCAGGAAACGTTCGCGCGCATCGAGCCGATACTCGCCACCCTCGCTCCGGAGCACGGCTACGCGCGTGTCGGAGCTTCGGGGGCCGGACACTTCACGAAGATGGTCCACAACGGGATCGAGTACGGACTGATGCAGGCCTATGGCGAGGGATTCGAGCTGCTCCAAAAGAGCCGCTTCGACCTCGATCTTCCTCAGATCGCCGAACTGTGGCAGCACGGCAGCGTCGTTCGCTCCTGGCTACTCGATCTTGCCGCCAAAGCACTGGCTGAGGATCCCCGGTTGGAGAAGGTGTCCGACTATGTCGAAGATTCCGGTGAAGGGCGATGGACCATCGAGACGGCGCTGGAACAAGCCGTTCCAACCCCGGCCATCGCGCTCGCCTTGTTCGCACGCTTCGCCTCGCGTCAGGACGAGTCGTTCTCCAACAAATTATTGGCCGCCTTGCGCAAAGAGTTCGGGGGTCATGCGATCCACGATAAGAAACCGTGATGGCCGAGACGCACGTCGCTCCGCAGCGGGTCGACGAGCCCGACATCGATGAGGTAACCGAACCGGACCGTCCCTGGCTGGTCATCGTTTGGAACGACCCGGTCAACCTGATGTCCTACGTGACCTATGTGTTCCAGAAACTCTTCGGATACTCGCTCGACAAGGCAACGAAACTGATGCTCGACGTGCATCACAAAGGGAAAGCGATCGTTGCAAGCGGCTCACGCGAGAAATCCGAGTTGGACTGCTCACGTCTTCACGCATATGGGTTGTGGGCAACGATGACGAAGAGCGACTGATGGCGGAATTCCGTACCGAAAGCGAAGGTCATATCGGCGCGAGATTCGAACCGGAGGAAGTGCGGGTCCTGACCGGACTGGTTCACGAGATGGCCGGTGTTCTCGAGACAACGCACGATGCCCCCGACCCGATCACCGAACGACTGTTTCCCGCCGCGTACGACGATCCCGAGGACCAACGAGCGTATGAAGAACTCATCGGTGATCAGCTGAAACAGCAGAAGCTGGCCGCGCTAGCCCGGGTCCGCGCCAGCCTCCCGAACACCGACGCAGCCGACGTCATCCTCGATGAAGACGCCACCGAAGCATGGTTGACGGTCCTCAACGACATCCGCCTCGCCATCGGGACGAGATTGGACGTCACCGAGGAAGTGATGCAACGCGAGCTCGACCCCGACCACCCCGACGGACCCGCGCTGGCAGTCCTCCACTGGTTGGGCTGGGTGCAAGAATCGTTCCTCAAAGAACTTGGCGGCTGATTCAGGGAGGACAAGTGCTAAAAAAGGGCGACGAAGCGCCAGGATTCCGGTTGACGGACCAGGACGGCAACGAGTGGGCCCTCGAAGACCTGCGAGGTAGCAAGATCGTCTTGTACTTCTATCCGGCGGACAACACGCCCGGTTGCACCAAGGAATCCTGCGATTTCCGCGACTCCTACTCCGACTGGCAGAAGGCGGGCTACCAGGTATTCGGGATCAGCCCCCAAAGCACTGCATCGAAGAAGAAGTTTGCAACGAAGTACGGCTTTCCATTCCCCCTCTTGGCGGACGGGGACAAGGCAGTGGCCAAGGCTTACGACACGATCCGAGAGAAACTCGAGAAATGGGAAGGGATCCCCTTGCACGTCAAACGGTCTACGTTCGTCATCGATGAGAACGGGATCATCGAACAGGCTCTCTACGGCGTAAAAGCGTTCGGACACGTAAAGGCATTGCGGGAATCGCTCGAGGTCTGAGCTATAGCTGGTCCCTCAACCAGGCGACGTCGGCGGCGATCCCATCCCACGGCGTTTCACAGATAACGGCCGGAGCACCCGAGGCTTCGACCATGGCGAACAGGATCTCCTGATCGAGCTCCCCATCGGCGAAGTTGCAGTGGCGGTCCCGGCCACTGCCCGCCGGATCCTTCGAGCTGTTCGCATGCACCAGGTCTATCCGTCCCGTGGCTTTGCGAACGCGTTCGACCACGTCGACCAGCTCTTCCCCGGCTGCGTGAGCGTGACACGTGTCGAAGCAGAAACCCACATCGAAGTCGGCAAGGTTCTCCCATAGCTCCGCCAGAACCTCCACCTTGCGGCCCATCGCGTTCTCGCCGCCTGCCGTGTTCTCGATCAGGATCGGGATATCCGTCTCGAGCTCCTCGAAGACCTTCCGCCACCGCATGAAACCGCGCGGGATCCCGTCCTCGGCATGCCCGGCATGGACGATGATTCCGGCGGCAGCGATCTCTTCTGATCGCTCGATCGTCTGAGCCAGGATCTTGCGAGATGGGATCCGCACCCGGTTGTTCGGAGAAGCGACGTTGATCAAATAGGGAGCGTGAACGTAGACCGGCAGGGACGATTCACGGATCTGCTCGGCGTCCGGCAGGGGAGGCGGTTTCTTCCATGACTGGGGGGGCCCGACGAAGAGCTGGACGCACTGGGCCCCCACCGCTTCGGCGTGGCCGAGCGGGTCTTCTGAAGGAACGTGGGCCCCGACGATCATGCCCCGAAGGTACATGGCAAGATGCACCGATCATGAAACTGCTGAGAGACGTCGCCGTACGCCATCTACTCACGGTCGACCCCCAGGGTTCGCTACGTCGGGCCGCCCAGATGATGACCGACCGAGGAGTCGGATGCGCCGTCGTGATCGACAAGGAGAAAGTCGCAGGGATCATCACCGAGAGGGACATCCTTCTTGCCGTCGCTCACGAGAAGAACGTCGATACGACCAAGGTCGAAGACGTGATGACCAAGGGCGTTGTTTCCGGTGCCCCGGGGTGGGAGATCACTCGTGCCGTGAAGGCCATGACCGACGGTGGATTCCGTCACCTGCTCGTGACTGAGATGGACGACCCGGTAGGCATCGTTTCGCTACGAGACCTGATGGACTCGATGGCGGAGCTGGTTCAGTCTCAGACCTCGGCCTGACCGGTCAGCGCGTCCAAGACGCGGTCCTGCATCCGGCGCAAACGCCGGCGGAGAAACACCGCCAGGATCCGCCCGGAGAATCCGGTCGGCATGTCCGCCTCCAGCCGGCGAGTGACCAACGACCCCTCCTCTGACTCCTCCACGCGATAGAGGACGCGCATCCGAACCCCGACGACGACGTCCTCTACGAACTCTTTCTCGTCGGCGGACGTGGTGAGACTCGTTCCCTGGACGGTGAATCCCAGCAGCCGAGCGCGGCCGGTCACCACATCCCCCTCGGCGAGCTTTTCCGGACCCTCGGTGGAGATGATCTCCGGCTGCCAGGACGGCCACGTGCTCGGATCCATCACGCGTTGCATGACGGATCGAGGAGTCAAAACTGAGTGACGGGTGGACTCGACGACGAAGAGTCTGGAGACGGACCGATCCCGAGCCACGACCGCATCCTAGGTTCGACCCATTAACCTGCCTTCGATGAGCAAACCTCACCTTGCCATAGCCGCCGGCAGCCGATTGGGTTGCCATGCCGCCGAGAAAGTGGCGCGCTCGGGTGGGAACGCGGTCGACGCTTGCCTGGCCTCGGCGGTCACCGGATGGGTGGCGGAACCGTTCTTCGCGTCGCTCGGAGGGTCTGGCTTCGTGGCCGTAGGCACTCCGGCAGGCGAAGTAGAGGTGATCGACGGCAACAACATGATGCCGCTCACCGTTCCCGACGAACCGGGCCAGGGGATGAAGCGGATCTTCCTGCCGGACTACGCGGACGGCCTCTACATGGGCATCGGCGGCGGGTCCGTTTCGGTGCCGGGCATCCTTAAAGCGGTTCATCGAGCATGGGAACGGCACGGCAAGATCGAGTGGGCGGCACTGTTCAGCGATGCGATCGACCTTGCGCGCTCCGGCTTCCCGTTCCCCAAGACCTCGGACTATTACCTCTCGTGTACGTGGGGCGAGATCTGGTCGAAGTACGACAGCTCGCGTTCGATCTTCATGGTGGACGACCGGCCGATGCGAGAGGGCGACACCCTCGTTCAGCCGGAGCTTGCCGAGGCCCTGGAAGAGGTCGCCTCGAAGGGCCCCGAAATCTTCTACAAAGGCTCCCTGGGTGCCGACGTCGTTGGATCTATCGCCGACGACGGAGGGTTCCTCTCTCTCGAGGACCTCGATGGCTACGAAGCCGAGATACGTGCCCCGATCACTACCGAAGCCTTCGGCTGGAAGATCGAATCCAACCCTCCACCCGCGGTCGGCGGCGCGGTTCTGATCCACATGCTGGCCCTGATGGACGGCGCCAACCTGAGTGACCCGGTCGAGCGTTTGAGCGCGATCGTAGAAGCTCAGCGTGCTGCCGTCGGATACCGGCGCGAGCGTTACCAAGACGCGACCGGCATCGCGGCGGCATTCGAGGAAGCCCTTCACGACCTCGGCGCCAGGGCTCGAAGTGCATCCACGACGCACTCGTCCTCATCCGATGCCGAGGGATACGTCTGCTCACTGACCGAGTCCAATGGTTACGGCGCAGGATTGTCGGTCCGCGGGATCTTGCTCAACAACACACTCGGCGAGGAAGAGTTGAATCCCCTTGGGGCTCACCGCCTCCCACCGGGAGCACGAACGCACTCGAATATGGCGCCGACGATCGCGCTGGGTCCCAACGGCACCGTGGCGATGGGTTCCCCCGGCGCCGACCGTATCGTCGGAGCCATCTCGCAAACGTTCCTGCACCTTGCCGTCGACGGAGCTCCGCTCGCTGAGGCAGTGGCGGCACCTCGGGCGCACCTCGACCCTCGCCAGGAGGGCGAAACACTGTGCTTCGAGCCCGGACTTCCGGGGGATCAGTTGGCCTATGCGCCGCGCCCCTACGACGATATCCATATGTATTTCGGCGCCGTGCAGGCGGCATCCGTTACGAAGGACGGAGACGTCGATGCAGCAGCTGATCCGCGACGCTCGGGAGGAAGCGCACTAGTCTGACGACTAAGTCTGGTTAAGGAGGAAATCGTGGCACGGTTGTTTTCGTTCAAGCCCAGCCTCACGTTCAAGGGTCGGAAGTTCAAAGGCATCAGGGGCTTCTCCGGTAAACCGTTCCACCCACCTCTCACCGACATCACCGTCGCGGCCTACTTCTTACTGGCGGCCTTCGACCTCGTTTCCTACGTCGCCTTCAAGATGGACCGTCTCGAGGTCGCGGCAGACTTCTACGTCTCCGCGACCAACGTGGTCCTGGCCGGCGCGATCGTCTCCGTTCCGACGATCCTCACCGGGTTCTGGGACTGGTTGAAGTCGACACCGAAACATTCCCAAGCTTGGCGAACGGCCAACGCTCACATGGCGATCATGCTGACCGTTTCGATGCTAGTGGCGGCGAACCTCGTCATGCGTCTCGCTTACTACGGCGCCGACCTCAAATACCCGGATCTGACCATCCTCGTTCTGTCGTTGTTGATCGGTGGGCTCGTTTCGTGGGGTGCCGTCTACGGCGGGACGATGGTCTACGAATACGGGTTCAACGTCGAACAGGACTTCGATCACGCGTACTCGGAATCCGAGGTCGACAAGTACCCCGGCCAGAAGGACACTCCTGCACAGGAGCCGAGTTCCTAGACCGCGAACCTGATGTTGAGCACGTCTCCTTCTTGCACGACGTAGTCCTTGCCCTCGACGCGCAGTAGGCCCTTGGTTTTGGCTCCATCCCACGAACCGCTCTCGACCAGCTGCGCGTAGCCGACGACTTCAGCTCGGATGAAGCCTCGTTCGAGGTCGGAGTGGATCACTCCGGCTGCCTCAGGCGCCTTCGCGCCCCGGCGCACTTCCCAGGCCCGCGTCTCGTCTTCACCGGTCGTGAGAAACGTGATCAGGTCCAACGCGCGGTAACAAGCCGCTACGACGCGATCGAGACCCGGCTCCTCGATACCGAAGCCGAGCAGAAGCTCGCGAGCATCGGTGGGCTCCATCCCGGCGACCTCGGCTTCGAGCGCTGCACTGATCGCTAGCGCGTCGGGTAGGTCCGCCGACTCGGTATCGCCTTCCGCGACGTTGGCGACAACGACCCAAGGTTTGAGGCTAAGCGGCCCGAATCCCCTCAGGATCTTCAACTCGTCTCCATCGAAACCGCCATCGCGGAGAGGTCGCTCTTCCGATAGCAGCGCGTGGGCCTTCTCGAGAACGGCTACCTCGGCCGCCCCCTCACCCTTTCCCCTTGCTTTCTTCTTCGCCTTCTCCAAACCGCCTTCGACACTGACCAGATCGGCGAGGACCATCTCCGTTTCGAGCGTGGCCAACTCGTCCTTGGGATTCGCATCACTACCGAACGCACGAACGACCATGCACAGCGCGTCCACCTGCCGGAACTCACCGATCCCCTGAGCCGTCAGTCCACCCGGGACATCGACGAACCGGACCTTGGCGGAGACGACCTTTTTCGAGCTCTCCTGATCCGACAGGACCTTCAACCGTTCGTCGGGGACCTCGACCACCGCCTGGTTGGACCGCCCCCCCACACCTCCGGAACGGGTCAACGCGGTGAACAGAGTCGATTTACCCGAGTAGGGCATGCCGACGATGCCGACGTCTTTCACAGTTTCCTCCTACGCATGCGGGTGAGGGTAGCGTCCCTCGACATGGAGACGGGTCTCGAAGGCAAGGTCGTGTTGGTCACCGGTGGAGCAGGTGGCATCGGAACCGCCATCACCCGCGCATTCGCTGCCGAGGGGGCTGTGCCCGTTATCCACTACCGCTCGAGCGAGGAAAGAGCGCGCGCTCTCGAAAAGGAGACCGGCGGCTTCGCGCTACGAGCGGATCTAACGGTCGAAACAGAGGTCGAGGATCTCTTCGAGCAGGCGGTCGTGACTGCCGGGCGATTGGACATCCTCGTTGCGAACGCGGGTTGGTGGCCGTCGACGGACGAGCCGGTGTGGCAGATGTCAACGGACCGGTGGCGTCGAACCCTCGCGATCAATCTCGACGGAACGTTCTTCTGTTGCCGGGCCTTCCTTCGCCATGTCGAGAAGACGGGCAACGGCAACATCGTGCTCGTCTCGTCGACGGCAGGCGTCCTAGGAGAAGCAGGGCACGCGGACTACGCGGCGGCGAAATCTGCACTCGCCGGAGGCTTCTTGAAGAGTCTCAAGAACGAGATCGTCCGCGTGGCCCCGGCGGGCAGGGTGAACACCGTGTGCCCCGGATGGACCCAAACCGAGATGACCAAGGACGAGCTGAAGGATCCGGAGCTCGTTCGGAAGATCACGCGCACCATGGCCCTAGAAAAAGTGGGGCAAGCGGAGGACGTAGCGCGCGTCGTCGTTGCCCTCGCGTCGGACGAGATCTCGGGTCACGTCACCGGCGAAGTCATAACGGTCGCCGGCGGCATGGAGGGGAGATTGCTCCGGTAAAAGAACGCCGGCGGGCTCGGCCGTCGGCGAGACTTCAAAGGATACGCGCGCCCAGTGCACTGGCGGAGAGTTCGACCGCCAGCTGTCCGGTCGTGTCCGCGAGGTCGAGCACCGGATTGACCTCGACTACTTCCAACGACGTGAGCACGCCGGAATCAGCGATCAGCTCCATCGCGAGATGAGCCTCTCTGTACGACAGGCCCCCGCGGACCGGGGTTCCTACCCCGGGGGCTATCTCGGGATCACAGACGTCGACGTCGAGCGATAGGTGGAAGAACGCAGCACCCGTAACGACCTCGAGAGCGGCATTGACGACGGTCGCCACGCCCTGGCGGTCGATGTCGGCCATCGTGAAGACCTTGAGATCGAGCTCTCTGACCAACTCCTTCTCTCCCGGATCCATCTGCCGCACGCCGACGAGCGCGACGTGTTTGGGATCCACCCACGGGGGGCCATCGAATCCGTCGAGAGTGAAGCCGCACTGGTCCAGAGCGGCGGCGAGAGGCATGCCGTGCACGTTCCCCGTCGGAGAAGTGTGCGGTCGATTGAGGTCCCCGTGCGCATCGACCCACAACACGCCGCCCAGGCCGTAAACAGAATGCAACCCGGCGAGGGTTCCCATCGCGATCGAGTGATCGCCGCCGAGGACCAAAGGCATCTCGCCGGCCTCGGCGATGGCAGCTACCCGTCGCCCTATCTGTGAACAGGTCGCAAGGATGGCCGGCAGGTAACGGGACTTCTCGTCACTCTCGGGTGCGACCTCGGGGATCTCCGTTCCGACGTTTCCGTGATCGTCGACCTGAAACCCCAGACTCTCCAGGCGCTCGGCGAGACCCGCGTAGCGGATCGCGCTGGGCCCCATGTCGACACCACGTCTGGTGCTTCCGAGATCCAGTGCCGCTCCCAGGATCGCAACGCTCTTGTCCAGCGTGGAACTATTCGAGCTCATCGGGTTTCTTCGGGAAAGCCATGGACAACGCGATCGTTGCCGTGAGGACGACGGTGATCACACCCAACGACAAAAGTATCGGGATTTCCACATGGACGGCCTCTAACAGCATCTTGGTTCCAACGAAACCCAGGATCAGAGCTAACCCGTATTTCAGCAGATGGAATCGGTCGATGACGTCTGCCAGCAAGAAGTAGAGGGCCCTCAAACCCAGGATCGCGAACACGTTGGAAGTCAGGATGATGAACGGGTCGCGCGTGATAGCGAAGATGGCCGGTATCGAGTCGACGGCAAAGACGATGTCGGTCAGCTCGATGAACAGAAGGACGATGAAGAGTGGAGTGGCCACGCGCTTTCCGTTCTCGACGGTGAAGAGTTTCTGGCCGTGGTACTTGGTGGTCGTGCGGATCCGCTTCTGCGCCCACTTGAGTATCGGATTGTCCTCGGGATGAACCTCGCTATGGCCGAACGCAAATCTGATCGCGGTGATGATGAGGAAGGCGCCGAAGATGTAGATGACCCACTCGAATCTCTCGATCAAGGCAACGCCGGCCGCGATGAAGATCCCACGGAAGATCATCGCTCCCAAGATCCCGTAGAAGAGCACCTGGTGCTGGTAACGGAACGGCACTTTGAAATAGCTGAAGACCAGCACGAACACGAACATGTTGTCGACCGACAGAGCTTTCTCGATCAGGAACCCGGTGAAGTACTGCGCACCGGCGGTGGGCCCTTTCCAAACGAGAACGATCACGCCGAAGACGACCGCTAGTCCTATCCAGATCGCTACCCACAACCCCGACTCCTTCGGAGTGGGATCGTGTTCGTCCGCGTGGAAGACCTTCAGGTCCACTAACAACATCGCGATCACGAAAGCGATGAAGGCCGCGTACAGATACCAGGGGACCAACGTTCCTCCTCGTCACTTAGGGTCGCAGGCCATCGGCGGCGTCATACCTGCGCTGTTGATTCTCAGGGGAAGGATAGATGACCTCATCAGGCATCCACCGTCATGAGGTAACCGGTGTGGCTTTCGCCGTTCTGGCCGCCGTCGCCTTCGGCACCTTGGCGATATCGGCGAAACTCGCCTACCGCGCCGGGGTCGAGGCCTTGCCGTTGCTCGCCGCGCGCTTCACCCTGTCGGCGATCCTCCTTGCGGCATACAACCGGGCTCGAGGGATCAAGATCTCCGTGGAC
Organism: Actinomycetota bacterium; assembly: GCA_035629935.1. Lineage (GTDB taxonomy): Bacteria > Actinomycetota > CADDZG01 > CADDZG01 > WHSQ01 > DASQLQ01. The sequence goes on from DASQLQ010000175.1 coordinate 10,605, forward strand.
AAACGTCGTTTCACGCGATTGATCTTCGGTGGTGGGTTCCTATACGGGCTGGAGGCATCTCTGTTCTTCTCTGCGCTCACCCGAGCACCGGCTGCCGTGGTGGGTCTCGTCTTCTACAGCTATCCCATCTGGACGACCCTCCTCGGCTTCATGATGCGCATCGAGCCTTTCCGCTGGAGCACGATCGCGGCTCTCGTCCTGGGAGGGAGCGGGGTCGCGTTGGTGTTCTCTCTGCCGGAAACGTCTCTCGCGGGACCTCTGCTGGCAGTCGCCGCGGCGATCATGGTCGCGATCTATCTGATCTACATGCAGCTGGTACTACGCGACGTCGAAGCTTCGGTCGCCGCGATGTGGACCACCGCGGGGAGCGCCGTCGCCTTCATCGCTGCAAGCCTCGTCACCGGTCAGAGTTTCCCGGCCGCGGCGATCGGACCTTCCCTGTCGCTTGCGTTCGCTTCGTCCATCGCGTTTGTGGCCCTCTTCCAGGCGATCACTCGTATCGGCTCGGCGAGGTCGTCGATAGCTGCGATGCTCGAACCGGTCACCACGTTGATCCTGGCTGCGATCTTTCTTGGCGAGGAGCTCGGCCCCCGCATCCTCCTCGGGGGTGCATTGATCGTGGCGGTCCTGCCCGTCCTGGCCGCCTCGGGCAGAGAGGAAAGTGGGATGCCGGCGGCCGACACACTCTAGGGATCGAGGATCGAAGCGATCTCGTCGAGGTTCTTGGCCTCGAGCTCCACCGATCCGGCGCCTGCGTTCTCTTCGACGTGCTCGGGCGACCGGGAGCCGGCGATCGCTCCGGTGACACCGGGCTGGTGCCACACCCACGCGAGCGCAAGCTGCGGCAACGTGATCCCGAGCCGGTCGGCGATCGGACGTAAAGCGTCGACCTTCTCGAGGTTCTTCTCGTAGTTCCCAGGAGAGAACAGGGGCTCGTAGTAGTGGTCGAGTCCTTGCTTGCCACTGCGCCAGTCGTCATCGGAGAACTTCGTGTCCTTGTCGAAGACACCCGTCAACAATCCGTAGGCGAGAGGGCCGTAGCAGATGATGCCGATCCCCTTGGATTCGCAATAAGGAAACAGGCTGGTCTTCACGCGCTGGCGAAGCATCGAAAACTGGGGCTGGAGCGAGTCCACATGTCGCACCGCCTCGCACCGCTCGAGCAGATCCACCCCGAAGTTGGAAACGCCGATGTAGCGCACCTTGCCTTCGTCGACGAGAGCGGCGCAGGCCTGCCACGTCTCCTCGATCTCGATCGACTCATCCGGCCAGTGGAGCTGGAAGAGATCGATCACGTCGCGACCTAGTCGCTTCAGGCTCGCTTCGGCGGCCGCTCTGATCTCGTCGGGGGCAAATCCTGTTCCCCCGGGCTTCGGGGCCACCTTCGTGAAGACCATCGCCTCCGGCCGGCCCTTGACCGCTTGGCCGACGAGCTCCTCCGACCGGCCGCCGCCGTAGACCTCGGCCGTGTCGATCCACGTGATGCCGTTATCCAGGGCGACCTGCATCGCCCTGATCGTTTGTTCGTCCGGCGGGTTCTCGCCCCACCCCATGCCCCCGGCCTCCCAGGCGCCGAACCCGACGACCGATATCTCCGGTCCATCACTTCCAAGCTTTCGTTTCTGCATATCTAGCCTCCCAATTTGGCGTGGTTCCAGGACGCGACCCGTTCGAGAGTCAGAACGATGCCCTTGCGTTTGCCCGCCTGTCGTCTGATCTCGACCTCGGGCCCCTGCACTGCGAGGCCCGTAGCGGGCAACGTGTAGCGCTCGTAGAGCCTTACCCCGATCGCGTAAACATCATCGACGTCTTCCACGAGCCGTGCCTCACCTCGCACGAGGATGCCCCGCAGGTTCGCGTACGTCGTGCCTTCCTCGACCATGAATGCGCAACGAGCATCACGCTCGACGTTCCGCACCTTTTGACTCTTGGCGTAAGCCCACATGTGAACCTCCCCCGGCGAACCATCCACGAAGGCGAACCACATGCCGGTGAGATGAGGGAATCCGTCGACCCCCAAGGTCGATAGCGACGCAGTCAGTGGGGCATCCAGAAAACCTGCGATCTCTTCCCTCGACATCGATACGTCTACGCGCGGGCTCACGCGGCGCACTCTATAGAGTGCGCCGATGCTGGCACGCAGAGCCGTCGCACTGGTAGTGGTGATGATGCTCGGCGCCGGGGCCTGGTTCCTGACCCGCGCTGACGAGCCTCCCCCGGCTACACGGCTGTCGACCTCGGATCGCACGTTCGCTTCGACCGATCCTCTCGAGCGAGCTTGCGCCCTCGACGAGGAATACCTGGTGCGCCTATGGAGAGGTCACCACCCCGTGCACTCGGAAGACATCACGACCGTGCCTCAGGAACCTAACTACTCGGGGTCGTTCGGGGTCACGAGTCATTCGGGACCGTGGGACTACGTACAGACGATCCCGCTGGTGTTCTATGGCCCCAACCACATCACCCAGCAGTCTGCGCCACTGAAGAACGTCACGGCGAGCATCACCGACGTCTACGCGACCGTCGGTGACCTCGTCGGCGTCGATCTACCCGCCAGAGACGGGGAGGTACTCGACGTCTCTGCAGGACCTCCCCCACCGAAGCTGATCGTCACGGTCGTATGGGACGGGGTGGGACGGAACGTTCTGGAACGTCACCCCGACGCGTGGCCGAATCTCGCGCGCATGGAGAAGGAAGGGACCTCGTTCCTCGACGCCACCGTTGGTTCGTCTCCATCCATAACCCCCGCGACGCATTCCAGCCTGGGCACCGGCTCCTTCCCGCGGGAGCACGGCGTGACCGCGATCGAGTTTCGCACCGAGGAGGGCGATGTCCGGAGTGCCTTCGCTGGGAAGGACCCAAGTGACCTCGAGCTAACAACTTTCGGCGACGAGATCGACCTTGCCTTGAACAACGAGCCCCTCGTCGGGATGCTTGCGTGGAAGTCCTGGCATATGGGGATGTTGAGCCATGGTGTCCTGTCCCCGGGCGGTGACGCGGACGAGATGACGCTGATCGATCCGCATGGTGGGCTCACCGGTAACGACGCCCTCTACACGACGCCGCTCCACTTAACGCGTTTGGAACCGAGGCTTGCCGAACTCGCCGCCGAGCTCGACCAGGAGGACGGGAAGCTCGACGGCAACTCGATGGGTCACGACATCCTCGAGATGCACGACAACCCTGCATGGGTGGACTACCAGGGAGAGCTGCTCCTCCAGATGCTCGAGTCGGGTAGCTACGGGCAGGACGATGTGCCCGATCTGTTCATGACGAACTTCAAAGTCACAGACATCGTGTCGCACCAGTACTCGATGGACTCGGAAGAAGAGGCCATAGCTCTGCGAGCGCAGGACCGTGTGCTCGGCGAACTTGTCGACTATCTCGATGCCAACGTTCGCGACTACGTAGTGATCGTCACGGCGGACCACGGGAACACGCCGCCCCCCAAACGGACCGGAGCGTGGCCGATCCTCCAGGGTCAACTGCAGGAAGACGTCGACGCCCATTTCGAGATCCCCGACGGCTCCTCCTTGATCGAGCAAACCACCGCCGTGGGTCCCTTCGTGAACCGCTCGACGATGAAAGAGTTGGGCGTGAGGCAGGCCGAGATCGCGGAGTTCCTCAACGGCTACACGATCGCCGACAACTGGAACGAAGAGGAGCTCCCGGCCGGCTACGAGAACCGGGGAGAAGAGAACGTTTTCGCGGCCGCGTTCCCCAGCGACTGGATGGAACGTGTGAACCGATGCGCATTCGGGCAAGAAACACCAATTACCGAAGGCAATTAGGCTCGAAAAAGATGAAAACAGGACTGGTTCTGGGCGGGGGCGGGCTCGTTGGGATGGGCTACCACGCCGGCGCGATCAAGGCACTAGACGAGTGGGGCGTTGATACGAGCCGGGCCGATCTCATCGTCGGGACCAGCGCAGGTTCCGTTATCGGGTCCTATCTCGCCGCCGGATGGAAGCCCTCCGATTTCTACGCTTACGCGCAAGGCGAACATCCGAAGGCTCGCCGGGGCGATCAAGACGCCGGCGTCCAGGCGATCTTCACTCCCCTGTGGTCGACACGCTCCGAGCGCGTCCGTCGCTCGATCGGATCCTTCTTCGCGCTGGCTTCGTCCCGCGGGTATTGGAGACGCGCTACGAACGGGAGCACGCCCGGCGCGCCCCTACGACACACCTTCCCGGCCGGGATGTACTCGACTTCCGAAACGCGCCTGCGGCTTCATGAGGATCTTCCCGAAGAGTGGCCCGATCGTGACGTCTTCATCTGCGCGGTCGATCTCTATACGGGCGGGCGGATCCCCTTCGGTCACCCGGACGCGCCGACCGCTTCCTTCCCGGAGTCGGTCCTTGCATCCGTTGCGATCCCAGGCGTCTTCCCTCCGGTCAAGATCGGCGACCGTCAATACGTCGACGGAGGAGCCTTCAGTGCGACCTCACTCGATCTCGCGGCCGATGCGGGCTGCGAGGCGATCATCTGCATCGCGCCACTGGGCTACAAGAGTGACTTGATAGTCGCCGCCCGCGACCCCAAGTTGTGGGGGCCGATGGCTTTGCGCGGCTTGTTCGCTCGGGCGCTTCGTCGCGAAGTCGTAGCAGCGCGAGAGCGCGGGATAGAGGTATTTGTCGTCAGGCCGTGGTTGACCGATCTGAAGACTCACGGAACGAACTCGATGCGTAACTTCGACACAGCGCAGTTCACAGACGAAGCTCGTGAATCCACCCTGAGGTTGTTAGAGGACAATGCAGATCATCCGGCTCTAAAAGCATTCGCAAAGAAGAGGGCTCGGACCACAGAGAAGGCGGTTTGATGGGATCAGCTTTGGACGGTCTGCGACAGGTTGCCGAATTCGCCAACCCGAGGAACCTCATGCGTCTAAGGGAGGCAGGAGCGGTCGACGCCAAGGGGCCGCTGGGCATCGCCGCGGCCTTCCCCTGGCTGATCGGTAGAGGCCCGTCGCTCGGGATCTTGAGCCAGATGCACGCGGTCGTTCTCGGCGACAAGCCCGCGATCCTCGACCGGAACGGAACGGAGAGCTGGAAGGAGCTCGACCGCAGAGCGAATCAGGTCGCTCGCGCTCTAAAACAAGAAGGCCTCCGCGGTAACGACCGCGTCGCTCTTTTGCTGCGCAACGGCCGGGAGATGATCGAGGTCGCGCTCGGCACGCAGAAACTCGGCATTGTCGCCTGTCCCCTGAACACATGGGCGAAGCCGAAGGAGCTCAAGAGCACCATCGAGTCGGCCGACCCCTCGTTGCTTTTCTACGACACGAAGCACGCGGAGCAGGTCGAGGAGTGCTCGCACCAGGGGATCACTCTCGTCTACGTGGGCTCGAAGGAAGGCGCCCTGCCCGATTCGATCTCGTATGAGGATTGGATCGGGGAGCAGAGCACTCTTCCACCGCCGCCCTTCACGCGCGACCGCGGCTCGCCCAAGGTTGTCATCCACACCTCCGGCACCACGGGAACGCCCAAAGGAGCCGAAAGGAATGCATCGGCCGCCGGCATCGGAACCCTTGCGAACCTGCTCGGTCGTGTCCCCTATCGACGGGACGACATCGTGTTCTGCCCGGCCCCCCTATTCCACTCGTTCGGCCTCGCTACTTTCACCTTCGCAAGCGCGTTGGGCTCAACGATGGTGCTCCCCGAGAAGTTCGATCCCGAAGAGTCTCTGAAGTTGATCGACGAGCACAAGGCAACGGCCGCTTCGTTCGTCCCCGTGATGATCAAACGGATCGTCTCGCTGGATGACGAGATCAAGAAGAAGTACGACCTGTCTTCTCTTCGGGTTGTTCTGGCCAGTGGCTCCGCCATGTCCCCGGAGTTGAGGAAAGCCGCGATGGAGCTGTTCGGCGACGTCCTCTACGACCTTTATGGCTCGACCGAGATCGGATGGGCAACGATCGCCACGCCCGAAGACATGAAGTCCAAGCCGAAGACGGTGGGCAAGGTTGTGGACGGGATCGAGGTTGCCGTCTTCTCGGAGTCGGGGGATCGACTCCCGGAAGGCGAAACCGGCGAGCTGTTCGTGAAGAGCAGCATCCTTTTCGAGGGTTACACCTCGGGCGAAACGAAGGATGAGCGCGACGGGTACATGTCGATCGGCGACCTTGGTTATCTCGACGGTGATGGGCATCTGTTCATCGAGGGCCGGGCCGATGACATGGTCGTGGTCGGTGGAGAGAACGTCTATCCGATCGAGATCGAGGAGCTCATCGAGTCCCTCGATGGCGTGGACGAAGCCGCCGTCCTGGGCGTGAAGGACGATGAGTACGGAGAGGTCCTCGCAGCTTTCGTTGTGGGATCCACGTCGGAGGACAAGGTGCAGAGCGCGTGCGAGAAGGACCTCGCTTCTTACAAGGTGCCTAAGCGGGTCGAGATCATCGACGAGCTGCCCCGCACCTCCACCGGCAAGGTCCTGAAGCGTGAGCTCATCGAGAGCCTCGAAAACGTGGAACCGCTAGAGACCTAGCCCGAACGCCGGCGGGCTCGACCGTCGGCGCAGAGCAACTTGGCAGCTAGGACAAATCGCCACAAATAGCATTCTGTGAGTCATTAACCACGTAATGTTGCCAAAACGACCCTTCGGCGAGTAGATTTCCCGGCGACGGCGACCCAGAATCATCCAAGGAGGACCCCCGTGGCGCGACGCATCCCCGTATTCATCGCGGCGATGACACTTCTGATGTCATTCGCCCCTGCAGCACCTGCAGCCGAGGCGGAAGCCAAGACAACGTTCGCTCTCGAGGGTGAAGCGCGCGCGTTGGAAGTCGCGCTCGGAGACCAGGGGATAACGCTGGGCCTTGCCATGTCCCGCGCCGATTCCTCGCCTATGGCGATCGGCGTTGCGGCCGGTCAGTGCGCGGTGCTCGCCGACAACCCGGACCCCGACAACTTGCCTTGCGCCGAGTCGACCACCGAGAAGTCTTCGACCGACGGGAACAAAGGTGAGGCCGGCGAAACCTGCGCGGCTCCATCCGTCCCCGAGCCACTGGGCAGCGTCCTCAACGTCGACATCGCCTGCGGGTCGAGCATCTCCGGCATCGTCGGTGGTGAGCTCCCCATCACGACCAACGAAGGCAAGGTTGCGGACATCTCGCTCGGCCTCGACCTAACCGCGCTCGTGCCTCAAGCCGAAGACGTCAAAGAGCAGCTCGTCGATCAGCTCCAGGAGATCATCCAGCAGGCTCCCGAGCAGGTCAGGAATGCCGTCGATCAGCTCCTCGACTCCGTCGACGAAGGCCAGGCGATCAAGATCGTCGCGGGCCCGGCGACGTCAAACGTCAGCGCCAAGGGTCCCGCTCTCTCCGTCAGATCGACCGCCGCGGGTGCTCGCATCGGTGTCGTCGGTATCCCCGATCTCGACACCGATGGGATCCCCATCCCGGGCAGCTCGAACGCCGTCGAAGACGGATTGATCATCATCGAGGTCGGCGCTGCCAGCGCTAGTGCAGAGGTGCTCAAAGCGGACGCTTCTTCGTCTTCAGAGGCATCGGCTGCGATCGTCACCGTCAAGGTGCGTGACATCACCAAGCTCGAGCCCACCTATACCGAGATCCCAGTTGCACCGGGACAGACGGTCACGATTCTCCAAGGAACTCCAGCCGAATCGACGATCTCGGCGGCGGCAGCGACCACCAAGGAAACGAAAGGCTCAGCGGTTGCGGGCGCCGACGCGGTCAGGCTGCACCTGCTCAAGGGCGTGCAAGGCGGGCTCAAGGTCGGGCTCGGTCGTGCAACCGCCGCCGTCAACGCGAAGCAGGTCCAACCGCAACAGCAGGAACGTCCTCCCGTCGCCTTGCCGGCAACCGGTGGCACGGACCTGCGGTGGTTGGGTCTCATCTTGGTTGTCGGAGCCCTGGCAGCGCTGGCTCTCCGGCGGCGCTTCACCCACTAGAACCAACAAGGATCGCCTATGCCGTTCCGCCGGCCATCACCTCGGCTGATCAGCCGCGTGCTCACGGGCGCGGCGATCGTCCTTGCCCTCGCGGGTATCGGGGTCGTCGCTTATCCGTTCGCTACCGATCTCTGGGCGGCCCGGATCCAACGGGGCCTGGCCGGAGACCTGGCCGCCAAAGCCGTCGACTACGAAGCCGGCAGAGTGAAAGTCGGCGAGCCTTTGACGCAACTCGAGATCCCACGCCTGGGTGTCGACGTTGTTGTCGTTGAAGGAACGACTCTCTCCGCGCTGCAAGCAGGAGCAGGGCACTATCCGAAGACGCCTCTGCCCGGTGAGAAGGGGAACGTCGCCATCGCCGGTCACCGCACGACATACGGCAAACCGTTCAACCGGATGGACGAGCTCCAAGAGGGCGACCGCGTGATCTTGACGACGCCGCTCGAACGGCACGTCTACGAGATCGAGGGCCAACCGCGCGTCGTCGAATTGGATGACTGGTCCGTGATCAACCGTTATCCCAAGCGAGGTTCCTACCTGACCCTCACCTCTTGCCACCCCGAGGGAAGTGCCGACTATCGGATCGTGGTCCGAGCAAATCTGATCCAGTCCACCGATGTCGTTGCGGAGGCTGCTCGATGAAGCTACGCGCACTTCTCATCGCTGCAGCGCTCCTTGTCGTCTTCGCTCCGCCGGCCGGTGCACAGCGCGGCGTGACCGTGCAACTCGACGGATTGCAGGATGGCGCAAGTGTCAGCGGCACATTGCCGCTTTCGGTCCATGCCTCTGCAACATCGGGGATCAGACGGCTCACGCTGACCGTTGATGGCGAGGTCGTCATCGACCAGTCGCCCAACGGCATCAAACAGAACGTCGATGCGTCCTTCGACTGGGACACGACTCGCTATGTGGGGTCGTCCGGTCTGGCGCGAAACAGGGAGTACTCGGTGCAGGTCCGCGCCGTCTCGCACAGTGGAGGCGAGGATCAACTGAGCGCGCTGGCCATCGTCAACAACCAGCCTGCCGTCCCCAGCGGATTGAGCACCAGCGTTGCCGGCCGCGACGTAACCATCGCCTGGGACGCTAATCCGGAGCCCGACATAACCGGATACCGCGTCGAGCGCTACTTCGGAAGTGACTATGTCGAGGCAGCAACTGTGACGGAGACGATCTTCACGGAGGCTCCCGGCTCCGGCCGCTTCTCCTACCGGGTGGTCGCGATCCGGCACAGCGACGCCTCTCCGGAAGGCATCGAGTCGGTGCCGACCGAGCAATTGACGATGACGGTTTCGGCCCCAGCCCCCGGGTCCGGCGCAGGGGGAGGCGGAACGGGGAAGTCGGGTGGCTCTTCCAAACGCGGAGGGAGTTACTCCACCAACGGGTCCGTCGGTGCGACCGGCTTGCCGGGCGGCGCTGCGCTTCCGGGATCGCGTGGTCTCGGCGGCATCCCCGAGCTGCCGGCACCCGAGTGGGGCAGCTTCAAGAAACGTCTTCCGTACAAGCTCCCGAAAGGCGGAGTCCCGCTGCGCGCATCTGCCGTCAGCCGTTCCGGCGGGCCGCTGAGGATCATCCCGCCCGACGGCCTTCGATGGGTGGCCTTGGGGCTGCTGTTCCTTTGTATCGCCGGGTTCGCGCGGTTGATGGCCATCCGGATCACTCCTCCGTCCGAACCCGCGAAGATCGAGGCGTGAATAAGTTCAAACCCGGCGACCACTTCCACGACCTCGAGAAGTGGGAGGAACGTCGACCCGAGGGGCCCCATATCTGGCGCACGCTCGGCTACAACAGAACACTCTGGGAGCCGGGACGTCAGGTGATCGAGTGGAAGGCAACCGAGGATTACTCGTTCCCCATCATGTCCGGACACATCGTCCACGGAGGGATGGTCTCGACGATCCTCGACACGGCGATGGGTGGAGCGTGCTGGACGCTCTTGAACAACGATGAGGCATTCCTGACGTCCAACCTCAACGTCGAGTTCTTCCGGGCCACCCGCCCGGGCCTGCTACGTGCCGAAGGTCGCGTCGTAAGTCGAACGAAGCGCGCCATTTTCTGCGCCGCCGATCTATTCGATGAGGACGGCAAGCACACGGCCGGCGCCCGTTGCACACAGATCGTCCTCCCGTCCGAAACCGCGGGAAGACCCTGGCATGGTAAGGACGAGAAACCGGAATAAGGGGCGGTCCGTCGAACGCCGGCGGTCTCGACCGGCGGCGAGAAAGAGAGGTAGATATGCCCACCGAAGTCAGCGTCGAAGAGCTCAAGAGCCTCAGTGGCGAGAAGGATCTCGGGACCAGTGACTGGCACCGCGTCGAGCAGAAGCACATCGACCTGTTCGCCGATGCAACCGGCGACCACCAGTGGATCCACGTGGATCAGGAGATGGCGAAGCAGGGACCGTTCGGCCAGACCATCGCCCACGGTTACCTGTCTCTTTCACTGTTACCCATGTTGATGTCTCAAGTCATGTCGGTCACGGGCGCAAAGATGGGCATCAACTACGGCACCGACAAGGTGCGCTTCACGAACCCCGTTCCATCGGGATCGGACGTGAGACTCAAGGCCAAGCTCCTGTCCGCGCAACCGAAGGGCGACGGGCTTCTCTACAAGGTCGGCGTCGAGGTCGAGATCAAGGATCAGGAGAAGCCGGCGATGGTAGGCGAGGTTCTCTACCTGGTCTTTGCCTGAGGAGAACCCGCGTCCCGAAAGCCAGCGCCGCGCCGGCGCAGAGTACTGCCGGTAGTCCGTAGCCCACGCCGAACCCGTAACTGTTGGCGATCAGGCCCACCAGGTAGGTGCCGGCGCCACCTCCGATGTCGAAGAAAACCGTGAACGTTGCGAGAGCGGCTCCTCGTTCGTGATCGCCTACGCGATCAGCCGTGAGAGCGAGCAACGCCGGGAAGAGAACGGCGAACCCCGCGCTGTAAGCGGCAACCCCAAGATAAGCGGCCCAGGGAAACTGGAAAACGGCGAGAGTAGTCATCCCCACCGTCGCTCCGATGATGCCCGGCAGCGCAACGCTCACGCGCCCGTGTCGGTCTGCCCACCGGCGGCTCAACAAGCGGATCGCAAGGATCGTGAGCGAGAAAGTGATGTAAAGACCCGCTGAGGAGCTGAGCCCGATCGATCGCGCGTAGAGCGGCGAGAACGCAGTGATCGCCGTGTATCCGGTGGCCGCACACATGACCACGAGCCCGGGCCCCAACGCCGCACCGTGAAGTCCGAAGCGAGGATGCACAACATCCGCGTGGGGTGGGTGGGGAACCAATGTCTCGGGAAGCGAGAGAGTGATGGCGAACGCGACGACAGATAAGACGCTTGCCGTGACCCAAACGCTTCCGAACCCGATCTGCGTCGCGAGCCACTCCCCGAGTGCAGGCCCGGCCGCGAAACCGATGTAGAGGAAAAGGCTGAACAACGTCACGGTCTCCGCGCGTCGTCCCGGTGGACTCATATCGGTGGCCATCGTGGCCGCGCCCGTATAGAAAGCGGCCCCCACTCCTCCACGAACGACGCTGAGAAGGACGATCGCCCAGACCGACCCGGCAGCGAAGTACAGCACCGACAACACCGCAGCCACCGATGTGGCCGCCAACAGGGCCGGGCGTCGGCCGACTCGATCCAACGCGACCCCGATGAAAGGACGGGCGAGCACCGCAGCAGGGAAGAAGGCTGCCGTCGCCACCCCTACAACCGCTCGCGAACCTCCGAGAACGTCATGAACGTAAAGAGGGATCGCCGACATGAACATGCCCATCGCCACGAAGTGAAAGAGGGTCGCGGAGCAGAGGCGCGCCAGACGCGCTCGGTCCAGAGACTCTGAAGCACCGGCTCGGTTCGTCACGAGCATTTGGTCCTATCATCCAGAGCCTCACGGCACAGGAGGCCATGATGACTGCAGGCAGATCGGGCACCGTTAAGACCGTCGACATCGACGGCCCCATCAACTACGTGGACTTCGGCGGCGACGGTCCCGAGATGATCCTTGTCCATGGGCTCGGCGGATCCGTTCAGAACTGGTTCGCCGTCGCACCCGGTTTGGCCGAGAACTATCGCGTCACCGCCGTTGATCTCGTCGGTTTCGGCCGCACACCGCGTCCCGAAGGTCGATCGGCCAAGGTCAGGGACAACCGGCTCGTGCTCGATCGATTCGTCGACGAGGTAGCGGGCGGCTCGTCCATCCTGGTCGGCAACTCGATGGGCGGAGCCATCTCGATCCTCGAAGCCGCGCAGGAACCGGACAAGGTCGCAGCGTTGGTGTTGGTCGATCCGGCGGTCCCGTACCCCGCCGGGCAGGAAGCCGATCCGGTCGTCGCGATGACGTTCGGCACCTACATGATGGACAACGCCGAAGAGCTGGTGACCGCCTATCTCACGCAAGTGGGCCCCGAAGCCGCGGTCCGGACGACGATGGAGCTCTGTTGCGTCGATGCCGACCGCGTCCCGGCCGAGGTGCTTGACGCGCAGATCGAGTTGATGAAAGAACGATCGGAGATGGAGTGGGCCAACGGTTCGATGGTCGAGGCCGCGCGTTCATTGCTCGAGTTGAACGCGAATGAAGACGACTTCTTCGCGGCGGTGAAGGCGATCACAGCCCCTACCCTTCTCGTTCACGGCGACAGCGACCGGCTGATCCCGCTGACGGCCGCGCAACAGTTAGCGAACATCCGCCCCGACTGGCGCTTCGAGGTCTTCGCCGACACCGGCCACGTCCCCCAACTGGAGACCCCCGAGAGGTTCCTCTCGGTTGTCGGCGGCTGGCTCGAGACCGTCCTAACGAAAGAAACGGTCGGCTAGGCGCTCAGCTGCGCTTGATGTCCTTCCACGGCACACCCTTGTCGGCCGCGGGATCGCGCGGCAGACCAAGGATCCGCTCCGCGAGCTGATTCTTGAGGATCTCCGTCGTGCCCCCTTCGATCGAATAGCCGCGCGCTCGCAAGAACGCCCGGGCACGGGCTTCGGCCCCCTTGTCATCGGGAAGCCAAGCGATCGCCCCCGGACCCGCTGCATTCATCGCGAACGAGGTCTGTCGCTGGTTCAACTCGGCATTGAAGACCTTGCCCACGCCACCCTCGGCACCGGGTGATGCTCCGACACGCCGGGCGGCCGCAGCACGGAACGCCGTCATCTCCTTAACCTCGCGCTCGACATGGAAGCGCGCCACGCTCTGGCGTACCAAACGATCGTCGCGGTGAGGGATCGAGTGAACGAACATCTTCCAGGGATCTTTCCGGGCGCCGCCCATGAAAGCCTCGGGGCTGGTGGACAACCCGGATAGAGCCACGCGCTCGTTCATCAACGTCGTGCGGGCTATCTCCCAACCTTGACCAACCTCGCCGACGCGGTTGGCGTCGGGGATGCGCAGACCGTCGAAGTACACCTCGTTGAACTCCGAAGCACCGGTTATCTGGCGGAGTGGCCGGACCTCGACACCTTCGGCTTTCATCGGACAGATGAAATACGTGAGGCCTTCGTGCTTCGGGAGACTCGGATCGGTTCGAGCTACCAGCATCCCGAACTGCGCCCACTCGGCGATCGACGTCCAGACCTTCTGACCCTTGATGACCCACTCGTCTCCGTCCTTCTCGGCGCGGGTCGCGAGCGAAGCCAGGTCGGAGCCGGCCCCCGGCTCGGAGAACAGCTGGCACCAAACCTCTTCGCTGGTGAGAATCTTGGAGAGATATCGCTCCTTCTGCGCATCCGACGCGTGCTCGATCAACGTCGGCCCGGCGAGCCCTATACCGAGGATGTTGATCCCGAACAGCGGAAGCCGGAGACGAGCCAGCTCCTCGCGGACCACGTTCTGCATCCACACCTTGCCCGACAGACCGCCGTACTCCTTCGGCCATAGGGGGGCCGCGTAACCGGCCGCGCCGATCGTGCGATTCCAATCCATAACGTCGAAGTGCGACCACGCAGCCTCGAACGCGGTTTCATCGCCCTTCTCGAGCGCTTCGATCCACCCATCGGGAACGTTCGCCTTGACCCAGGACAAGAACTGTTGACGGAACTCGGCCTGCTCCGGCGTGTCTTCGATCCGCCACCGCATCAGTTATCACCCCCGATGTCCGTCAAGCGGGCTAAGACGTCCCGGTGATAGTCACCGTCGCCGAGATAGATCTCAGACGACTTCGCTCTGCGGAAGTACAGATGCACGTCGTGCTCCCAGGTGAACCCGATGCCGCCGAGCACCTGGATCGTCTTTCCCGCCACATCGAAGAACGCTTCCGAGCAATAGGACTTGGCCAGCGAAGCGGCAACCGGTAGTTCGCTTTCGTCTTCAGACACTGCCCACGCCGAGTAGTACGCAGCAGACTTCGCCATCTCGACTTCGATGAGCATCTCGGCGCACTTGTGCTTGACCGCTTGGAACGATCCGATCGGTCGTCCGAACTGGACTCGCGTGTTCGCGTGCTCCGTGGCCGTGTCCAAGCACCACTGCGCCCCGCCGACCATCTCGGCGGCGAGGCCCACGGCCGCCTGCTGCAACGTGCGCTCGAGGGCGGCGGCCCCGCCGCCGGCCTGGCCCAACAACGTGGCTGGTGTCGACGAGAAATCGACCTTGGCCTGCTTCCGCGACATGTCGAGCGTATCGAGCGGCGTTTTCGTCAGCCCATCCGCATCGGCGTCGACAAGGAACAATTCGATGTCATCACCCAACCGAGCAGCCACGACCAGCACGGTCGCGGTGTGGCCGTCGAGGACGTACATCTTCGTTCCGTTCAGCGCGTACCCGCCGTCCTTCTGTGTAGCGGCAAGCGTTATCCCAGTGGCATCCCAGCGCCCCGACTCCTCGGTGAATGCGAGCGTAGCGCGCGTCGATCCGTCCGCAAGCTTGGGCAACAGATCCTTTCTCTGTTCCTCGGTGCCCGCATTCAGGACCGCTTCGGCACCGAGCACGACGGACGAGAAGAAGGGCGCCGCCAGGTTGGCTCGCCCCATCTCTTCCAGAAGCACCCCAAGCTCGGTGAACGTGTAGCCGGCACCCCCGTACTCCTCGGGGATGGCGATCCCCATCCATCCAAGCTCGGACATCTGCTTCCAGGTCGCTTCATCGAACCCCTCGGTCGACTCCATCGCGGAGCGGATCGCCTCCGAGCCGGAGTTCTCCTGTAGGAACCTCTTGGCGGAAGCCCGTAGCTCCTGCTGTTCATCGGTGAAGACTCCAGGTGTATTCATCAAATGAAATTACCAGGGAGCTAAGTGTCGAAGTTGAGATCGGACTGGTGATGGGCTCGGCCATCGCCCAACGAAGGTGGAGCGATACCTGCTGCTCCTTCGACACGAGGCCCCGGCACCCCTCGGAACTCGTAGAGCTCGCACGTTCTGCCCGGTTGGCAGACGAATATCTGACCGGTGCCGTTCGAAGTAGCTATCTGGACCACCGCAGTGGCCACATCCTCCGGCTGTAAGAGGGGGAAGTCGTTCCGGCGGAACAGCGGTACCGCCCCCTGGAGCATGGGCGTCTCGACGAATCCGGGGCAGATCGCGTTGATCCGGATATTCCGCGGAGCCAGCTGCTGGGCGACCGAGCGAACGAATCCCACTACAGCGTGTTTGGTTAGTCCGTAAACCGGATCGGTGGGATACGGCATCAGACCCGCGAGGGAAGCGGTCGCGATGATCTGACCCCCTTCGCTCATCGACTGGACGCATGCCTTCGCCCCGAACACCACCCCGCCGACGTTGATCCCCCAGGCACGTTGGAACCCCTGCACGTCCAGCTCCACCAGATCGACATCACGTTCCACGACGCCCGCGTTCAGATGGGCGATGTCGAGTCGGCCGAGTTCAGCTCGCGCAGATCGAACGGCTGCCGCTATCTGTTCCGGGTCCGATACGTCCGCTGCAACGAACAATCCATCAACTTCATCCGCAGCCGACTTGCCGCCGGACTCGTCGAGGTCCACCACCGCTACCCGTGCACCTTCGGCCGACATGCGCCGAGCCACACTCAGGCCGATGCCCGAGGCGGCCCCGGTCACGAGCGCGACTTTGCCGGCGAACTGGCTCATCTCATCCACCGAACAATCTGCGTGGGTTATCGGTCAGGATCGAATCGAACGTCGCCCTGTCTACCCCCGCGGCCTCCAGCTTCGGCCAAAAGTCGGTGAACAGGTAGTCGTGCGGACGACCGACCATCTGCTCGCGCACCCACGGTTCGATCTGATCGAACGTTTCTTCCATGCCCGCAGGTATCGGATAAGGGAACTTGTGCGAGCGAAGACAGCACATGTGGTCCTGGCTGAGGCACAAGCGCTCTTGATGCCCGGCCTCCAGCATCCCCTTGACCAGTGAAACGCGGTTCTCTTCGGGCGCGAGCACCTCGAAACCAACCCGATCGACGCCGGCGAATGAGCCCTGCTCGGCGATCTTGACGAGCTGGGTTGCATCGGTCGCCTGATCCTGATGGCCGATCAGACAGCGAGATAACTCGACGCCTTCATCGGCCAGGATCTCTTGCTGCACGTCCCATCCGTTCGAGTTCTCGCAGTGCGTGATCACGCTCAGCCCCGAATCCTTTGCCGCGCGTGCGGCGGCTCGAGCCACCTTCTTCTCGAGCTCGGTAGGCGGGTCGCCGGTCGCGATCTTGACCACTCCGGGTTTGATGCCCGTGTCACCGATCCCATTCGATATCTCGTCCATGTAGAACTCATGGATCTCATCGATGCTGCGGAGCCGCCAGTAATAGGGGATACCGATGTGCTCGTGATAAAAGCCGGTCGAGCAGACGAGCTGCATCCCGGCGCGCTCGGCAACCTCTGCCAGCATCTCCGGATCGCGGCCGAGGTCGATCGGACATGGATCCACCCATGTCTTGATGCCAAAGGCTTGGGTTTGTTTCATCCGTTCGACTGCCACACTGATGCAACGTGACCGCTCGAACGTGTCGTTCGGATCGAGCACGTCGCCGGGATAAGAGATGTAGATGTGCTCGTGCACCAGCGTGGGGCCGAGCTCCGACGTGTCGATCGGCCCGAGCACCGTCTGAAGGGTCGCCATCCGCCCGAAACTACAGCCCGTTTAGAGTCACCACATGCTCGAGAAGACGAAGGCGGCGATCGTCGAAGGCGCTGATCCATCGGTGGTCGGTCCGTATCTTGCCGAACATCTCGGCGACGAGTCCTGGAACACCGTTTCCGTCGAGCTCATCTCCGGAGGCAAATCGAACCTCACCTACCTCGTGACGTCGGGCGCCGGCGAAGTCATCCTTCGGCGCCCTCCCCTCGGCCACGTACTGCCTACCGCGCACGACATGACCAGGGAGTTCACCGTCCTCAGCGGCCTAAGTGACACGGACGTCCCCACCCCCCGGCCCATCCACCTCTGTACCGATCCGGACGTGCTCGGCGTGACGTTCTATGTGATGGAGCGCATGAAAGGTCACATCGTGCGCAACGAATTCCCACCCGGGTACGCGGACACTCCCGAACAGAAACGTCTCATCGGCGAGGGACTCGTCGACACACTGGTCCGGCTGCACCGTGTGGACTGGAAGGCGGTCGGGCTCGGCGAGTTCGGTCACCCCGAGGGATTCATGGCCCGGCAGATCCGGCGTTGGAAGCAGCAATGGGAGAAGTCGGTCACGCGACCGCTCGAGATCATGGATCAATTGATCTCCCAACTCGAGCAGAACCTCCCGGTGTCTCCCTCTCCGACCATCGTGCATGGGGACTTCCGTTTGGACAACGCGATCCTCGACGCGACCGATCCCGGCAAAGTCGTGGCTGTTCTCGACTGGGAGATGTCGACGATCGGCGACCCCCTTGCGGATCTAGGCCTGATGCTTTGTTACTGGCCGCAACAGGACGATAACGACGAGTTCAAGCGTTCGTTCTCGGGCATCACCGCGACGGCCGCACCTGGGTTCCCCTCGCGCGACAGTGTGCTGGAGCAGTACGCGCGCCGGTCGGGCCGCGACGTGTCGCAGGTCTACTACTACTGGGCATTCGGCTTCTTCAAGCTCGCGGTGATCCTCGAAGGGATCCACGCGCGGTTCTTGCAAGGAAAGACATTGGGAGAAGGCTTCGAAGGCATCGGCGAACGGGTTCCACCGCTCGTGATGCTGGGGTTATGGGTACTCGACCGCAAAGAGGTTTCTGCCATCTAAGGAGGCGTCGTGGATTTCGAACACAGTAGGAAGTCGCAGGAGTTGCAAGAGAAGCTGCTCGACTTCATGGACAACCACATCTATCCGAACGAGCGCACCTACGTCGATCAGATGATGGCCCAGGAGGACGTCCACGTGATGCCGCCGGTCATGGAGCAGCTGAAGAAAGAGGCCCGCAGCCGCGGTCTTTGGAATCTCTTTCTGCCGAACCCGGAGCACGGCGCGGGGCTGAACAACCTCGACTACGCGCCACTGGCCGAGATCATGGGACGAAGCCCGATCGCATCCGAAGCCACGAACTGCGCGGCCCCCGACACCGGCAACATGGAGATCCTCGCCGAGTACGGCAACCAGGAGCAGAAGGAGAAGTGGCTGAAGCCGCTCCTCGAAGGCGAGATCCGATCGTGTTTCAGCATGACCGAGCCGGAGGTTGCGTCGAGCGACGCGACCAACCTCGCTACCCGCATCGAGCGAGTGGGCGACGAGTACGTCGTCAATGGTCGCAAGTGGTGGTCCTCGGGAGCGGCCGATCCACGCTGCAAGCTCAGTTTGTTGCTCGGGCGTAGCGACTTCTCAGAACCGCAAGACCGCACGGCCCGGTACCTTCAGCACAGTCTCGTGCTGATCCCGATGGACACGCCGGGCGTGAAGGTCCTTCGCACCCTTCCGGTATTCGGTTTCGATGCCGGCCACGGTCACTGCGAGATCGTCTTCGAAGACGTTCACATCCCGCTTGCGAACCTACTCGGCGAAGAGGGCGGCGGGTTCGTCATCGGGCAGGCACGTTTGGGCCCGGGCCGGATCCATCACTGCATGCGTGCTATCGGGATGGCGGAGCGGGCCCTCGAGCTGATGTGCGAGCGCGCCCAGTCACGCGTTGCGTTCGGCATCCCGCTGTCGAAGCAGGGTGTCATCCGGGACTGGATCGCGGAGGCTCGCATCAGGATCGAGCAAGCGCGCCTGTTGACTCTCAAGGCCGCATGGATGATGGATCGCGCCGGCAACAGGGAAGCTCGTATCGAGATCTCGGCGATCAAGGTGGCTGCGGCGGAGCTTGCTACATGGGTCATCGACCGTGCCATACAGGTTCATGGGGGGGCAGGCGTCTCGAACGACACCCCGCTGGCGATGATGTACGCACATGCCAGGACCCTTCACATCGTCGACGGGGCAGACGAGGTCCACAAGATGCTGATCTCCCGCGAAGAGCTAAAGAAGTACTAGCCGAACTTGTAGATCAGGTGCTGCTCGGTGCGGCCCCCGGGAACGAAGCCGGACTTCTCCAGCACCCGGATCGAAGCCGCATTGTGCTCGGCGACGTAAGCGTGGAGCGGGCGTTGTTCAACAAGTGCGACGAACCGGGGTAGCACAGACGAAGCTATCCCCTTGCCCCAATAGGGCTTGCCGATCCAATACCCGATCTCCTGCCCACTATCGGTTGCCCAACTGACGAGGTTGCCGGCTACGGCGCCGCCGACCACGACCGTCTGCATGAACACAGTTGGGTCCGTCCGTATCTTCTTCAGGTGTGCGAAGTAATCCGCTTCGCTCCGCGGAGGAAAGGCAGCCATCGCTGCCGCATCCGGGTCCGCTTGCTGCTCGTAGAAGATCGGGACGTCGGTGTCGACGACGTCGCGCAGTGAAGGTTCGTCGCTCAACGGCTAGTAACGAGATTGGCCGAACATCTCGCCCAGCCTGATCGCCACCTTCGCGTCGCCCAACAACTGGATCCTGCCCTCCATCATCGCGAGGGCGCCGTTCTCCTCCCCGCTGGCGATGCGCAGGTACGTCGGCGCGCCCATCTGTACGGTCACGGCCGGCGAATCGGCGTGGCCCGGCACGAGCTCAGCGAGCTCCCCGTCAACATGCACGAAGTACTCGTGAGAAGACCCACCCCCCTCAACGGTCAAGACGTACTGGATGTCTCCATTGAACCCACGCGTGTATTGCGGGTCGAACCCGGCAACCATCCCGTGCAGGATGAGCTCGAGGACCTGGGTGGTGCGCACCATCTCGAGCAGCTCCGCATCCGTTTTCCCGCGCAGTTGGTCGAGGAACTGCTCCTGCGGTGAAGCGGTGTCCGCGCGAGGTGCCAGAGTCCAGGTGCGACCCGCGCTCCTCTCACCATCCGGCCGCACGACGTAGTCCTCATCAGCTTCGCGGGCAGGCTCGCGTCGAGCCATAGCGGCTTCGATCGCGGGAGCCAGTCGTTCCATCTTCTTCTTCTCTGCGGCTTCGGCCCGATCCGCGTAGATCGGAAGGACTTCCTTGCCGAAGAGCTCCAGTGACTCACAGACCTCTTCGTGCACGTTGTTCCCGCACTGAGCAACGAAGATGACTTGGTCCACCCCGGCCGCCTCGTAGCGATCGATCAGATCCATGATCTGCTTCGGCGTACCTACCGCCCCTCGCATCGACCCCAGACCTTGTTCGAGCAGCTTGACACCGAGGGTGTCCCCTTCTGCCCGGATGATCTCTCGGGCGAAACCGAACTTGCCTCGATGCTGTTGGAACTCATTCCACACGTTCGTGCGACCCGGTTGGTGCTCGCCGAAGACGTAGTAGTGCGCCAGCGAATAGCCGAAGAAGTGCCCGCCGTCGATCCCGCGCTGGATCGCAGTCTCTTCGTCCTCATGACAGAAGAGTGGAACAACGACGGCCAGGTTGGGATTCACGTCGAATCCCGCCGGCACGCATCTGTCCGACGAGAGGATCGCGTAGTAGTCGTCAACCCATTCCTTCGCATCCTCGGGCTCGACGAACGAGAACGACAACGCGCCGATCCCCTTTTCGGCCGCCATCAAGATCGTCTCCCGACGCGAGCACGCAACCCATAAGGGCGGATGTGGCTTCTGTTGGGGCTTCGGGACGACGTTGCGTTGCGGAACCGAGATGAAGTCTCCGTCGTGCCCGGCGAAGGGCTCCTCGACGAACATCCGCGTGATCACATCGAGCGCCTCTGTCCACTGCGCTCGCTTCTGCTCCCTTTCCACGCCGAAACCGCCGAGCTCCATCTGGGAAGACGCCTCTCCGGTTCCGAAGTCGACGCGCCCGTTGGATACGAGATCCAGGGTCGCGACACGTTCGGCGATGCGCGCGGGATGGTTGAAGGCTGGAGGCAACTGAACGATCCCATGCCCTAGACGGATGCGCTCGGTGCGCTGACTCGCGGCCGCAAGGAACACCTCGGGCGCGCTCGAATGCGAGTACTCCTCGAGGTAATGGTGTTCGACTTCCCAGACGTGGTCGAACCCAAGACGGTCGGCGAGCTCGATCTGGTCCAGCGCGTTGCGCAACAACTCGCCTTCGGCACCCTCGCGCCACGGTCGCGGCATCTGGTGCTCGTAGAACAGACCAAACCGCATGCGTTTCCTCCCGTTTTGCCCGTTTCGGGTGGTAAGGGTTACTGTTAGTAACATGCCGCGGGCGGAGGGGTCAATCGGAAATGCGACCGGTGAGCAGCGCGCGGGCCGTCGTCAGGAACTCCTCGATGCCGCCCACCGAGTGATCCGGCGGGACGGGCCCACCGCCTCGATGGACGACGTGGCAGCCGAAGCCGGAATCACGAAGCCGATCCTGTATCGACACTTCGGCAACAAGGGCGGACTCTACAAAGCGCTCGCCGAGCGCTACGTGTGGGCCCTGCTCACCGAACGACGACGGATCGTCCAAGACCAGACCGACCCGCACCTCCGTCTTCGAGCGACGATCGATGCCTATCTCGCCTTCGTGGAACAAGATCCTCAGGTCTACCGATTCCTTGCGCAACACGCCTTCTACGAACGACCCGAAGCCCAGGCCGCCCTCACCGACTACATCCGGACCCTCGCCGGCGATGTCGCGGCCGAGTTGGACGAAGGGCTCAAGCGTGCCGGCGGGAACCGAGCGGCCGCCCAACCGTGGGCGTTCGGGATCATCGGTCTTGTGCAAATGGCGACCGACTGGTGGCTCGAGGACCGGTCGATGTCCCGCGCCGAATTCGTGGATCACCTAACGAACCTCTTATGGACCGGGATGAGTCGGCCTGAAATTGGAAGAGCACGGGGGATAGGCTCTGCGCCCGAGGAAGCCAAGTCTTTGGAAGCCAAGTCCGAACGCCGAACGTCTCGACGTTCGGCGGTAGAAAAGAAGGTCGGGGGGCCTTTACGTGGGTGAGACGGCTCTGAAAGAGGCTGTCGTCGAAGAGTCGCCGGGGGAAGCGAAACCGGGACGACGGCTTCGGCTTCCCTGGCCGCGCAAGGAACGCGCTGCCACCGTCGCCATGGAGAAGGGCGACGACACCGTCGAGGAAGTCGAGCCTTCACCGCTGGCTTACAGGACCTTCTCGCCCAAGCTGGCTCCCGCGGCCACTGCGATCGGCGGAGCACTCGCCATCCTCGGCGGCCTCGGTGCATGGGTGCGCGCAACCCAGGTGGAAACCGAAGGGCTCCCCGCCGAACAAGTTGCCGTCCAGATGGGCTACAACGATGCCGAGGGTTTGGCGATCGCCGTTTTCGGTGGCCTCGCGGTGCTGACAGCTCTTCTCTGGATCCGGAAGCGGCCCTTGTTCAAAGTCGTCCCGGCGTTCGTCGTGAAACTCGTTCCACTATTGCTGTCGTTGGCCATCGTCGGCCTCAGCGCGTGGCAACTGCCTCTGGTCGATCAAGCCGCGCAGGAGTTAGCACGGCAAGCGATCGAGGATGCGAACTTCACTAATTTCCACGCGGGCCTGGGATGGGGCGCTTGGTGTTTGGTCGTCAGCGCGGTGGTGCTGTTTCTCGGGTGCGCCGTCGGAACCTTGAGAGAACTGGACCTTCGGAGGGCAAAGAAAAGGGGGGCCGAGGGATGAGGCTCAAGCAAGTCGCGTTCATTATGGCTATCGCACTTCTGGTGGCCGGCTGCAACGGTCATGCGGTCTTGGTCGAACGCAAAGCGGGTGAAGTCGGCGCGGGCGGCGTCGCGCCCGGAACACTCGACGAAGCAGGCGGTGGCGGCAACGCTCTGTCCGAAGGTGGCAGCGGAAGCGTCGACCTCGGCGACCAGGCGGCCGGAGGATCGGGAGGAGCGAGTGGCGTGCCGGGCACGAAGGACGCCGGCGAAGCGAACTGCGCGACCAACTCGAACCCGGAGCAAGGATTCACCGACAAGACTCTGAAACTCGGAACGATCGTCCCCGTGTCGGGCGCCTTAAGGCCCCTCGGCGAACAAACAGCGCGCGTGATGAAGGTTTCTGTTGAAGCAACGATGAACCGACAACAGTTCATCCCCGGCCCCTACTCGAACCTGAACTGGGGCTGTCCCACCCGCCCCGGCATCTTCGGACGGAAGGTCTCGCTGAAGATCTTCTCGCTGCAAGCGAACACACCGGAAGAGGCGCTTGCCGGTATGAGGCGTCTGATCGACGTCGAGAACATCTTCCTAGTCCGTGACTGCTATCTACAGACGAGCCTTATGGGCCCGGCCACCCAATACCAGGGCTCGAAAGGTGTACCGGGGATCTGGTGCCACTTCTCCGAGATGCCCTACCCGGAGCTGGCTCCATGGAACTTCGCTCCCGGGGCCGATCCCCAGGTCCTATCTGCCTTGCACACCGGTTTGTTGGTCAAACAGTTCGACAAGGAACGTCTCGCGATCCTTGCGGACCCAACCGCGAAAAGCACGACGGTTCGGGCCGCGCTCGCGACCGCCAAGTATCTGAAGCACCCGATCCCCTCGGACTGCGTTGTGTACAAGCGCGCCCAGGAAGCGCCGAATGGGATGAGGTCGGAGATCGCCGCGCTCCGCACCTGCTACGGGGGTCAGGCCCCCGACGCCGTTATCGCTCTCGATGCACTCAACGGTGTATTCGGCGCGCTCGAGGCAAAACAGCAGGGTTGGCGGCCCGCCGACTCCGGCGTGAAGTGGTCGTGCACCGGAACCTCTTGTTGGATCACGAGCCTTGCGGAGCTGTGCGCAAACGCGTGCGAGGGGATGTTGACCGACTGCGCGACCCTGCCCTGTGTGCCGTTCGCGAGTCCGAAGAAATATCCGGCCGTCGAAGCTCTCGAGCGAACCAGAACCCAGAACTTCCCGCAGGAGCCGCAAGACATCCTGACGTATGCCCCCGCGGCGATCACCGGAGGGATCGCGCTATGGCTCACGATGACCGGCCCCGATCTGTCGCGCGAGAAGTTCCGGGAAACGATGGAGAACGACCTCAAGAACTGGAGTGCAGGCATCGGACCGGTGATCAACATCACCCCTGACGATCACTTCGGAGCCGCAGCGGGTTGGATCATCGAGTTCACCGGACGAAGCAGCTGGTTCAAAGACCAGAGCGGCGGATTCCTGACACTCGATGATGTTGGGGTCCCCTACTCGATAGCGGTCGGGAACTGACGTGCGAACAGTGAAGCGCTTGACACTGGTAGGGATCATCGGGCTGCTCATCACCGCGCTGGTAACGCCGCCCGTTGCCGTTGCCCAATCCGACGATCTGAACTACTCGATCAAGGAGGCGCGGGCGTATGCGCAGAAGGCCTCCCTCGACAAGAACGTGGTCGAGGCAGTGCCGAAGTGCAACCCCGACGAGGACAAGTACAAGTGCGACGAAGGACAGTGGAACCACAAGCCGAACTGCCCGAAAGAGGTCGAGATCGGCCCTTCGGGAAAGGTTCCGACCCCCAAGCCACCCGATGCCGAGGCAGCAAGCGGCGGGGCGGGAGACACGGCCGGCGGAGAACAACCCCCGCCTCAATCGAGTCCCATCCGATACAACCGATTCGTAGCACTCGGCACCTTGTCGCGCATCGCCGGGTTGAATGAAGCGCGTGGCTTCGCATCGCGCATCTACGTCGATCTGTCCGGTCGTGACGATGGCGAAGCGCATACCGAGAGCGAGGCCGTGGGCACCCAACGCAGATGGGAGGAACGTTGCTTCCCCGACGGCGCGGCGAACGACGGCGGCAGCGATTACAGCCACATGTTCTCTCGCTCCAACACGCAGCTCTCGACCTACCACTTCACGGAATGTCACAAGCGGGATTGCTTCGAGCAAGCAACCGGTCCGGGCACGTTCGGGGCGGACGCCGAGAAGGCCACTGCGATCGTCGACCTTCACGAAGAGGACGGGGAGGTCGTCGGTAAGCTCTCTTCCGTTGTCGAGGACCTGAACTATGGCGGAGGCGCACTTACGATCGAATCGGTCGAGACATTCATCGACTTCCGGTCCGACGGCACACCGCAAGGTCTGAAGTGGTCCGTGAGCTCGACGGCGAATGGCGTGAAGCTCGGCGGCCAGCCCATCACCCTGCCGCCCGGAGAGATGATCTCCCAACCCGGCATCGCGGTCGGCATGGCAGCCCCTTACGTGAACGCGTCGGAGGACGGCACGAAACTCACGATCGTCGCCGCCGGTCTGACACTCGGAACCGACCAACAGGCAGTTTTCGTGGGGGGAGCGGAACTGCTCGCCGGATTCGGCGGTGGCCTGGGTGATTTCGAACTGCCTCCACTCGACGAAACCGAGCCGCCAACCACGACGGATGTGGGCGGCGGAGGCGGTGACGACATCACCTCTCCCGTCGGTGGCATCGGTTCCGTGGGAGGAAGCAGCGGGTTCGACGTTGCCGCACCTCTGTCGGAGGACGCGACCGCACCCGTTGCCGCAGGAGAACCCGAAGAGATCCTCATCTATGAGATGGCAACGGGCAGGGGCGCCGTTCCCGCGATCATCGCGTTGGGGATCGTGATGTGGTTCTTGTTATTGAGCCGCTGGCTGCAACGGTTCACCTGGGGTCGCAAGCTGACGCGCTACCAACCGTTCAGAACTGTCGACTGGGTCTACCGGGCCTTCGTCAAGACATGATCACTCTCGCGGCGCCCGTAACGGAAGTAACAGTCTTCGGACTGTCGTCGGGCGCGGTGTACGCGCTGATCGCCCTGGGACTCGTCCTGATCTATCGCACTACGGGTGTGATGAACTTCGCGCAATGGGCGATCGGTTTGATCGCTCTCGTCATGTATGTCGTCCTCAGTAACCTCGGCCTTCCGGGACCCGTTGCCGCCGCGATCGGGATGGCGGCGGCTGTGGGGGGTGGTGTTCTTTCCTACCGACTCGTCTTCCGTCGCATCTCCGGCTCCGGCCAGATCATCGTCATCCTGATCTCCATCGGTATAGCTCAGTTCTTCTCGTCACTCGCGGCCTTCGCTCTCGGCTTCGAACAGTTCACGCGTTTGCAACCATGGCTGCCGGTGGTCGATTGGCACATCGGGTCGGTTGCCGTCCGGTCTTCCGAGATCATCACTGCGGCAACCGCTATCGGCGTCGCGTTCGGGTTCCTTCTCTGGTTCCGTTTGTCGCGCACCGGCCGGGCGTTGCGAGCCGTGGCTCAGAATCGCGAAGCCGCGATGCTCGCCGGCATCGATGCTGTTCGCTACTCGTCGATCGCATGGGGGATCGGATCTGCACTCGGCGCTCTGGCTCTGCTGCTCGTCCTTCCCCACACGGCGGGCGAACAAGGTGGACTGATCACGGTCTTCGACGTAACCCCGTTCGGCACGTTGCTGATCCCTGCGTTCGGGGCAGCGTTGGTCGGCGGCCTCGTGCACCTGCCGATGGCACTAGTCGGAGGTTTCATTTTCGGCCTCTCACGCGAACTCCTCGTTCTCGCCCCACAACCGTGGAACAACTTGAGGTCTGCCGTTGCCGCGATCCTCATCGTCTTCTTGTTGCTGCTTAGGACGGAACGCTTCTTCGCCTCGAGACAGGAGCTGGAGGCGCTAGGAGGATGACGACCGACGTACTTCAGCCGGTTACAACACAACCGGCAGAGGAAACCTCCTCCGACGAGAAGGCCGAGCGGCCTAGGTGGCGTCCTACACGCAGTCACCTCATCGCTGCAGCTGCTCTGATCGGTCTGGCCGCTCTCCCGATCCCGTTCGGAGACTTCGGATTCTTCGTCGGTCAGTACGCGTTGATCTACGCGATCATCGGCCTCTCGGTCGTCGTGGTGACCGGTTACGCAGGGCTCATCTCGCTCATGCCGTACTCCTTCGCCGGCATCGGAGCGATCATCGTCGGCGTCGCTCTGGGCTCGTGGGGTTGGCCCTTCTGGCTCGCACTTCCGCTGGGTGCGGTCGCAACCGTGCCGATATCCATCCTCGTAGGGATCTCATCGGTCCGTTTGAAGGGCCTGTACCTCGCGATCGCAACGCTTACGTTCTCGAATGCTCTCGGCGAAACCTTCTTCAAATGGGACGCGGCCACCGGCGGCGCTGCCGGTTGGGTCGTGGAGCGACCGATCGTCGGCCCGATCGATTTCAGCAGCGACATCAGCTTCTACGTCTTGTGCCTGGTTGCTGTCGGCCTGCTGGTGTGGATGGTTGAAGGACTACGCACCTCGCGCACCGGCCGAGCAATGCTCGCGGTGAAGGACAACGAACTCGAGGCGCAGGCCCTGGGCATCAACGTCTACAGGACGAAACTGGTGGCGTTCGTGCTGTCCGGTCTGATCGCAGGCTTCGGTGGGGGGTTGCTGGCCCTGCTGCTCATCACCGTGACTCCTTCGGCGTTCCAGTCCCCGCTGGCCGAAGCGACTTCTATCCTGCTCGTCACGCTCGTTGCGATCGGCGGGATGGATCGGGCGATCGGTCCCTTGTTCGGTGCAGTCGCACTCGTCATCCAGCAACAGGTCTTCCAGGGGGCCGAGTTCTTCTTCGCTTTCGTCGGTATCTACGCAGCCGTGGTGCTGATCGTCTTCATGATGTTCCGTCCCGGCGGGATCGTTCAGGCAGGCAAGCGGTTGGTCGAGGTGACCAAGGCTCGACCCGCACTGGGGCTCGCTATCTGGGCCTTCGTACTCATCACCAACGTCGGAGGAGCATGGCTCTTCCTGGCCCTCTCATGAGTCTCCTTCGAACCCGCGACATCAGCATCCACTTCGGGGGGATCGCCGCGCTCGATGAGGTCGACCTGTCGATCGAGGCCGGCGAGATCGTCGGGATCCTCGGCCCCAACGGTGCCGGTAAGTCGACCCTGTTCAACGTCATCTCGGGTTTCCTCAAGCCCGCCCACGGTCGGATCCTCTACATGGAGGAAGAGATAACCCACCTTTTGCCCTACGAGCGCGTCGGGATCGGCCTCGGGCGAACCTTCCAGCACGTGCGACTGTTCCGTAACCTGACCGTGTACGAGAACCTGCTGGCAGCGCAGCACCGGCACCTCTCCAGTGGATCGTTCGCGGCGATGTTGCGGCTGCCGGGATGGCGGCGCGACGAGGACCAAGCCCACGCCCGCGTCGAACAGATCCTCGACGTGGTCAACCTGCGGCCGTGGAGAGACGCCCGGCCGGGCGAACTGTCCTATGGAACAACCCGTTTCCTGGAGCTGGCCGCCGTT
This sequence comes from Actinomycetota bacterium, assembly GCA_035629935.1. Taxonomy (GTDB): domain Bacteria; phylum Actinomycetota; class CADDZG01; order CADDZG01; family WHSQ01; genus DASQLQ01. The sequence continues at coordinate 38,978 of DASQLQ010000175.1, forward strand.
CTGTCGATCAAACCGAAGGTGCTGCTGCTCGACGAGCCGGCTTCCGGTATCCAACAGAAAGAAGTTGAAGCTCTCGGCCCCCTCTTGAAGCAGATCCGGGACGAGACCGGCGTCGCAATCCTGCTGATCGAGCACGACATGGGATTGCTTCTCAAGACTTCGGAACGCATCTACGCACTCGACTTCGGCAAGATCATCGCGGAGGGTACCCCCGACGAAGTCACGGCGAACGATCAGGTGCTCGAGTCTTATCTCGGCCGCACGAGGAGGAAATCCACTGCTACAGCTTGAGCGGATCGACGCGTTCTACGGCCCGATAAAGGTTCTGTTCGACGTGAACCTCGAAGTGGGGGAAGGCGAGATCGTCGCGCTACTCGGTACCAACGGCGCAGGCAAGACGACGATCCTTCGAGTGATCTCCGGGATCCTGCGACCGACCGTCGGCGACGCCACCTGGAAAGGTGAGTCGATCATCGGTCAGCGCCCTTCCGAGATCGTCAGGAAGGGGATCGTTCAGATGCCCGGGGGCCGCGGGGTCTTCCCCGGGATGACCGTGTACGAGAACCTCGAGATCGCAGGCTTCCTGTATGGACGGGATAACGCAAAACGCAAGCACATGATCGACAAGGTGTTCGAGTTCTTTCCCAAGCTCGTCAAGAAACGCCGTCAGGCGGCCGGGAGCATGTCGGGGGGCGAGCAACAGATGCTCACGTTGGCGAAGTCGTTCATCATGGACCCCGACCTTCTGCTCATCGACGAGCTCTCGTTGGGTCTGGCACCCAAGGTAGTGCAAGACCTGCTCGAGATCATCCGCAAGTTCAACTCCGAAGGGGTAGCAGTCGTGATCGTCGATCAGCACGTCGATCTGGCGCTCGACGTTGCCTCGCGCGCGTACTTCATAGAGCGGGGTGAGATCCGTTTCTCCGGACCGGCGGAGGAGCTACGGGGCCGCGACGACCTGCTGCGCTCGGTGTTCCTGAGAGGAGAGATGACGAAGGCATGAGCACGGTCACCGCACCGGTCGGGCTTGCGACCTCGAACGCAGCCAGACTCAAGTTCCTCAGGTTCGTTCTGTTCGCCGCCGCCGTCGGCCATCTCGTCGTTGGGCTGTCGTTCTGGTTCGCACCGGAGCTCGCTGTAGAAGAGATCCTGGCGTGGGGGCCGGCCTCGGGATGGACGACCATCCTCGGTTCGTACGATCTTTCGGTCGCGTTCGCTCTATTGCTGGCGTTCCGCGACCCGCTTCATAACCTTGGGATAGTCCGATTCGTTGGGTTCCTCCTCGTGCTGCATGCCGGAACGCACGCTTACTACACGGCTTTCGGAGATTCCCCGCCACGGTTCTGGTTCGTGATCTCGTATCTGGCTGCGACGGGCATCGTTCTGCTGTGGCTCGCATCGGCCGTACAGAAGAGCGAGACCTAGGTGCTGGCAGCAAGATTCCATGCGTCCGATCGGGCGCTCAAACTCGAAGACGTTCCGATACCCGAGCCAGGCCCCCTCGACGTCGTCGTGAAGGTCGAGGCGTGCGGCATCTGCCTCTCCGATGTGCATCTGATCGACGGGTCGTTCCCCGCACTAACCGAGGTCGTCACGATGGGCCACGAGTCGGCCGGGACCGTTCACAAGACCGGCGAGATGGTTCAGGGTTGGAAGCCCGGTGACCGCGTCGTCTTGATGGCAGGGCGTCCTTGCATGAAGTGCACGCGCTGCACCCAAGGACGCGTAGATGCATGCCTGCAGCTCGAGCTGATGGGCTTCCACTACGACGGGGCCTGGGCTGAGTACATCTCGGTTCCCTATTTCACGCTGACCCCTGTGCCGGACGGGATCGACCTCGAGCAAGCTGCGATCCTCGTAGATGCCGTCGCCACGCCTTACGCCGCCATCACGGAGCGAGCGGAGCTCAAGCCCGGCGAGAGCATCGGTCTGTGGGGCATCGGTGGGCTCGGCACCCACGCGGTTCAGACGGCTCGCTTGATCGGTGCCGGCCTGATCGTGGCCGTCGACCCGTTACCGAGCGCCCGCGATCGGGCACTCAAACTCGGAGCCGACGTGGCTCTCGATCCACTCGAGGTCGACGTGGTCTCGGAGGTTCAACGAATCACCGGGGGCACGGGTCTCGACGTGACACTCGATCTAGTCGGATCGAACAGGGTTCTCCAACAGTGTGTGCAGTGTCTTGCAGCCGGGGGCCGCGCGGTGATCGTTGGAATATCGATGGACCAACTCGAGCTCGGTCCGACCATCCTCCTGACGGTGCAACGCCAAACGATCATGGGCCATCTCGGGTATTCGAAGAAGAACCTGGACGACTTGGTGAAGCTTCTACACAGTGGGCGGCTCGACCTAACCGCTTCCATCTCGGACGTGATGCCGTTGGAGGAAGTGCCCGAAGGCGTGCGCCGGCTCAGCGAGAAGGACGGGGATCCGGTCCGATTGGTGGTGAAGCCATGACTGACGCCGCCGACATGATGACCAATCTGGCCGAGCAGATGATCTCGATCGACCTCGCTCCGGAGGAGATCGACATCTTCCAACCGGGAGTGGCCGAGATGGCGCTGTTCTCGCCGATGGCGCCGAAGGTCCGGGCGAACCCATGGCCCATCTATCACGCCCTGCGCGAGCAGGACCCGATCCACTTCAGCCCATTCGGCACCTGCTTGCTCACGCGCTACGAGGATGCCGTTTCGGTCCTGCGCGACAAGCGTTTCTCCGTCGAGCACCGCAACTACGCCGAGGATCGACAGGGAACGATGATGGGCGACACGTTCGGCCCGGCCCCCAGCGAACGCGATCTATCGAACGTGATGCTGTTCATAGACCCGCCTCGGCACACCCGTTTGCGAACCTTGGTGAACAAGGCATTCACACCCCGGGTCGTCGAGCGGTTGCGAACGCGTGTGGAAGAGATCGTGGACGAGTTGCTCGACCGGGCCGAGGGCACCGGCTCGATGGACGTGATCTCGGACTTCGCCTACCCGCTGCCCGTCCAGGTGATCTGCGAGATGCTCGGGGTTCCCGCAGAGGACCAGGATCGCATCCGCGTGTGGTCCCGGAAGATCGCCCCGATCCTCGATCCGATCGTGACGGCAGAAGCGCAAGCCGGGATCGAGGAAGCCGCCGACTATCTCGATACCTACTGGGACGAGTTGATCGAGACGCGGCGGAAAGACCTGCGAGACGATCTGTTGAGCGAGCTGATCCGAGCCGAGGACGAGGGTCACCGGCTCGACCACGCCGAGCTCCGGTCGACCTGCAACCTCGTTCTGATCGCCGGACACGAGACGACCATGAACCTGATCGGCAACGGCCTCCTCGCGTTGCTGCGGAACCCGAGCGAGAAAGACAAGCTCCGGGAGCGTCCCGAGCTCGCCCGCAGCGCGGTCGAGGAGCTCCTGCGCTTCGACTCTCCCGTTCACCTAACCGCGCGCTCGGCAAGCGAGCCTTTGGAAGTCGGCGGTGTCGAGTTCGAACGCGGGCAACTAGCCGTGATCGCGATCGGCGGTGTGAACCGCGATCCATCGCAGTTCCCCGACCCCGACAGGCTCGACATCGAACGCGACCCCAACCATCACATCGCGTTCTCCGCCGGCGCGCACTTCTGCGTCGGAGCCCAGCTTGCCCGCCTCGAAGCCCAGATCGCATTCCCGAAGTTGCTGCAGCGGTTCCCGAGCATCGAGCTGGCCGTGGAACAGCCTGAGTACCGCGAGACGATCACGTTACGGGGCCTGCAGGAACTTCCCGTCGCGTTCTGATGCTCGACTCTCCTCTCCAGATCGGCACCTGCACGGTCCGAAACCGGTTGTATCGCGCGCCGGTGCTGGAGGGCGCCGGCGATGGTCCCGATGCACCCGGCGTCTACGCCGAAGCATTCGAGGCCAACTCCAAGGCCGGGGTCGGACTGATCATCCAAGGCAACTCGTGCACGACGGAGGAAGGTCGCTCCTCGCCGGGGATGACGCTCGTCAATACCCGCGCAGCAACGATGCGTTTGAAGACAGTGACGGAAGCGGTTCACCGTTGGGGGGGCCGGATCTTCCTGCAGATAGGGGGAGCCGGCATCTATGCGATGGAGGGCTGGCACGCGATCTATGCGGCCCAACGCAAGCAGCCGCTGACTGCCGTGTCTCCCCCACCGATCCACGTCCGGCCGGCTTTGCGCGGCGTGCGGGTGAAGGTCCTGACGACGGAAGACGTTCGACACCTCATCCAGACGTTCGCCGACAGCGCTGCTTGGGCCCGCGAGGCCGGTTACGACGGGGTACAACTTGCGTCATCGAACGCGAAGCTGATCCACCAGTTCCTCTCGCCGTACTACAACAGGCGCGGTGACGAGTTCGGCGGCAGCCTGCGAAACCGGGCACGTATCCTCGAAGACATAAGCGTTGCCATCTGGCAGAAGGCCGGTGACGACTTCCCACTGACGGTGAAGATCCCGATCGGCGAAGACGCGCCACCCCTGGCACCCAGAACCACCTTCGACGAAGGCATCCAGCTCTGCAAGATGGCCGAGGACTTCGGGTATCAGGCGATCACGCCTGTTGGCTTATCGGTTTTCCCGCACGCATCGTTGTGTCGGGGAGCCGATCCCAAGGACATCCTCGAGGTGAAGTCGATCAAGAAGCGATTCGAGCAAGCGCTCGGCGGCTCCAAGCTCAAGCTCGCGGTTTTGCGTTGGGGATATCGCCGTGCGGCGAAGGACTATCCGTTCGAGCCGGTGTGGAACCGTCGATACTTCACGGCCGCCAAGACTGCCGTGTCGATACCCGTCTTCGCGGTCGGCGGCATCCGGTCGCTGGACGACTGCCTCTCGGTCCTCGAACCAAACCAAGCCGACATGGTGGGGATCGGACGGCCCTTCTACGCAGAGCCCGACCTGCCCGCTCGCCTACTCGCCGGGGACCGAACTCCGGCGTTCTGCGAATCATCGAACCGGTGCGTGCCGGCTCAGCAACTGGGGATGAAAGCCCGTTGTTACAACTCGAACGTCGCCCGTCGACTGGCGGACCATTAACTAGTCCGAAAAAATAGTCCGAATCTCTTGCGCACATGGACATGGGTAATCATCCCGCTGTCCTAAAGTCCCGCCCTTAGGTGCCGACGTAACAACAAGCAAATGTCGCCAACCCGACACTCTGGGAGGAACAATGAAGTCGTTTTTCGCTAGAACCACGCCCGTGATCCTTTGCCTGTCCCTCATGGCATCCCCTGCGCTGGCTCGCACTGCCGAAGAGCCGGTCGCCGACGGCGAGGTAGCTCCGGCCAGCATCGCCGTGGACTCCTTCGTAGAGGCCGCCTACACGAACAACCTGCTCGAGGGCCGGGTCTTCGTGACCGAGGTCAACGAGAGCAACCGGATGTGTGCCGCCTTCCGCCGCGTCAACCTGGTGCAGTCCACCAAGACCAAGCGCGGGTGGAAGAACAAGGTCGCCGGCTGGGACGCATCCACGGCAACCGGAGCCTTCAAGTTCCGTGTATCGAAGGGTTTCTGGACGGTCAAGGTCCCTGCCCACTCCTACGAAAACAACGACGGCACCGAGGTGCAGTGCAAGGCCGTCAAGCTGACCAAGCGCATCAAAGTCTCGTAAAGCAGTACCTCTCTATAGGAGCTTGCGCAGCTCCTTACGGTCGATCTTGAAGACCGGGGTCAGGGGCACGTTGTCGACGACATGAACCTCGCGTGGGTACTTGTACTTGCCCAGCTTGGTCTTGGCGAACTCAACGAGTTCCTCCCCGGTCACTTCTTGTCCCGGGTTGAGCTGAACGAACCCAACAACCTCTTCTCCCTTGACCGGATCGGGTTTGCCGACGACCCCCGCTATGGCCACCGAAGGATGCTGAACGAGCACATCCTCGATGTCGCGGGGATAGACGTTGAAGCCTCCGCGAATGATCAGGTCCTTCTTGCGATCGAGGATGTATAGGTAGCCCTCACTGTCGAGCTTTCCGATGTCCCCGGTGTAGAACCAGCCGTCCTTGATCGCCTCGGCCGTGGCGTCTTCCGACTTCCAGTAGCCCTGCATGACCATCGGGGACCGACAGATGATCTCGCCTTCCTCGCCGGTTGCCAGGTCCTTGCCTTCGTCATCGACGATGCGGACCTCGGAACCGGGTACGAGCTTTCCGACCGAGCCGAGCTTGCGCTCACCCGGCGGCGTCGTCGATACCAACGCAGTGGTTTCCGTCAGTCCATAGCCCTCACGGATCTGTGCACTCGGGACGCGACGCTCGAATTCGTGCACGACGTCGGCAGCCAGAGGCGAGGCGCCGGAAACGACAAACTGCAACGAGGAGAGGTCGTGATCCTCGAGCGGAAGCGCCAGGAGCATCTGGAGCATCGAAGGAACGACGGCAGCGAGTTGCAGCTTGTGCTCCTCGATTAGCTCGAGGAAGTTCGGCCCGTCGAACCAGCGTTGTATGGCGGCGACGCCTTGCTCTTCGCCATGCAATCCGACGGCCGTCACCAACAATCCATACGAGTGCGACAACGGCAGTGGAACCAGGTTGCGGTTGATGCCTTCACGGTGACTCGCATCGTGTCCGGCCTTGCCCGCGCGCCATAGGTTCTCGTGACTGATCATCACGCCCTTCGCTCGCCCGGTCGTTCCGCCGGTGTACATGAGAGCGGCAAGATCGGAATCCTCCCGGGGGACGATGTCCCCAGGTCCCGCGTTTTCGAGAGAGTTGAGCGACATGATCCCGTTACTCTCTTCACCGACGCACAGGATCCACTTCAACGTGTCGATGCCTTCCGCTGCCGTCTTCACCGTCTCGAGGAACTCGGGGGTGGTGATGATCGCTCTCGCTCCAGAGTGTTCGAGGATGTGCCGCAGGTCGTCTGCCTGGAGCAAGAAGATCGCCGGGGTGATCACGGCACCGGCGCGCCACAACGCGGTGTAGCAGATCCCGACCTCCGGGCAGTTCGACATCATCACGACCACCCGGTCGTTGGGCTCGATCCCCAGCTCTACGAAGCCTCGGGACATCCGCGCAGACCGATCCCTGAGCTGCCCGGTCGAATGCCACTGTCCTTCGAAGAACAGAGCCTGATGATCACCGTTGCGTTCGAAGGCCCGCTCCGACAGCACTGCCAGGTTGTGCTCGCCGAGTCCCATGAGAATCCCTCCCCGATTTAGCCTCTGTGCCGAGATTCTAGGCATTTCAACCAAGGAGGACCTCTTGACCAATCTTCGTCTCGATCACGTTGCCGTAGCGGTGCACGCCATCGACCCGGCCCTCAAGCTTTTCCGGGACGCACTGGGGGCCGAGTACCTGAGCGACGGCCCCATCGATGCGGGCGATGACCGGGGCAGCTGGCGCTGGTATCAGATGAGGCTTCCGGGTGGAGGGAAGATCGAGCTACTCGAGCCCATCACGGACGGCTTCCTCACGAAGTTCCTGGCACAGAGGGGCGAAGGCCTCCACCACATCACCCTCAAGACCGACGACATCCGGGCATCCATCGAGCGAGTTCGCTCCTACGGCTTCGAGCTAGTCGACGTGAACCTCGAGAGTCCGCATTGGAAGGAAGCCTTTTTGCGTCCCAGCCAAGCGCACGGAACGTTGATCCAGTTGGCACAATCCACCTAGGGGCGGGCCGCGACCCTGACTTCGAGCTTCACGTCACGGTCGGGGGCGTGCACGTTGCAGGCGACGACGATCTCGGTGTAGCGCGGGCGCTCGGTTCCACACTCCGGTGGCGCTAAGCCCTGGCCGTCTTCCTTGGGTAGGAACTGCAGCCCCGCCTCGCCGTTGACCGGACCTTCATCGCCCACGTAGAGGTGGTAGCCGTTGCCGGGGTCGCCGGCCGCTCCCTTGTGCGCGGAGTCACGAACACGGCTTCGTCCCGAGACCGCCTCAGCGACACCGGGGCCCGAAGCCGGTCTGTCCTCAACCGCAAACCGCGGTGCGAACGAACGGCTCTCGCTCCCGGAGGTTTCTCCCTCTGAGGACGGAGCTGTGGTCGCTTGCAACGGAACCATCAGAACCGCAACAACTCCGCAGAAAGCGACGACCGCGCCGGCTGGTAGCTCGGCTGGGATCGCGTGCCGCCGGACGCCCGAGGACACGCGCCAGCCGAACCGCCGAAGCTCGAACCCCATTACAAAGATCCCGGCGGACGCGCTCTCCATAAGTGCCGTCAGCTTGCGACGGGCTCGCATGCGCAGCATCTTCAAAGCGTCACCGCTGGAGATGGCCGGTTCGGGCCCACCGATCTCGGCTAGCAACACGGAACGCTGACTGGACTTAAGGCGAGGCAACAGGCGATAAACACGGCCGAGCTCTTCCCGCGCGATCCCGGATCGTTCCACGTCGTGGCTACCGGGCACATCCGGGATAAGGCCAAGCACCTCGCCGGGAGCCTTGCGATGCTGCTCGTCCCATAGGAGATTGTGCGCGATCGTCAGAGCAAGGCCGCTGGGAGAACGTTGGACGTCGACCTGATCCCACATCCGAAACAACCGCAGCGCTGTCTCCTGAATGATGTCGTCTCGCACCCAGGAGGACGCGCCTCGCGCGGTCAATGAATTCCGAACACGGCGCGACAGCTCCGGCCACTCTTCCTCGAACGAGCGGTCGGACCCCATCCCGTCATCACGTCTAGTCATGAGTTCAGTCATCCGCTTCAGCCACAAGTACGTCACTCGGGCTAACTGGTAACGCAGAGGGCTCGAAGATCCCGATTCCGTTACCGGGGGCCGGGCCAGAAGTAATAGAGGCATGCAGACAGAACCGGAAGTCACAGCACACGTAGAGACAGACGTACAGGGGCCAGAAGGCTGGCTATTCCTCCGACCCAGCGCGGTGCCCGAGCGGTGGCGCAGCCGAGCGATCCCCATGTCATTCGTCCCTTTGTTGCCGGAAGAGGCCGCTGCTCTAACGGCAGGAGACGACGCTCAACAAGCTCCGCAGCAGCCCGGAGGGGAAGAGTTCCTCAAGCTCGTCGCCCGAGGTCTCTCCGCCCGGGTGATCGCGAGACAGTTGGGCATCTCCCCCCGGAGCGTTCATCGAAGAACCGCGCGGTTGAGAGACAGCCTCGGGGTCGGTTCGACCGCAGAGCTCGCGGCCGAGCTATCGAGACGGGGGTTCTGATTTTCAGACGGCTAGGAAAGGAAGTGAGCAGCATGGGGACCAGACGATTCACGGCGGTAGCGGCGGGGCTGATGTTGATCCAGACGATGTTCGCTCCGAGTGCGTTCGGAGCCACCCTTTGCGGCGGCCAGAACACGACGGTAGAGGGCACGGACGACGCGGACACCCTCGAGGGGACAGAAGGCGACGATGTGATCGCGGCCCTTGGTGGGGACGACGTGATCAACGGCAACGGCGGTAACGACATCCTGTGCGGGGATGCAGGTGCAGACACTCTCAGGGGCGGGGCGGGCGACGACCTGCTGCTCGGAGGTGATGGTGACGATTCCACCTCGACCTTCGTGAACGTGAACGTTGGCGGCGAGCCGATGGGCATCGATCTCGAAACAGGTGGCCTCGCCGGCGGCAAGGGAAACGACAAGCTCATGGGCGGCGCGGGGGACGACTCCCACTTCGGCCAAGCTGGTACCGACACGCTTCAAGGTGACGGTGGCGGCGACTACTACGAAGGCGGAAAGGGCAACGACACCCTCACCGATGACGCCGGCGAAGACGGCATGTGGGGAAACGCGGGTAACGACTCTCTACTCGCGGGGGCCGAAGACGATCACCTCAACGGTGGTGCGGGTAACGACAGCTTGAATGCAGGTGCCGGCGAGAACGATGTTTACGGCGAAGACGGACGCGACGCCATCACGAGTGGTGATCAAGGTGATTACATCAACGGTGGCAAGGGCAACGACCGGATCGATGCGGCCGGAGGCGAGAACACGCTCCTAGGAGCGGCCGGAACCGACTCGATCACAGCCGGAAGCGCCGACGACTACATCAACGGTGGCGGAGGAGCCGACCTTCTGAATGCCGGTAACGGCGAGAACTCTGTTTACGGAGAAGGCGGGAAAGACGTCATGAGTGCCGGCTCGGCGGGCGACTTCATGAGCGGCGGTGGCAGTGGCGACCGGATCGAGGCTGGGGCCGGCGAGAACAGTCTTCACGGTGGCAATGGCAATGACGAGATCGAGGCAGCCAACGGCCCCGATTTCCTGTACGGCGAGGGTGGGTCCGACATCATCCGGGCCGCGGGGGGCAACGACAACCTTTACGGAGGGGATGGGAACGACAACCTCTACGGAGAGGCCGGTGACGACCGCATCGATGGAGGCGGAGGGAAGAACCTGGCGGACGGCGGCAATGGCAACGACGAATGCAACAACGTCGCTACCGCTAAGAACTGCTGAGGGATCTGGCATGGCCGCCGGCGGGAACAAAATAAGCTGCGGCCATGCCCCACTTCAGTTATGACGGGTTCAAGATTGCCTTCGAGCAACGCGGGCGTAAACAGGGAGCCGCCGAGCGCCCGATAGTCCTGATCCACGGGCTCCTGCTCCCCCGGACCCATCACTATCCCCTCGCCGATGCCCTGGCCGACCGCGGAAACAGGGTGATCCTCGTCGACCTCTTGGGCCACGGCGACAGCGACGCTCCGAACCACTCCCGCTTCTATTCGATGGAGATCTTCGGTCGCCAGGTGATCGGTCTCCTCGATCATCTCGACATCTCGGAGGCCGTGATCGGCGGTACCTCTCTGGGGGCCAACGTCACGCTCGAGGCCGCGGGTCACGCGCCCGATCGATGCAGGGCGATGTTCCTCGAGATGCCGGTTCTGGAACGGGCTGCCCCTGCGGCCGGCGCTATGTTCCTCCCTCTAACGATCGCTTACTCACAAGCAGCACCTGTCTTCCAGTACACGTCTGCTTTCTTGCGCCGCCTCCCCAGAGGACTGTCTCTGTACGCAGACGTCGTACTAGACGTGTTGTCGCGCGACCCGGTTCCATCAGCCGCGATCCTGCACGGGCTGTTGACCGGCCGCATGGCTCCGCATCCGACCGAGCGCGAGAAGATGGAAGCTCCCACGCTGATCATGGGCCACAACAGGGACCTTCTTCACCCATTCTCGGATGCAGAGGCTCTCGCACGCGAACTGCCGAACTCAGAGCTGATCCAATCGACGTCCTTCTTCGAGCTTCGCTTTCCTCCGAACCGTTTGTCGGACCTCATCTGTGAGTTCCTCGATGAAACGTGGGCCAGCTGAGAAAACCTGACCCATGCGTTTGCGTGATCTTCGGCGCCTCCGGCGACCTGGCAAGCCGCAAGCTGTTCCCGGCGCTGCACAACCTCCAAGCCGAAGGACTGATCCCCTCCGAAACGGCGATAGTCGGCACCGGTCGCACGGAGTTCACCGATAGCGCGTTCGCCGAACAGATCCGCAAGGCGGTCGACGAGCACTCGCGAATGAAACCAACGACCGGCTCGTGGGACGTATTCGCGAGCGACATCCACTACGTCACCGGCGACGTCGCCGATGACGATTTCTTCAGACGGTTGAAGGAACAACTGGAGGAGCTCGACGCGAAGGCCGGCACGAAAGGGAACCGGGTCTGGTACCTCGCCACTATGCCCGCATTGTTCGGACCCATCGCGGAAGGGATCGGCAAGTCCGGGCTTCTCGATACGAGTGGATGGCACCGTCTCGTGGTCGAGAAACCGTTCGGCACCGATCTCACCTCGGCTAAAGACCTCAACGCAACGATCGGATCCAGCTTCGCCGAGGACCAGATATTCCGCATCGATCATTACCTCGGCAAAGAGACGGTCCAGAACCTCTTGGTGTTTCGCTTCGCGAACGCCATCTTCGAACCGATCTGGAACCGTCGTTACGTCGATCACGTACAGATAACCGTGGCCGAGACCCTCGGTGTCGAGAGCCGGGCCGCGTTCTACGAGCAGACAGGCGCGTTACGAGACGTTGCCCAGAATCACTTGCTGCAGCTCCTCACGTTGATCGCTCTCGAACCCCCCGTCTCCTGGGACGCGGACGCGATCCGAAGCGAGAAGGTGCAGGTGCTGCGTGCGGTACGGCGATGGGCCTCGGACGAATGCAGCGAGCGCGTCGCTCGAGGGCAGTACGAGGGGTATCTACAGGAGAAAGGGGTGGACTCCTCTTCCTCAACGGAGACGTTCATCGCGATAAAGCTTCTCATCGACAACTGGAGGTGGGCCGGAGTCCCGTTCTACGTGCGGACCGGCAAACAACTTCCCGCAAAGATGACCGAGATCGCGATCCAGTTCAAAGAGGTGCCCCACCTCATGTTCCGTAAGACCGCCGTCGAAGAGTTGGACCCGAACGTGCTGAGCGTGCGCATCCAACCCAACGAAGGTATCTCGCTCACTTTCGGAGCCAAGGTCCCGGGCCCCGAGGTCAACGTGACAACCGTCGACATGGAGTTCGACTACGAGCAGGACTTCGGGTCGGGCACCCCCGAGGCATACGAACGACTCCTGCTCGATTGCATGCTCGGCGATGCCACTTTGTTCACTCGCGCCGATGAGATCGAAGAAGCGTGGGAGATCATGCAGCCGATCCTCGATCTCTGGAGCCGGGGTGGGAGGCCGGGGCCTTACGACTCCGGGTCGTGGGGGCCGCCGCGTGCGGACGAGCTCCTCAGCAAGGACGGTAGAGCCTGGCGGAATCCAGACTGATGGCGTTCAAGGTCGAGGTGCTGAACGACCATCCGAAGGAAGCCGCCGCGCGCATCGGCGCCGATTTGCCTCCCCGGGGATCCGTCGTACTGACCGGAGGCACAACCGCCGAGAAGATCTATCCGTTCCTTGCCCTCCAGCAGAGGGATTGGTCCCGGATCGAAGTCTTGTTCTCCGACGAACGTTGCGTCCCACCGGATGACCCCGCCAGCAACTTCAAGATGGCTACCGACCTGTTACTCAATCGAACCTCCCCCGGGGCCGTTCATCGGATGCGCGGAGAGGACGAGCCCGCCGCCGCCGCGATCGCGTACCACGATGAGATCGCTTCCCTCGTGGACGCAGGCCTCGACCTGATGTTGCTCGGCATGGGCGCCGACGCGCACGTCGGTGCCAACTTTCCCGACTCCCCTGCCGTGAAGAGATCCAAAAATCTCTGCAGAGCAGTCGATCGACCAGATGGGATGAAGGGGCTAACGCTCACTCCGCGGGCGATCCTGTTCGGAGTGAAGGTCCTTCTCTTGGTAACGGGTAACGCCAAAGCCGACACCGTCCGCCGAGTCATCGAGGGCGACGAGGACCCGACAACCTGCCCGGCGCGTCTACTAGCAGGTCATCCTGATGTGACTTTCCTTCTCGATCAAGCTGCAGCTAGTCGTCTGTCGCGCTGATCCTCCGACGGGTTCGGCGGCGAACGCCCCGGCTCGAACCGCCTACCGTCCGGCCGATACCAGGAGACTTCGTTGCCTTTGAGTGCCACGTTCCAGTTGCCTTCGTGCACGAGCTTGTGATGCCAGTGGCAGACGAGAACCAGGTTGTCCAGATCGGTCGGCCCACCTTTGATCCAGTGCCTGATGTGGTGTGCGTGCAGGAACCACTTCGCTTCGCAGCCCGGAAACGTGCAACGACCGTCGCGGTAACGAAGTTGGCGTTGGAGCCAGCTAGCCACCGTGCGCGAAGCACGCCCGATCCCAACGACCTTGCCGCCCCCGTTAAGCACCACGGTCTGCAGCCGGGCATCACAACAGAGTCGAAGAGCGGTGTCGGCATGGATCACAGGCCCGTTCTCGATCTTGCACCCGCTCGTCGCTGCGACGAGTGCACCGAGCTCCGCCTGCACCACGATCGTGGCCCGGTCCGCATCCTGGTCCTCGGCGATAGCTCGGGAGCACATCGCGTAAAGGGCATCGGCGCGTCGAGCGTCGAGCGTGCCTTCTGGTAGTGGGGTGTCGTCTTCGTCGTCCTGCACGATGTCGGGGAGTCGTCCGGCGAGACGGTCGAGCGCTTTAGCTACGACCGCTCCCTGATCTGCCGGTAGCACTCCCTGCAGGGCCAACACCTTCTGGTCGTCGGTCCACCAGTAGTGGAGGTAGCGCTCCTTGTCCCTGTCAACGGCATCCTGCTTCGATGTGGCGACCGCGACATTTGCTGTCTCGCGCACACATGCGGGAGAGACACGTCGCGCCCAGGTAATCAGCTTCCGTTCGGTGGTAGGTGTGGCGAAACGACACAGATCTAGGACCTTGTCGAGACTGAGGCTCCCGGCTCCGAACGCAGCAGCTAGACGAGGAAGGGAAGGGAGCGCATGAGCTGCAATGATCCACCGCCGTGCGGTCCATGAAGAGATACCCAGCTCGGTGGCCAGCCAGTGAGGGAAGTCACGGGCCGCCCCGTCGTCCCAGATCCGTTCGTCGTCGCAAGCAACGATGTCTTGGAGTAGCTCACGGTGGGCCGCCATCGCCTTGGCGTAGCCGGCCTGGAGCCGGTCGACGGGGTGTATTCGGTTGTCGTGCTGAGTGGCCGACTCCATAGAGCACCTCTAAGCCGGACCGGTGAAGCGCGGAGTGACCAGAGTATCGAACGTATGTTCGCTTGTCAAGCTATTTCTGGCCCCCACACTGGGATAGAGGCAGCACCGCCCGAACACATCTAGTTCCCGCCGAACGTCTCGACCCGAGTGGCACCTAGCCCGAACGCCGAACGTCTCGACCCGAGTGGCACCTAGCCCGAACGCCGAACGTCTCGACGTTGGGCGAAAGAACAAACTGTGGATGAGCTTTTACGGCCGGGAAACCGACGCGAAACAAACCCGAAACACCTCCCCCTGAATCTGTGCCCGTAAAGAAAGTCCACTTCCCCCGGTGACGGGGTCGACTGCGACGAAGGCGACGCAGCAGACGCCTGATCCAGCGGCCCAAAGAGAGGGGTGATCCACCTGGACACAGGCGATACCGCTTGGGTTCTCGCGTCGACGGCCTTGGTGCTCTTCATGACACCGGGTCTTGCTCTGTTCTACGGCGGGATGGTCAGGGCGAAGAACGTGCTCGGAACACTGATGCACAGCATCTTCGCGATGGGACTGATCTCGATCCTGTGGGTTCTGATCGGATACACGCTTGCGTTCGGCCCGGATGTAGGGGGGCTCATCGGTGGCCTCGACTACCTCGGGTTCTCAGGCGTGGGTGGCGGAGTTCATCCCGATGGACTCGGCGCGACGATCCCCCACAGTCTGTTTGCGACCTACCAGATGATGTTCGCTGTCATCACTCCCGCGCTGATCACCGGCGCGTTCGCCGAACGCATCAAGTTCTCGGGCTATGTCGCGTTCATGTCGCTGTGGCTCATCTTCGTGTACTCGCCGGTGGCCCACTGGGTGTGGCATCCGGAGGGTTGGCTCTTTAAGCTCGGTGCGCTCGACTTCGCCGGCGGGACGGTCGTTCACATCAACGCCGGCATCGCAGCTATGGCCGTGATCCTTGTAGTTGGTAAACGCAAGGGCTTCGGCAAGGAAGCGTTCGTGCCTCACAACCTGACGATGACGATCCTCGGTACCGGGATCCTGTGGTTCGGATGGTTCGGCTTCAACTCCGGTAGTGCTCTGGGCGCAGGCGAGCTGGCCGCTTCGGCGTTCCTCGCCACGAACCTCGGCGCAGCAGCCGGAGCTTGCGGCTGGGCGTTGAGGGAATCACGCAAGGACCGCAAAGCGACAACGCTGGGAGTTGCATCCGGAGCCGTTGCAGGTCTCGTCGCGATCACGCCGGCTGCCGGATTCGTCGGACCGATGGGCGCCATCGCCATCGGACTAGCGGCGGGCGTCGTTTGCTCGTGGGCAGTCGGTCTCAAGTTCCGCTTCGGCTACGACGACTCGCTCGATGTCGTCGGCGTCCACATGGTGGGCGGCGTCATCGGTGCACTCCTGACCGGAATCTTCTCGACGGCCGCGGTCAACGAATTCGGGGTCGACGGACTGATCGCCGGTGGTGGACTTGCGCTTCTGGGCAAGCAGGCGATCGCCGTTTCCGTCACGCTCGTATTCGCTTTCATCGTCACCTTCATCCTCGCCAAGATCGTTCAAGCGACGATCGGACTGCGTGTGACCGAAGAGGACGAGATCACCGGCCTCGACCTAGCACAACACTCGGAGGTCGGGTACTCACTCAGTGAGCAGGGGGGTGGGCTCATCTCACACGCAGCCCAAGCCCCCGCGCCGGCTCACGCTCACGCACCGAACCATGTGACGGTGCCGAGAGGCGGTGAGGCTTGATGAAACTCGTCATCGCAGTCATCAAGCCGTTCAAGCTCGACGAAGTGAAGGAAGCGCTGGAAGGGATCGGCATCCAAGGCATGACGGTCTCTGATGCCCGGGGTTTCGGACGCCAGCGTGGACACACCGAGGTCTATCGTGGCGCCGAGTACCAGGTGGACTTCGTTCCCAAGACTCGCATCGAGATCGCTGCGGACGACGACCAGGTCGACGAAGTGGTCAAGGCGATCGTTGCCAATGCCCGAACCGACTCGATCGGCGATGGCAAGGTGTGGGTCGTTCCAGTCGAAGACATCGTGCGGATCCGAACGGGAGAGAAGGGCACTGACGCTCTCTAGCCTCAAAGCGGCGCGCCCCGTCCGTCTAACGGATGGGGCGCAGGTTGCCCGACAGCGCGCTATCGACACCGATGGCGCGCTGTCGGCGCTTCTGCAAGAGACCCTCGGCGACCAAGCCGAGATCTCGATGGTCGCCGTCGGCGGCTACGGTCGCGGGGAACTGTCCCCCCACTCGGACATCGATCTGCTCTTCCTGCTATCACCGCGTACGGAGGTCACGAAGGCAACGCTCAGAGGTCTGCTCTACCCCCTCTGGGACGCGGGGTGGCAGGTTGGCCATGCCGCCCGCACACCGAAGGAAGCGATCGAGCACACCGCGGAGGACCTCGATGCTGCCACGGCACTGCTGACAGCACGCATGATCGCCGGCTCGTCCGAGCTGTACGACGAGTTCGTCGACCGGCGCGAACGATGGATAAAGAAGGATCGGCGCTCGCTAGCGCGGCGGATCGTCGACGCGACAACCGAACGACACAAACGAGTAGAGCGGGCCGGGTGGGTTCTGGCACCGAACCTGAGGGAAGACCTCGGCGGTCTGCGCGACCTCCACAGGCTGCGATGGCTGGCCGAGATCGGTGAGCAGCCAGCCCACTTCCCTCAAGAACTGTTGGGGGGCGGCGAAACGCTTCTGGCGGTTCGCGAGGCCCTCCATGCGCAGCTGAAACGCAAGAGCGACTCCCTGCGGCTCGATCTGCAACCATCCGTCGCCGAGACCCTTGGGATCACGGATGTGGATGAGCTGATGTTCCAGGTCCATTCGGCGGCGCGCACGATCGAGCAGGAAGGCAACGCACTTGCGGCCACACTCGTCGGTCGCGTGTTGGGCGGTCCCAAGCGATCCGGCTGGGTGAAGCGGATCGGGCATCGCATCAGCGTGGACGAAGGAGCCCTCACGCTCGACGAGTCCTTGGATGTGCAGATCTCGGACGGGCTTCGTCTCCTGGCGGCTCATGCGCAGGGCGGACGGCCGATCCATCCGAGAACGTTCGTGCGCCTTGCAGATGTATTCAAGGACAAGGAACCACGCGCGTGGGACGAAGAAACCCGCACCGCGTTCTTCGAGCTGCTGGCCGGCGGCCACTGCGTGTCCGCTCTCGAGTCTCTGGACCACGTGGATGGCTGGTCCGCACTATTGCCCGAATGGAAGCGGATCAGGGCTCTTGCACAGCACGATCCCTATCACCGGTACACGGTCGATGGACACCTGTTCGTGGTCGTCTCCGAGATACAACGCGCCATCGAGAACGACCCGATCGCACAAGCTGCAGCCGCCGAAGCTGGTGACCTCGACACACTTCGACTGGCGGCTCTGCTGCACGACATAGGTAAAGGATCCGGCCGCGACCATTCGATAGTCGGCGAGGAACTAGCGCGTACGATCTGCGAGCGCAGCGGGCTGCAACGTGACGAGATCGAAGAGGTCGCGGCCCTCGTCAGATGGCACCTGTTGTTGATCGACACGGCAACGCGTCGCGATCTCGACGACGGTGCAGTGATAGCCAGCGTGGCCGACACGGTCGGCGACGGACGAAGCCTTCGTTTGCTGTACATCCTGTCGGTGGCCGACGGGCGAGGTACCGGTCCCGAAGGATGGAGCGACTGGAAAGCGGCACTAACAGCCGAGCTCTACCGGAAGGCTCTCGTCGCGCTCGAGACCGGCGAGGTGCCCAGCCGCAGTGATGTCACCGCGCGAGCGCGAGAGGTCGAGGCATACGAGCCGGGCCTCGCCGGCCGTGCCGAGGACGTCCTCGCAACCCTCCCTCCGTCCTATCTGGAAGCAACATCGGTGCCGGACATGGTCGACGACGTACGCATCCTTCTTCACCCACCGGAGAAGGGCGAAGTCCGTCACCGCGTTTACGAAGGCCTAGAGCGCGGCGAAGCAGCGATCACCGTTTGCGTGCCGGACCGTCCGGGGACCCTGGCGCGAACGGCCGGCGTGTTCGCGCTACACCGAATCTCGGTGTTGCAAGCACAAGCCTTTTCGACGACGGCAGGTCTTGCCCTCGAGCGATTCATCGTGAAGGTCCCCGAAGGTTCTACCTGGGCCGCCTTCGAAGCGGACCTCGAAGCGGTTTACTCGGGGCGACTAGCCCTCGAGGCACGCTTGGAGAAGAAGATCCGTGAGTACCGGCCTACCAAGCCCTTCGAGCCGGAGGTCCGGGTCCTCCCCGAGGCTTCGGCGCATTCGACGGTGATCGAGGTCCGGGCCCCCGACGCGCTCGGCCTCCTCTTCGCGGTAACGGCCGCGCTGACCGACCTGGATCTCGACATCCATGTGGCGAAGATCGACACGCTCGGTCGCCGGGTCGTGGACGTCTTCTATGTCCGCAACTCATGGGGCGAGAAGCTGACCGAAGCCCAATCGGACGAGGTGCGCAGGTCCATCCACCACAGGGTCGGCAGGCTCTTCGGCGAATAACCCCCCGGGCATCGGGTACAAGCAACCCATGCCTACGGAAACAGCCCGTCTTGTCGGGGAGCGCTACCGCCTGCTCGAGCCTTTGGGCCGGGGGGGCATGGGCCTCGTTTGGCGGGCCGACGACACACTCCTGAACCGACCCGTAGCGGTCAAAGAGGTCGAGATCCCAACAGGCCTTCCCGACCAAGAGAAGGAAGCCCTCCAGGCGCGGGTCTTGCGTGAGGCGCGCGCAGCGGCGCGTCTCAACCATCCGAACGTCGTAACGGTTTTCGATGTGGTCGAGGACGAAGGACGCACCTTCATCGTCATGGAACTGATCGAGGCCCCCACCCTTGCCGAGATGGTCGAGCACCAGGGTTCCCTCTCGCCGGCACGAGCCCGTGAGGTCGCCCTCGAGGTCCTTAGCGCGATCGAGGCGGCCCATGCGGAAGGGATCGTCCATCGCGACGTCAAACCCGGAAACGTGATGATCCCGCCGGCCGGTCGGGTGAAGCTCGGGGACTTCGGCATCGCGTCGGTCAAAGGTGATCCCAAGCTCACGTCAACGGGACTGATCCTTGGCTCACCCTCGTACATGGCGCCCGAACAAGCGACGAGCGCGACGAGTGGGCCCGAGGCCGATCTATGGGCACTCGGAGCGTTGCTGTACTTCGCCGTCGAAGGGGAACCGCCGTTCGACAAGGGCCAGGCATTGCCGACGCTCGCGGCTGTGGTCGGTGAAGAACCGAAGCCGCTCGGTGACGGGCCTCTCCGAACCGTCGTCGAGGCTCTGATGAGGAAGGAGCCGGCAGCTCGACCCAGCATCGCCGAAGTGCGCAGCATGCTGTTGATCCCGTCCGGCGCCCCCACCGTCGGCCCGACTAAGCCGATGATCCAACCGGACCCGCAGCAGACACACACTGCCGCCCGATCCAAGAGGCCATGGGCGGTCGTCGGCGCCCTGGGTGCGCTGCTACTCGCAGCCGCCCTCCTCATGATCACCCTCGACCGGAACGAAGCACCCCCGACAGAACCGCGAGCAGGGCAGAACGGGGAGCCGGAGAAGGCGGTTATCCCCCCATCGTGGGTCACCTATAAGCAGGAGGCGATCGGCTTCACGATCGCCCACCCCGGGGGATGGCAGGTAGAGGAGAACTCCATCGATGATTCGAGTATCGACTTCCTGGATCCCGATTCCAGCACCTATCTGAGGCTGGACTGGACCGACACCCCGGGGGACTCCCCTGCGGGGGCCTGGCGCTCCCTCGAGCAGTCCTTCGAGGCCGCACACAGTGGGTACAGCCGGATCGGCATCACCCCCACCACCTTCAAGGGGATGGATGCGGCCACATGGGAGTTCACCTACGTGGACGGCGGGGTCACCCTCCATGCGATCGACCTCGGCTTCGTCACGAGCGATGGCTCCTATGGGTTCGCCCTGAACTTCCAGACCCTCGAGGAGGACTGGGCGGCTTCCCAGCCGATATTCGAGCAGCTCAAGGCCAGCTTCCAGGCGCCCGGCTAGGAGTCTAGAAATCACCCCTAACCGCTCAAGGCGGCTACCCGGAGTGCCGAATTAGTACTCAGTAACACCCAACGAACAGGCAAACCTGCGGCAACGCAGGGGCGCAAAGCCAGGGGCCCCCCAGGGGTCGCCCAGCTACCGAACTGGGAGGAACGTGCCGTGAGCGCTACCAAGCGTTATGTCGCCGGGGCGGTGGCATCGATCTTGATCTTCTCTCTCTTTCCCGCCATCACTGCGTCGGCGGCCTGCTACTCACCCACGCGCAAAGAACGCCAGTTCGTGCGCAAGATGAATCAAGAGCGCAGAGAAGCCGGTAAGTCTCCCCTCAAACTCGACCTCGAAGTCTCGAAGGTGTCGAAGACCCACACCCGCGCCATGGCCAAGAACGCCAGCCTGTATCACACGGCCTCTGACGTTCTCAGTCGTCGCGTCACCAACTGGATACTTCTGGGTGAGAACGTCGGCGTCGGCGGCAGCGTCGGATCGCTGCACCAGGCCTTCATGGATTCCCCCGCGCACCGCGCGAACATCATGCTCACCTCGTTCAAGTACGTCGGAGTCGGCACCGTTCAAGCCGGCGATCGCCTGTGGGTAACCGTCACATTCGAGGCAAAATCGAATCCAGGCTCCCCGCTCTGCTGATTCTGCTCACCCGTAAGGCCCGACCTCATTTCCCGCTAGGGGAAGCCCGCTAACCCGAACGAGTTTTCGCTACGTACCAACGCCTACGCACCTCTCCTTACGCACAGCGCCCCATTTAGAGGGCCATCGAAATGTCCGACATTCATTTCATCGACCCGTGATGCCTGGGAGGCACTAGATGAAGACACTTCGCCAGATCGTGACCGTTGCGACAACCGCTGCGCTACTCGTGATCTTCGTTCCGGCATCGACTTCTACGGCGTCTGCAGCCTGCTCGCGTGGGTGGGCGTATCGCGATGCGGAGACTTCCTTCGCTGCGAGGATCAACCATGCACGCGCTACGGCGGGACAAGGCAACCTCCGACTCGACAAAGAGTTGTCGAAGGCAGCTCGACGTCACACGAGGGAGATGCTCGAGAGCAACACGCTGTATCACACGCCGGCTCCCGCTCTCAAGAACCGCGTGACCAACTGGACATGGCTGGGTGAGAACGTCGGCGTTGGAAACACCGTCGATTCGCTGCACGTCGCCTTCATGAACTCACCCGACCACCGCGACAACATCTTGTTCTCGAAGTTCCGTCACATTGGGATCGGCACCCGGATGCAGGGTGGACGCATGTGGGTGACGGTTCTTTTCGAAGCCAAGACCGATCCCGGCACGACGTTGCCGATGCCGACCTGCAAGGGCCTGATCTCCCTGAAGAGGAACTAGAGGTCGACGACGAACACCACGGGATCGGAGCTGGAAGAACCGTGATCCTTGTCCCGCCGGAAGAGTGCCGACGCCCGGAAGGTTCCGCCCTCGGTGGGAACGCCGAACTCGAATCGATAGCCACTGCCTTTGTCGAGAGGAACGCTCTCTGTGACCATGGGGACGTATTCCGAGCCGTCGAAGTGCTCGATCTTCACGACCACCTCTTGATTGACGTGAGCCGGGGCTACCGCCCCGCTCAGGACGACTGCCTCGGTCCCCGGCGGATGGTGCGAGACGCCCGCGGTATCGGGAGTGCCTCCCTCCGCCTCTATCGTGACCGAAGGATCGATCAGCACGCGGGCAACGTCGCTCTGATCTCCCCAATGGTTGGTGTCTCCATCGTAGGCCGCGACCGCCTGAACGTTCCTTTCGGTGGCGATCTCGAACGCGAAAGCACCGTCGGAATCCGTGACCGTCTCGGGCCCCTGTCGCCACCGGCCTCCCGCGACCCGGTAGTAGACGTTCACCGGCCGGGCGCCCATGGGCGCCAGCTTCACGTCCGTGAGCGATCCCTCGAAAACAGCCGGGTCGCCGTAGTCGGCATGCAGTGACCCAGATCTCAACTCGAGGAGCGATCCCGGCTTGCCTTTGCCCTTCAACGTCGCCACCTCTCGCCTGATCGTCGGTAAGCCTCTGTAGACAGTGGTGCCCGGGCATGCGGTCTGACCGGCGTCCCGGTGCCCCGAGATGTAGTGAAGCCTTCTGGCTCCGCCCCCTTCGGGATTGCGATACACGTGCCTTGCCTGAGGCACCAGATCGTGTCGATCGGTCTCCCACGCGAGGAGCTCTACGAGGGTCCGGCGCGCTGCCGGCTGAAGGTCGACCTGCGAGTAGTTGCCCATGAGGCTGATCCCGAGACTGCCCGAGTTGTAGTTGGCAACGTGTGCGCCCGCGACGACCTCCTGGTTGCCGTTCTCCGCGTCGTGTTTCTCCCACGGCCGGTACGGTCTCGCCCAACGTCCTTCGTACAGCGATCCATCGGGGGCGATGACGAAGTTGTATCCAACGTCACACCACCCTTGCCGGACCACGTGGTACCAGTAGATGGCTCGCATCGTCGCCTTCGGATGTTGGTCGAAGTTCTCTCCGGCGGTGTGATGAACGAAGATCTGCTGCAAGTCGAAGAACCGGCGCTTGCAACCTCCGGACTTCCGTTTGAGGGATTCGTCGGCCCCCCACTCCGCGCGCGTGATTATGCGCGGTTCGTTCGCGGCAGCCGCGGCGACCCTGGGGATGGTCACTTCACGTCGGGGCCCGTCCATGGTGTTCAGGTAGTCGAGGATCACGTCGGACACCCGGCCATGTGCCTTCCAATCGACGCTGACGGCAGCGTCCACGGACAACACTGCGGAGTAGTGACGGCCAAGCTTCTCCGCTGCCTCCGATCCGTGCACCTCCCGTGCGCGCTGCCAGAGCGATACCTCGCCCGCCTCGGACACGGTGCGGAAACGGACGGTGGTGGAGCGGGGGCCGCGCCAGCTGAACATGATGTGCGTAGCCGAGAAATCCAGCGCCACGGGGTCCGGCGAACCGGTCGCGGACAGGTGCACGCTGCGCGACAGAGTGACCGGCACCGTTAACGTCCGTGTGGGAGCTGCCCACGACGTGGTCAATTGCCCCCCGACGAGGGCAACCACCAACCCGACTCGAACCACCAACCACGGCCTCATGAAGTCGTGAATGCTACGGAAATGGTGCTCATACCGATAGAGACATGTGGGGAAACGCCAGGCTCGGCCTGCTTGTGGCGAACCCTCTTATAGGAGTGCTAAAAGGGTGAGTGCAAACTAACCGAGCCAATGCGCGAAGCGACGGCGCTCGATATCTGAGATTGGTCATCGGGATCGGACGTTGGGCCGCTACCCTCTTCCTCTTCATCGGAGCGATCCAGGTTCTCAAGACGGGCGCAGGCGAGCTCGACATCCTCGACGCCGGCGGCCGCTTTACTGCCAGCGCTCTCTCGACCTTGGGGTTGGGCTGGATCGGTGCCATGCTCACGCTCTCGGGCTCACCCGCGGTGGCCACTGCTCTGACTCTCCGCGCTACCGGAGCCATCGGCGAAGTACAGGCATTCACCATGGTGACCGGGGCGCGGATGGGGGCCGCCTTCGTCGTTCTACTGGTGGCTGTTCTCTTCGCCTCCCGCCGAGCGGAGGGCCAGCGGATGGCCCCGATATCCACCGCCGTGATGACGCTCGTGATCACTGCAACCATGTACGTTCCCGGAGCCTTGATAGGCCTAGGGATCCTGGGATGGGATTCCTTCAAAGGCGTCCGTCTCCAATCGCCTCCTACCTTCACGGGATTCCTGGATGCCGTCTACGACCCCATCCTCAGCCGGATCGAATCGTGGCCTCCGGCCATCCTGTTCGTGGGGGGCCTTGTCTTATTGGTCGTTTCGTTCAAGTTGCTCGATTCCATGGTTCCCGAGTTCGACGAGAAACGACTGTCCGACTCGGTTATGAAGCGCCTGCGATCCAAGTGGCCGATGTTCTTCCTCGGGATCGGGATCGTGATCGCGACGTTGTCCGTGTCGGTCGCGTTAACCGTTCTGATCCCGCTTGTCGGGAAGGGTTACCTCAAGAGGGAAGACCTAGTGCCCTACATCATCGGGGCCGATATCGGGACCCTGGTGGACAAGCTCCTGATCGCCTTTTTGGTCGGCGCGGGGACGATCAATCCGGCGTCCCCCGTTCGAGTCATACTCGCCGAGTTGGTAGGTGTAACCATCATGGGTCTAGTGATCATGGGCTTCATCTATATCCCGTTCCGAAGGGCCATCTGGAGGTTCCAGCGGCAGATGGTCCGAAGCAAACCTCGACTTGCAGCCTTTACGGGCGCTCTCTTCGTCATACCGATCGCTCTGATCGTGGTGGGTGTCGTCACGACATGAAGAGAGACGCCGACGCACACGTCACCCTGAAGATCCCGAGACCCCTCTACGAGGCCCTCAAGCAGGTGATCGAAGGATCGGGTTTCCACTCGGTCACCGAGTTCGCCGTCTACGTGCTGCGAGACCTGGTCTCGCACCGGCGAGACCCCTCCGCCCCGGCCCTCAAAGCGCCGGAGAGTGACGTGGAGGCCCTGAAGCCGGACGAGATAGAGGCCATCCGCAAGCGTCTGGAGTCCCTCGGTTACCTGTAAAGACTGAGGGTCGAGAACCACCCTCCTATAGGAGTGTTATAACACTCCGATGCGCTTCGCTTGGTGGGTCCTCAAGTTTCTCCTCGCCTTATTCCTCTTCGTCGGGGCTCTGCAGGTGATGAAGACGGGCGCCGGAGGGATAGGCGCCTTGCAACACGGGGGCCTACTGGTGAAGAACGCCGGTTCCACGTTGGGGCTTGGCTGGTTGGGCGCGCTCCTGGTCCTATCGGGCTCCCCGATCGCAGCTTCCGCCCTTTCCCTCGTCGCCTCGGGCGCCATCGACGAGATCGAAGGTTTCACGATGGTCACCGGGTCGAGGCTGGGCGCGGCGTTCGTCGTGCTGCTCGTCGCTGTGATCTACGCGTTGCGCGGAGGCGAAGGCAAGCGGATGGCTCCCGTGTCCACCGCGGTGATGGCGTTATCGACGACGGCATTGATCTATGTCCCCGGCGCAGTGGTCGGCTTCGCTCTGTTGAAATGGGGGCCGTTCGCACAGCTGAAGCTGACCTTCCCCGGTCAATTCAGCGATCTGGTGGATCTCGTGTTCGGCCCCCTGCTCGAGCGGATCGAAAACCTTCCAGCGATCCTCCTCTTCGTGGGCGGGCTGGGGCTGCTCTTGGTCGCCTTCAAGTTGATCGACTCCGTAGTTCCCGAGATGTCGGGAGAATCGATCGAGCGGAACCGATTGTCCTGGCTCAGTGGCAAATGGACGATGTTCGGACTCGGCTGTCTCGTTGCCCTGATCGCGATGTCAGTGTCGGTCGCGCTGACCGTGCTGGTCCCCCTTGTAGCTAAGGGATACGTGAAACGCGAGGACATACTTCCGTACATCATGGGCGCGAACATCACGACATTGGGAGACACACTCTTGGCGGCGTTCCTGCTCCATTCACCGGCCGCGGTCAGGATCGTCCTCGCCGGGATCATCGGGACGAGCCTCATCAGCATCCTGATACTCGCCTTCGCTTATCCACAGATCCGCCGAGGGATATGGAAGTTCCAACGACAGGTAGTGAAGAGCAAGCCGCGCCTGGCAGCCTTCACTGCGGCCTTATTCGCAGTTCCTGTGGCTTTGATCGTCATAGCGGGGGTGGTCTAGTGCCGAAAGAAGGAAGCGACAACCAGGTCACTCTGAAGATCCCACGACCTCTGTACGAGGCTCTGAAACAGGTCATCGAGGGCTCGGGGTTCCATTCCGTGACCGAGTTCGCCGTTTACGTCCTCCGCGATCTCGTCTCTCACCGGAAGGGCGTGACCGACAAGGCCCCCGAGGCCGACGTGGAGGCCCTCAAGCCGGACGAGATCGAGGCCATCCGCAAGCGCCTCGAGTCTTTGGGGTATCTCTAGCTATTCCGCTACACTCCGCGAACCAATGGCGGTACAAAAAAACGGGCATCTGGTCGAGATCGACCACGTCACGAAGAGCTTCGGGTCGAACGTCGTTTTAGACGACGTCAGCCTGTCGATCAGTCGCGGGGAAGCGATCGTGATCGCAGGAGTCTCGGGCTCGGGGAAATCGACGATGCTGCGCTGCATCAACGGTCTCGAGACGGTCGATTCCGGCGACGTTCGGTTCGACGGGCAATCCATCACGGGGGCCGGCAAGGGGATCTTCGCCCTGAGGGCCGAGATGGGGATGGTGTTCCAGCAGTTCAACCTCTTCCCTCACAAGACCGTCTTCGACAACATCACCCTGGGCCCCATCGAGGTGAAAGGCGTCTCCGAGAAGGAAGCCGCCGAGCGGGCCAAGAAGCTCTTGGAGCGCGTTGGCATCCCGGAGAAGGCAGACCAGTATCCTGCGGACCTATCCGGGGGACAGCAGCAGCGGGTCGCCATCGCTCGGGCGCTTGCGATGGAACCGAAGCTGATGCTGTTCGACGAACCGACGTCGGCGCTCGACCCCGAGATGATCCGGGAGGTCCTCGACGTGATGCGGGACCTGGCGCGCGAGGGCATGACGATGATCGTCGTGACTCACGAGATGGGATTCGCTCGGGAGGTGTGTGACCGGATCGTGTTCATCGACGAAGGAAAGATCGTCGAGGAAGGGAGCCCGGAGGAGTTCTTCAACAACGCCCAGAGCCAGCGGGCACGAGATTTCGTAGACAAGATCCTGCATCACTGATGATGAAGGAAGAAATGGAAGGGGGAATCGCATGCAGAGTGTAAGGAAATGGCGTGGGCTCGTAGCCGCGCTGTCCATGGTCGCGCTTCTTGGTGTGGCCTGTGGTGGAGGTGAAGAGGAGCCGACGGATCCCGGCGCTGGAGCAGAGGAGCCGGAAGAGTTCCCGGCCGGTTCCACGATGGCGAAGTTGCAGGAAAAAGGCACGATCAAGGTGGGCGTCAAGTACGACGTTCCGCTCTTCGGATTCAAGAACCCGCAGTCGGGTGAGGTCGAAGGTTTCGACGTCGATCTCGCGCAGCGGGTGGCAGACGAGCTGGGCGTCGAGCTTAAGACGGTCGAGGCCATCTCGGACAACCGCATCCCCTTCCTCCAGGAAGGTACGGTCGACCTCGTCTTCTCCACCATGACGATCACGACCGACCGGGATGCAGAGATCGACTTCTCCCGGCCGTACTTCATCGCTCACGGACGGGTCCTGGTACCCGGAGATTCCGACGTTAAGAGCATCAAGGACCTCGGCGAAGGGACGACGACCTGCACGGCCCTCGACTCGACCTACGAGACGACGGTCATTCCCAAGCAGGCGCCCGACACCGAGATCAAAGCACTCGGCAGCTACTCGGAGTGCTTCGCACAGCTGCAGCGGGGCTCGGTCGACGCTCTGATCACCGACAACGTGATCCTGGCCGGCTTCCTACAGCAGGACGACAGCATGGCAATCGTCGGTGAGGACCTCACCACGGATCCATACGGTGCCGGCATCAAGGAAGGCGACACCGAGTTCGCTGACTTCGTTTCGGGCGTGCTGGACGAGACGCTCGAGGACGGCACGTGGCAGGACCTGTACGACAACTGGGTCGGCCAGTACACCGGTGATGAAGCAGAAGACCCCACCGACTGGACGCTCGAGCAAGCACTAGAGACGTACCCCTGCGTCGAGACCTGCTAGCAGCAGCCTCGACAACGGACTAAGAGACGATGGAATTCTGGGAGGTGCTGCAACGGCACCTCCCAGAATTCGTTTCGGGGTTCTTAACAACACTCAAGATCGTCGCGGCGGCATTCCTGATCGCCGTGGTGGTCGGAACGTTCGTCGCGGCCTTCCGCGTAGCGCCATCGAAGTGGCTCAATCGCATCGGCAGCCTGTACGTCGAGTACTTCCGCAACATCCCTCTGTTGATCCTCGTTTTCATAATCTTTTACGGGCTCCCGGCCGAGCTGAACATCGACGAGACGATCGCCGGAATCGTTGGCCTGGGCCTCTACACCGCCGCCTACGTCGCCGAAACGGTTAGGTCGGGCGTCTTCGCGGTCGGTAAGGGCCAGATCGACGCGTCTCTCTCACTCGGCTTCACCTATTCGGCAACCCTGAGGCGCATAGTTCTCCCGCAAGCTTTTCGCACCGTCATCCCACCTCTGGGAAGCCTCACGATCGCCATGATCAAGAACTCCGCGGTCATCGGAGGGGCGCTTGCCGTGGCCGACCTATTGCACACCGCCCGCTTAGTGAACTCCGGCACGGCCAGGGTGCACGAGGCGTTCTTCTGGGCCGCAGTCGGCTATCTCATCCTGACGATCTCGGCAACGATCGTCGTGCGACGGCTCGAAACGAAGTTGGCGATCAGACGATGACGTTCTTCCTGGCGCAGGGCGGGGGGGCATCGGTCGGCTGGTTCGAGTTCCTTTTCGCTCCCGAGCGGTGGAGCTGGTTGTTCTCCGGCCGGAGTTTCGTCTTCCTCTTGGAGGGCCTGG
>DASQLQ010000176.1:0-4004 GCA_035629935.1 Actinomycetota bacterium
GCGCGGTCTGGAAGCGTCGGCCATGATTCGGGTCGACGATGATGCAGTCGCTGTCGTCCTGAGAGGTGAGGTTCCCACGACGTTCTTGGGTGTGGTTGGGATCGCGCACATCCCGGTAGCGACGGAAGCTAGAGCAGCTCCGTTCGGAGGGGCGCCCCGTTAACGGAAGCTCAGGTACTGGTCGTCCAGGTCGAGCGGGGCGAGCGCGAGTTTCGGGTCTCTCTTGTCCCACCGGCTCTGGATAGCCAGGAACGCTGCGACCATGAGGAGCAGGAACAACGGGAACGCGACCTCTCTCGCGATTTGCCCGGCTTGTTCAACGATGCTTCCAGAGCGCTCGGCGTCGATATTCGGTTGCGTAGGCAACAGCTCTTCGGGTGAGCCAACCGTGGTCGGGTCGTCGACGCTTCCCGCTGCGCCTTGCCCTCCTAGCACTCCGCCGTCGCGGTCACGGACACGACTGAGGACGCTGGTGTTCCGAAGAGATCCTGCCGTAGACCCGCTACCGATCCCCGGAGCTTGTCCCTCGAACAGGTCGTCGACGGCTCCACCGACTTCTTGATCGATCGGTCCGAGCGTTTCTTCGGTCGTCTTCCTCACAGTGTCGGTGACTGGCTCGGTTGCACCCCCGCTAACTTCGTCGACCGCTTTTGTGACCGAGTCGACCGTTTCTTGAACGGGACCCTTATTTGGGTCCTCGTCGGGGTCGGCCACGTCTTCAACGGCATCGGTGGCGGTACCAACGGTGTCCTCGACCTCATCTGTCACTCCGCCGACGGTTTCGTCAACAGTGTCCACAACGTCGTCGAGTTGAGCGTGTGCGGGCTGGGCGGTGGCCGCCAGGATCAGGGGAAGCGCGACGAAGAGCGCGGCAAGCGCCGCCCCCGGTCGCTGGAGACCCTTCACTGGCTGATTCAAACTGCTCCTCCCCGTTTTCCCTCCCATGATTATCGACCTCTTCAGAGCCATCTTTAATAGGAAGGTCTAAGTTGATAAAGATGCAGAAAGATGCATTAGACTCCTCGGATGGGCGTTAGGGCAGCAGTTCTCGGTGCATCAGGATTCACAGGTGGGGAGGTTCTGCGGTATCTCAGCGGACATCCTGCGATCGAACTTGCCCTGGTTAGCGCCGGAACCCGAGCCGGCGCCGCTCTCGAGGAGGTGCAGCCCCATCTCCTCGCCTTGAGTGGAATGCAGCTGGGCACGCTGGCGGATGGCCTGACGGCAGACGTGGACGTTTGCTTCTCCTGCCTGCCGGGAGGTGAGCTGCCCGCTCATCTCGATCAGATCACTGCACCACTCGTTGTCGATCTGGCAGATGACTACCGAGCGGATAGTTCGTGGATCTACGGCCTAACCGAGTTCGCTCGCGACTCGATCCGCGAGGCGACCCGCATCGCGAATCCCGGCTGTTATCCAACCGCGTCACTGTTGTCCCTTGTTCCTTTCGCGAAGGCGTCGGTCGTGGAAGGGCCCGTGGTCATCGACGCGCTGTCGGGTTACTCGGGTGCCGGGCGCAAGGCCGCGGACCAGTACCTATTCGCCGGAGCCACCGGGAGCGTCACTTCCTACGGTGCTATCCCGCACCGTCACGTTGCCGAGATGGAGGGCCACCTGCAAGGGTTCTCCAACACGGCGTTCGATATCTCGTTCACTCCTCATCTCGTGCCGACCGCGCGCGGCGTTCTGACAACAGTTCGTTCCCGTCTAAAGACGTCACTCACCGACGAGCAAGCGCTTGGCATCCTGACCGAGGCTTACGCAAACGAAGCATTCGTGCATGTCGTCGAGGACTGGCCGGCCACGAAGGCGGTTGCCGGTACGAACCACGCGTTGGTGTCGGCACACGTGGATGCGGCGAAGGGGTGGCTGATCAGCTCGTGTGCGATCGACAACCTCGGCAAAGGCGCCGCCGGCCAAGCCGTCCAGAACGCGAACCTTGCACTCGGTATCGATGAATCAACGGGTCTCGAGGGGGTCGGCGTATGGCCATGAACTGGCCGTCGGGCATCTCGTCCGGCGCTATCTCCAGCGGGATAAAGCCGAGCGGCAAGCTCGATCTGGGCCTGCTGGTCGCCACTGACTCCGTCTCCTGGGCCGGCACGTTCACCCGGAATGCAGCCGCGGCCGCATGCGTCGATTGGTCGCGCGAACGCTTGGGCCGGCCCGTCAGAGCCATTGTGGCCAACAGCGGCAATGCGAATGCCTGCACGGGTGAACAAGGAAGAAAGGCCGTCCTCGCTACTGCGGAGGCGGCGGCGGAACGGATCGGGTGCAGTGTCGACGAGATCCTGGTCGCATCAACGGGCCCCATCGGTGTGCAGCTGCCTGTCGACAAGGTCATCGGGTCGCTCCCCGGCATCGAGGTAACGCCGGACGTGACGGCGTTCTCCCAGTCGATCATGACGACCGACACGGTGGCGAAGGTATCCACGAGCTCCGCAGGAGATGCGACCGTCGTCGGGGTCGCGAAGGGGGCCGCTATGTGCCGGCCCGATATGGCAACGATGCTGGCGTTCATGGCTACCGATGCCGATGTGACGCCCGCCCTGCTCCAGGACGTGCTCGGCGGAGCAGTCGACAAGACCTTCAACCGTTTGTCCCTCGACGGGTGCGAAAGCACGAACGACTCGGTGTTCCTGCTGGCCACCGGCACCAAGGCGGTCGATCCCGATTCCTTCACGGCTGCCGTGACGAAGGTGTGCGCTGACCTGGCACTCGAGATCGTGCGCGATTCCGAGGGCGGGCACCGGGTGGTGCGCATCCAGGTAGCGGGGGCCACCGACGAGGACACGGCTGCAACGATGGGCCGCGCCATAGCCGACTCGGCTTTGTGGCGAGCATCCGTCTACGGCGCCGATCCGAACTGGGGACGGATCCTTTCTGCTCTCGGGACCGCGTCGCGCTCGCTCGACGTAGCCGACGTGACCGTCGCGATCGGGTCTGAGCTGTTATTCGACAACGGCGAGCCCTGTGGGTCCCTCGAAGCGGCCGCCAAGGAGATGGAAGCCGACGCTTTCACCGTGTATTGCACCGTCGGATCGGGGAGCGGTGAGGCCGAGGTTCTCTCGGCCGATCTATCCCCGGAATACGTGACGCTCAACTCGGAGGGCACATGAACAGCGCCGAGCAAGCCGGTTCCAAAGCGGCGACTCTGATCGAGGCTCTTCCTTACATCCGTTCCTACCGGAACCAGGTCGTGGTCGTGAAGATTGGCGGTGCGGCCTTGGACGACGAGCGGTTGGCGCGGATCGTCGCCGAGGACCTCGCCTTGATGGCTCTTGTGGGCATCCGATTGGTCGTCGTCCACGGTGGCGGACCGCAGGTGTCCGAAGCGATGACCGACGCCGGTCTCGAGCCGACATTCGTCGGTGGGTTGCGCGTCACCGACGAGAAGGCGATGGAGCTCGTTCGCCGCGTGCTGTTGGGCTCGATCAACTCGGCCCTGGTGTCTCGCCTCCAGTCGACGGGACTGAATCCGGTCGGGCTCTCGGGCTCGGACGGCGGTCTCCTCGAAGCCGAACAGATCGGTGGCCCGGAAGGCCAGGATCTCGGCCGGGTGGGCGGAGTGGTCTCGGTTCGACCGGATCTCGCCAACTCATTGCTCGATGACGGCTACACGCCTGTCATCGCGTCCATCGCCCCGGGCATGGACGGGAACCCATTGAATGTGAATGCGGATGCCGTGGCGGGAGCCATCGCGGCAGCACTGGGTGCGACGAAGCTCGTGTTCCTTACGAACGTCGAAGGGCTGTATCGGGACCTCGGCGACTCGGGGTCGCTCGTATCGGAGTTGAAGCTCGAGGAGCTGAAGGCGATGGTCTCGGACCTCTCCAGCGGGATGCGTCCCAAGGCTGAGGCCGCGGTGACGGCGCTGGCGTCGGGGGTTGGGAAGGTGCACATCCTCGACGGTCGCGTCGAGCACGCCCTGCTCCTCGAGGTATTCACCGAAGAAGGCATCGGAACGCAGGTGTTGCCGTGAACACGGGCCTCGTGATGGAGAC
>DASQLQ010000177.1:0-3102 GCA_035629935.1 Actinomycetota bacterium
AGGATCTTCTCGGCCAGATCGTGCGGGACCTCCTGGTAGTGGTCGAATTCCCACGAGAACGTCCCTTGGCCATGGGTCATCGAACGCAGGTCGGTCGCGTAGTGCGTGACCTCGCCGAAGGGCACTTTCGCCTTGACTATCTGCCTCCCGCCACCGACGGTCTCGATCCCCTCGGGGATACCGCGGCGCTTCTGTAGGTCTCCCATGATGTCGCCGGTGAACGCCTCGGGCACCATGACCGAGAGGGCCCACACCGGCTCCAGAATGTTGACCCCGGCTTTCTCGACAGCGTCCTTGATGCCTTGCGAGCCTGCCAGTTGGAACGCCATGTCGGACGAGTCGACGGCATGGAACTTCCCGTCGTAGAGCTCGACCTTGATGTCGATCATCGGGAAGCCTGTCCCGACCCCGTCGTCCATCGCGGCCCGGATGCCTTTCTCCACGGAGGGGATGAACTGGGTCGGTATCGAGCCGCCGAAGATCTTGTTGTCGAACACGAAGCCTTCGCCCCGCGCGACCGGCTCGACGCGGATGTTCGCCACGCCGTACTGGCCATGCCCCCCGGACTGCTTGACGTGGCGGCCCAACGCATCGGCCTTTCCCCGCAGCGTCGTGCGATAGGGGACTTTGAACGGCACGTCGCCGACCTCGACCGAGAATTTCCGCTTCAAGCGTTCGAGCGTTACGTCGAGGTGCGCATCGCCCATGCCCCACAGGATCGTCTGGTGGGTCTCGTCGTTACGTTCCAATCGCAGAGCGGGATCCTCTTCGATCAGCTTGTGGAGGCCGATCATCAGCTTGTCCTCGTCGCCCTTCGTCTTCGGTGCGATGGCCTTGGGAAGAAGCGGTTCGGGCGGGGGGATCGTGGGATACACGATCGGGTTGCTCTTGTCGGCCAGCGTGTCTCCGGTCACGGTGTGCGCCAGCTTCGCGATCGCGCCGATGTCTCCGGCCACGACCTCATCGAGCGGCTCTTGGGTCTTGCCTCGCATGGTGAAGACATGCGCGACGCGCTCTTCTGACTTCTGGGTCGCGTTGTAGATAGACGTGTCTCCCTTGAATGTGCCCGAGTACACGTGGAAGAAGCTGACGCGCCCGACATAGGGGTCGGTCATCGTCTTGAAGACGAGGGCCGACATCGGAGCGTCCCGCTTCGGCTCGCGGGTCTCGCCGCCCTCGCCTTCCATGAGGGGATGGTCGAGAGGAGATGGGCCTGCCGCAACGATCGCCTCCGCCAGACGATCGACACCGATCAGTTTGGTGGCCGCACCAACCATCACCGGGAACACGGTCGCAGCTGCGATGCCGTCGTGCAGCGCTTTCATGATCTCGGAATCGTCGAGCGTGCCGGCCTCGAGGTACTTCTCGAGCAACGCGTCGGAGGTCTCTGCGACCGAGTCCAGTAGCGCTGTGCGAACCTCGTTGACGCGCGCTTGCCTGTCTTCAGGAACCGGCTCCTCGGATGGCTTGCCGGACTCGTCGTAGGCGTAAGCCTTCTCCTCGGTGACGGAGATGACTCCGTGGAATTCGTGCTCGCGGCCCAACGGTAGAGATAGGGGAGCGACGCCCATGCCGAAGGCTTCGCGCAGTTGCTCGAACGTTCTGCGGAAAGAAGAGTTCTCACGATCGAGCTTGTTGACGAAGAAGATGCTGGGGATCCCCAGCTCTCGTGCATAGTTCCACGCAACCTGGGTCTGGACCTCGAGGCCTTCGACGCCGGACACGACGAAGACCGCCAGGTCGGCCACGCGCATAGCGGCGCGCAGCTCGCCTATGAAATCGGCATAGCCGGGTGCATCGAGGACGTTGATCTTGTGATCGCCCCACTCGACGGGGGCCAGAGCGGTGGACACGGAGATGCCCTTGCGGATCTCCTCCTCGTCGAAGTCGCACACGGTGTTGCCTTCGCTGACCTTCCCCATCCGGGTGATCGCACCGGATTTGAAGAGGAGGGCTTCGGCGAGGGATGTCTTCCCGGCCCCCCCGTGACCAACCAAGACGATGTTCCTGATGTTTTCGGTGGGATAAGTCTTCACGCCGAGACCCCCTGCTTTGATGGAAGTTCGGCCAAGCGTAACTAGGATGCGGCCATGCTGGATCAGAAGCTGAGGGCAGGTTGGGACCGGATGGCGCGACCCGTGGGTAAGGCCATCGGACGAAGCGGCATTTCCGCGAACGCCCTCACCACCGCGGGCCTGCTTATCCAAGGCGTCGTTGCGTGGGCGATCATCGACGGCCGCCTGGTCCTGGCAGGCCTGGTGGCGATCGCCGGAGCCCTGGCCGACGGCTTCGACGGGGCGGTCGCCAAGGCGAAGGGCCAGGCATCACCCTTCGGGGCCTTCTACGACTCGACCGTGGATCGGATCTCCGACGCCCTCTACTTCGTTCCGCTCGCTTGGCTCTACGGAGTAGCTCCGGACATCCCGGGGCATGACGACCCGCGGGTGGCAGCGCTCGCCCTCGTGACACTGGTGGCCTCGTTCATGGTGTCCTACGTGAGGGCTCGGGCCGAAGGTCTCGGGTTCGACGCGAAGGTAGGCATCGCCGAGAGAGCCGAGCGGGTGATCCTGATCATCGCCGGTCTTCTCTTCGACATCGTTCCGATCGCGCTGGCGATCCTCGGTGCCTTGTCGATCGTCACCTTCTTGCAGCGGGTCTTCCACGTTCGAGCCCAGGCGCGATGAGCAACGATCGGCCCAGCGACGAGGGCCGGCTCCTGCAACTCGTCTATTACGGATACGTCGCCGCGTCGGGGATCGCCAGGGCGCTCCCCGAGAGGTGGATCTATCGGGTTGCCGCCCTCATCGGGTCGATCGCCGCAAAGAGGTCCAAGAAGAGGCACCAAGTGGCGCGCAACCTATCCCGTGTGACCGGGCACGATCCCGGCTCGCGTGAGATCGCCGCTCTCGTCGAAGAAGCGTTTCGGTCGTACGCCCGCTACTGGTTGGAAACCTTCCGCCTCGTACGCGAGGACAAGAAGTTCTTCCTAGACCGGGTGTTGTGGGTTGGTGTTGAGAACATGGCAGGTGCTGTGGCCGAGGGAGGAGCGATCGTCGTCGTCGGCCATCTCGGTAACTGGGATGCGGCCGGTGCTTCAGCAGG
>DASQLQ010000178.1:0-2651 GCA_035629935.1 Actinomycetota bacterium
TGGCGGCCGTGGCTGCAGTCGCCGGGGCAGGCACCAGCAACGCCTTGATCAGCAATCCCACGACGATGAGCCTCGATTTCCTCATAAGAAAGGTATCGACGCGTCAGATGTGTCCTGAATGGGTACTTCCTCCCCCATTCGAGTAGAGGATCTGACTCGTTTGGGGGTAGTGAGCGATGTCCTAGCCGGTCCCTGCTACCTCACCCAGAAGCGTGGGCGGATATTGGTTCAACAGGTCGATCACCCGTCCGGAACGGACGTCCACGATCGCCGTCTGAGGCTTCAACCACCCCGCTTCAACGTAGGCCAGGCATCCAACTACTTGAAGTCCGCTGACGTAACGACGACCAAGCGAATGCCATAGCTCACGCCCATGCTCGTCGTAGGCGATGACTCCGATCCCTTCGCGGTCGGGTTCCTCGCGAGAGTCCCTCTGGCCGGTGTGATCGAACGCGAGCATTCGGCCCGAGGCCACCTCTATCCCGCTTACTTGTTCGTCAACCAGAACGCTGCGAGCGTTGGCGGCATCGATCAGGCTCAACCCGGCGGAGGTGATGCGATCCTGAGGATCGAGGGTGGAATTCGAGCCCGTAACAGCGAGTGCGGTCCCTAACCAGTGCCCGAAGCGGACCGAACTCTTGATGGGTTCTTTCGCGTTAGCCGGGGGCACGAACCAAGCCATCAATCGTCCGAGCCACGAGGTTTCTCCCAGGTCCACGTCATCCACGCTCATGTCGGCAAGGTCGACAAGGCTCGCCGTGGATTCACCGACGACGGCCACCCGCGAGGTCCGGCGATCTACAGCCATCGCCGGCCGCCATTCGGTGAGGACCCCACTCTCGGACTCCGAGCCTCCACCGACAACGTTCCCGATCACGGCAGAACTGATCGCCCACCCATCGCTGACGTAGATGATGGTGATGGGACCGATCGATCGCGGGGCGGAGGCGATCACGAGGCCATGGTCGACAGCTTCAGAATGGATCAGCTCTCCTGTGAAACTCTCGCTTTCCAGAAGCGTCATCCCGTTAACGTCGACGTGGTTCAGCGTGATATTTCGATCATCAGAAACTGCAGCCGTCAACGCACCGCCGGGGGCCCACTTCGTTGCGCGTACCCACCCCCGTCCTTCGAGCGGAACCCCGCCAAGCGCCTTCATCGCAGCTAAGTCGATGATCTGAACTGATGGGTTTGTTAGACCTCCACGCCCCAAGGCAAGCAACGATCCATCGGGTGACACACTGACTCCCAGAGAGTGCGTGCCTAACTGAACTCGCCGGCCCACTGGCAATAGATCAAAAGGATCGAGGGTCACGAGCTCAACCAGAGCCAGACGTCGAGACCATCTCAAGCTAAGAAGCCGCTCACCTGACGACGAATCGCCCTCGAGACATTGAGGATTCCCAACGCTCCCACTGGTACGCGCTGATCCGCTACCGGCCACAGGTGAGCAACCTGCAACAAGCAGACTCAAACCGAGGATCAGCGCAAGACCCGCTGCTCGCATCCGTCCCATTAGACCAATCTGTCCTCAAGGCGTCCTATGAGGATGGACCCGTGGAGGAGGATCGGTGATAGGCGCACCTGCCGCACAATGGCGGTCCTCGACTGAGAAAGGCTGACTTTGGAGACTTCAGGACCAAGCGAAGAAGCGCTCTCGGCGGCGAAGGATGCTGCAGCGAAGCTCATGGACGAGGGGGCCCTCGCCACGATCCTCACCGGGAGCCACGCCCGAGGCGACGCTCACGAAGAGTCGGATCTCGACGTGCGTGCCGTCGGAGATGGTCCCGATAAGACACTCAAGCGAGAAGGCGGGTTCTTGATCTCGTTCTCGGCTATGAGCCTCGAGGACAACCAAAAGGCGTTCGAGGACCCCGACCAGGTTGGTGAGTTCGTTCCCGGCTGGCGCACCTCTGTCTTGTTGATCGACCCCAACGGAGTCGGTGCAGAGCTCAAACAGAAAGCCGAGGAATGGGATTGGGATGGTCTGGGCGACGCGGCCCCCAGATGGGTCGCCGAGCAGATGACACTCATGGCGGAGGAGATCCACACCTTGATCGGCAACCTCGATCAGGGCCAAGAGACGGGGGCCGCAGCGATCCGGTCTCAGATCGCGTTGGATCTAGCGAAGGTGCTCTCCGTCCACGAGCAGATCCTTTACGGGAGCGAGAACGATCTGTGGGAACTCGTCGGTGAAGCCATGGGCGACGAATATGCCGACAGACAGAAGGTTGCCCTCGGCCTCAAAGGCAGCGATTTCTTCGATTCGTGCACGGCAGTTTTTGAGCTCTTCGAACTAGCCGCAACGAAGACCAGTGACCTATTAGACGAGCGTCAGGGTGCCGTCGTGGACCACGCGCTCGAGCTGGCATCCGCGCGGATCAAGAACTAGCTACCGTCAGTCATCCTCCGCGCGAGGCGAGGGAGAGGAGTCGGGTTCGACCACTTGCGTGCGCTCGTCGGCGTGCTTTCCATCGGAAGTCGGATCGGGATCGGCTCCTTCGTGGATCACAGCGTTCTGCCGACCGTCTTTCCGTTCGCTACCGGTGCTCTTAGGTTCTTGACCTTGCGTTTCTTCAGGCATCGGTAGAGGAGCTTTCGCGCGTCTCCTGCGACTTGTAGTAACCCCCGAACACAGCCGATGCGACCGC
>DASQLQ010000179.1:0-4993 GCA_035629935.1 Actinomycetota bacterium
GAAGACAAGAACGCCCATGAGGGCTTCGCCGTTACGAAGACCGTGTCCAGCTCGGGATAGAGCGAAGTGTTCATCTGAGCCATCTGCAGCTCGTATTCGAAATCGGAGACCGCTCGCAGACCTTTGACGACCACGTGGATGTCCCTCTCGCGCGCGAAATCGACCAACAGCCCGTCGAAGGAAGTCACCTCGATGTTCTCCACGTGGGTCAAGGCGTCTTTCAGCAGCTCGACCCTCTCGGCGACGTCGAACATCGGATCCTTGGAAGGGTTCGCGATCACCGCGACGACGATGCGATCGAAGTAGCGGGACGCACGCTCGACGACGTCGATGTGCCCATTGGTAGGTGGATCGAAAGAGCCCGGACAGAGGGCGGTGGTCATTCTTCCTCGTGCGTGAAGAGCAGTAACCGCGACTGCCCGTAATCCTTCTCCCACACCTTCTTGAGGCCGAACGGTTTCAGCTGAGCTTCCTTGTGGGGGCGGTGAACCACGATCCGACCATCATCGGCGAGGAAGCCACCGGTCACCAGAGACTCGAGGTCGCCGCGGACCGACGCAACTGGCATGTTGTAGGGAGGGTCGAGGAAGATCAGATCCATCCGACGGGTAGCGCCCCTGCTGAGGGTTTGGGGCACGTCCGCCCACGTGATGTCGGTTTTGCGCTTGAAGCCGGTCACGTCGATGTTCTGCTCGAGCTTGACGATGGCGTCCCGGGCGTTCTCGACGAAGTAGGCCTTCTTCGCACCGCGAGAGAGGGCTTCGAGCCCCAATGAACCCGACCCGGCATAGAGGTCCAGCACGAGGGCGGCCTCGAGAGACCCGAGCGCGGAGAAGAGCGATTCCTTCATCTGGTCGGTCATGGGCCGGGTCCCCATGGGAGGAGCCTTCAGCCTCCGCCCCTTGGCGGTACCCGCAATCACTCTCATGGCCCTAAAGCCTATCGGAGCGAGCACTCGGGCCGCGCAACATTGACTACTCAGCCGCTCTGGACCACGTCCAGTGTGTCTTCGGGGAAGCGGTCTCGCATCTCCCGCTCCAATGCCTGGTGCTCGAACTCGCGTAGCTCGGGGTCCCCATCGAGAAGCTTTACGGCCTCCTCACGCGCCATCTTGATCACGTCTTGATACTTGAGGACGTCGTCGGCGAGCTTGAGGTCCGGCATCCCTGACTGGCGGGCGCCGAAGAGTTGCCCCTGCCCCCTCAACTGCAGATCGACCTCCGCAAGGCGGAATCCGTCCAGAGTCGACTCAACAGCGAAGAGGCGTTCCGCCGCGATCGCTACCGCCGGGTCTTCGGCAGCCTTCGCGAGGTCGATGTCCGTTGCGAGGATGCAGAACGAGTCGTGTTCCCCGCGCCCGACGCGGCCCCGCAACTGATGGAGTTGTG
The DNA here is from genome assembly GCA_035629935.1 of Actinomycetota bacterium. Taxonomy (GTDB): domain Bacteria; phylum Actinomycetota; class CADDZG01; order CADDZG01; family WHSQ01; genus DASQLQ01. Next base: position 1,389 of record DASQLQ010000179.1, read on the forward strand.
CAAGACCGAACCGATCAGCGTCTTCGATCATCATCACGGTCGCATTCGGGATGTCGACCCCGACCTCGATGACCGTAGTCGCGACCAAAACCTGCATCTCGCCGTTGCGGAAGGCGTCCATCGCTGCTTCCTTCTCCGCGGACTTCATGTCGCCGTGCACGAGGCCGACGCTCAGGTCGGGGAACACCTCCGCCGCCAATCGTTTCGACTCGGCCTTCGCGCTCCGAAGCTCGACCTTGTCCGACTCGTCGCGCAGCGCGTACACGATGAACGCCTGCCTTCCGGAGCCCACTTCGCGCCGGATCAGTTCGTACGCTTCCTCGCGCGCTTCGTCCCCGGCGGCGAGCGCGGTTGTGATCGGCCTGCGCCCTTTCGGAAGCTCATCCAGGATCGACAGGTCTAAGTCTCCGTAAATGGTCACCGCCAACGTTCGTGGGATCGGTGTGGCGGTCATCACGAGGATGTCCGGCTCACCCACTGAACCCTTCTCCCGTAACGACTTCCGCTGGTGAACCCCGAACCGGTGCTGCTCGTCGACGACCGCCAGGCCAAGCTCCTTGAACACGACGCCCTCCTGGATCAACGAGTGCGTGCCGATCAGGAGATCGACCTCCCCCGCCGCTACTTCGGCCAGGATCGTCTCCCGGTCGGCAGCCGGCGTCGATCCCGTCAGCAACCTCACGACCGGGCGTCTAGAGATAGAAGCGAACAAGTTCTTGCCCTCGCTACTTCCGAACGCTCGCTCGAGCAGATCGCCGACCGTCAGATGGTGCTGCTCGGCTAGCACTTCGGTGGGGGCCATGAACGCGGCTTGCCGACCTCCTTCGATCGACAACAGACAACCGTAGAGAGCGACGACCGTCTTGCCCGAGCCGACCTCTCCTTCGAGGAGGCGGTGCATCGGGTAGCGCTTTGCCATGTCGGCAGACACCTCACCGCAAGCGTCCCGCTGAGCGCTCGTCAGTTCGAACGGAAGCGACGAGACGAACGCCTCGGGCAACGAGTCGGCGGTCGGCACTGGGTGCTCGATCCCCTGCACGGTGCGCTCCAGCAACCGCTTGCGAAATACGAGACCGAGCTGGAGGGTGAACAACTCGTCGAACACCAACCGCCTCCGAGCCCTCATCACGTCTTCTTTGGCCTCCGGGAAATGGATGAGGCGAAGAGCTTCACCTCGAGTCATCAATCCGAGACGCCGGCGCATATCGTCGGGCAGCGGATCGAGGACCTGCTCGACGGACTCGAATGTCTCCCACATCGCCTTGCGTAGCTGGTCGCTCGTGATGTCGGCGGTCGCCGGATAGATCGGGATGATCCGGCCCACGTTGAACGGCTCGGCCCCCGTCTTGACGATCTCGAAACGAGGGGCCGTCATCTGCAGCTTGCCGCGGAACTCGGAGAGACGGCCGTAGAAGAACGCCTGTGCGCCCTTCGCCAAGGCCCGGCCCACCCAGTCCTGGTTGAACCAAGTGACCTCGATCGATCCAGTCTCGTCCGCGATCCGGCCCTTGATCATGGTCTTGCGCTTCTTCTGACTTCCGGTTCGGCCGCCGATCTGGAACGGACGCCCCATCTGCTCCACACGGGCATGGATCGTGACTTCCGGATCGAGCTCGCCGGCGGCGGCAAGGTCCTTCAGCTCTCTGATCGTTCGCAACTTCGTACGGTCGATGTGGCGGCGGGGGTAGTGCTGGAGCATGTCTTGCACCGTCGCTATCCCCAGCTTGCCGAGGGCCGCAAGCTTCTTGCTCGAGCCGGTCGCGCGGAGGGGTTTCTTCTTCTGCTCCGAGGCGAAGAGCTCGAGGCCGCGTGGGGGTGGAGTAACCGTTTCCATGATCAGGCCAGGTTAGTGGCTCCGGCCCGGGGAGCAGGGTTTCCTGAGGTACCCTCTAGGCCTTATGGCTTCTGTCTGTGACATCTGCAAGAAAACCCCCGGGTTCGGGAACAACATCTCGCACTCGCATCGCCGGTCCCGGCGACGCTTCAACGCGAACGTGCAGAAGATGAGAGTGATCGTGAACGGGACCCCCAAGAGGGTCGCCGTCTGCACGCGCTGCCTCAAGGCCAACAAGGTCAGACGGGCCGGCTAGCCGGTTCCGTTTACTGCAGCAGGGCAAGCGGGTAACCCCAGTCCCATGCAGGTGAAACGCGTTCCCGTCCGGGCCAAGCTCCAGATGGAGCGCGCCCGAGCACGTTTCGCCGGGGTGGATATCGCTTTCCGGACCTTCAAGCGGTTTTCGCTCGACGACGGTAGTTCGCATGCCGCCGCCCTCACGTATTACGCCTTCTTTTCGATCTTTCCGCTACTTCTCTTCGGGGCGGCGATCATCGGCTACCTCACGTTCGGCAACGATGAGCTGCGGAAGCAGATCCTCGATTCGGCCATCAACGGGATCCCATTGATGCGGGACGCCTTGGGGGCCGAGAGCCTTGCCCGGATCGAAGCCAACCGCCGGACGATCGCGCTGACTGGACTCGGGCTTGCTCTCTATGCAGGCTCGGGAGCCATCGTTGCCCTGGAGCATGCTTTGAACAAGATCCACCGAGTACAGGTCGAGCCCGGGTTCGTGGCAAAACGACTGCGGTCGATCAAGTGGCTCACCATCCTGGGCGTGGCGGCACTTGGCTCCATGGCCCTCGGCGGTGTGGCGGGCTTCGTTCCCAACTTCTTCACCGCGGCCGCAGCGGTACTGGGTGGTTTCGCCATCAATGTGTTCATCTTCGCCACGGCCTTCAAGTTCCTCCCCAACACCGTCGTGACCTGGCGTGAGGTCCTCCCGGGTGCGGTCTTCACAGGGCTCGTGTTCGAGGCTCTCAAGTTCATCGGGACGTTCTTCCTCTCCCAGGGAGAGTCGGCCCGGACCGCCTCATTCGGTACCTTGGCGGGAGCGGCTACGTTATTGATCGCGTCCTATCTACTGTCACAGGTGGTCCTGTTGGCAGCCGAGCTGAATGCAGTGATCTGCGAGCGGCGTGTGGTGCGGGGAACGGCGACGGGTTAAGGAGGAAACATGGCAGACACGGAGACGACCGGGGCCTATACGACCAACGGCCAGAAATCGGCCGGGCAACTGATGAAAGAGGTCACCGAGGATCTCTCGACTCTGATGCGTAAAGAGATAGAGCTCGCCAAGCAAGAGCTCGGCGCCTCGGTCTCGGCGAAGGTCAAGGGGGTCGCACTGATCGCGATCGCCGGAGTGATGGGCTTCTTCGCTCTGATCTTCGCGTTGCTTGCCGCTCGAGATGGCATAGCGACCTTCTGGCCCGTTTGGGCGGCCGACCTGGCTACGATGGGAGCGCTTCTTCTCATCGGCCTCATCGGCGTGTTGATAGCCAAGAAGAAACTCTCGACACCGGTGTCGGCCGAGCTGACGAAGCAAACGATCAAGGAGGACGTCCAGTGGGCGAAAACGCTCGGCAAACGGTAGCGGAGATTGAAGAGACTCGCGAGGAACTGGCGCGCAAGGTCGACGACCTCGTCGACCGGGCCAAGGTGGAAGCGGGTGAGCTCGGCAAGAAGCTCGTCGTTGTGGGATTGGCAGTAACTGCGGTTCTGCTCGTCGGATTCATCGCCAAGAGACGCGTCCGCGACTGAACGATCTTCG
>DASQLQ010000180.1:0-15572 GCA_035629935.1 Actinomycetota bacterium
AGGTGTTAGATTCTTCGACGGTGATGACTCCGTCCTTGCCGACCTTGTCCATCGCCTCGGCGATGGCCTCGCCGATCTCAGCGTCGTTGTTGGCCGAGATAGAAGCCACCTGAGCGATCTGCTCGCGGCCCTCGACGTCCCGGGATTGCGACTGGATGGTCTCGACGACCTTGGCGACGGCCTTCTCGATGCCTCGCTTCAGAGCGATCGGGTTGGCGCCGGCGGCCACGTTGCGCAGGCCCACGCGCACCATCGCCTGGGCGAGAACGGTCGCGGTGGTGGTTCCGTCACCGGCGACGTCATCGGTCTTCTTGGCCACCTCTTTGACGAGCTCGGCGCCGATCTTCTCGTAGGGGTCCTCCAGCTCGATCTCTTTCGCGATCGAAACACCGTCGTTCGTGATCGTGGGGGCGCCCCACTTCTTCTCGAGGACGACGTTGCGGCCCTTGGGGCCCAGGGTGACCTTGACGGCATCGGCGAGCTGGTTCATGCCCCGCTCGAGCGCCCGTCGGGCCTCCTCATCGAAGGCCAGGATCTTGGACATCGGTTACCTCCTTGTAGCTGGTAGCTGGCTGGTTAGCACTCGTGACTTATGAGTGCTAACGATACCGCCCGGGGAGGCACCCACGCAAACCGGACAGCCCTCTTGGGGAGGGAAAGGTCCTAGTAGGCGACCGTCAGGGCGAGGTAGAACGCGATCAGGCAGGATGCGACGCCGTTGGATCGGGCGAACAGGCGCATCGCAGATGGGCTCTCGCAGGAATCCAGGTCGGCGGCAGCGATCACGAGGGCCCGGCCGATCCCGAACGGAGCACAGACGAGAGCTCCGAGGAGAGGATCCCCTGCCGCAACCACGAGGGCACTCACGACGACATAGGTCCCGTATCTCAAAGACGTATAGAAGGCAGACCCCAATCCAACCCCGTACAGCGTCGACGTAACCGCCGGCGAGAAGAACGTCCGCCACCACTCCGGGACCTGTTTCTGCAGATCGGGCAGTGGGATCGGAAGCCCGAGGAGGTCCCTCAGCGCGTAGAGAACGCCTATCACCACAACTAAGGCGATGCTCAGGGCGCCCCACGGTGCTCCCAGAACGCTTCCACTCAGCCCTAGCAGGAACCCAGTTGCAGCAGCCGCGATCGTCGCCCCCAGTGCGTGAAGCGACCACACGAACCAGTACCTAGAGGTCCGGCCCCCATGCACGACGGGGGAGATGGTCGTCACCATCGATAAGCCTCAGGGAGAGAAGAGCGTCGACCAACCGGCGAGGAAGGCCGACAGAGCCGCGATGGCGACCAGAGGGGTTGTCAGCAACGCGTGTCGAGATCCCGGTAGCCAACACAGAACACCTTGGTCCCTCCGTAGCAGTAACCCGTGACGCTTGCGTCCCCGTTGATCCGCCGGTCGGAGAAGGAACAACAGTCCGCGATGCGTCGGATCCTCCCGTTGCAGCATCTGTGCCAGCCACCGCCGTAGCGCGGCTTGCCGGTGTACGGATACTTGCGCGGCACGACCTGTTCGCACATCTTGCTGCGCTTCTGGTCGCGCGAGAGGTAGATCTCGCCCTTGTCGTCGACGGGGTGTCCGTACTTGGGATGGACCGGATAGCCGTACCGGTCCACTCGCGACAGGGGACTGAATGGGTGGGGACACGAGTTCGTCGTGTACGTGTGACCGCAGATGTGGTGCGCCTCCGCCCGGCCTGGGGCCAGCGCTGCGGCAACGAAAGGCCCGCCGAGCAGGGCCACGAAGCCCGCGCCGACGCGCCCCAGGAACGAGCGGCGACTCGTGCGCTCGGCCAGTGCGACGGAGGCCTCTCCAACCAGATGGTCGATGCTCAACTCGTGTGACTCCCAACTCCGCTATTCGCTATCCGACGCGTTGCGGTATCTACGAGACCTTCCATCTGCTCGAGATTGTTAACGGTTCCCTTCGCGCGCACGATCCCGGACGTGTCGAGCATCACGACGTAAGGGGTTCCCGGCACCTCATAGGCGATGGCGACGTCCCGGCCCGGGATCACGGGTGCCGAGATCGTTCCGACATCCAGGCTTCGCGCGGTGTCGAACACGTCGACGTCGGTTACGACGTAGGGACGGAAGCTGCCCGAAGAAGCGATCGCCGGCAGGGAGGGAAGGACCTGTTCGCAAACGTGACAGCCGGGAGATACGAAGAGCAGCAATTGGGCTTCGCCCGGCCCCCCGATCGTGATCGACTCGCCGCTGAGGGCAAGGGCATCGATCGCGGGAGGTGCCTCGCCCAGAGGCGGCCCCTCATCGTCCAGCTCCAGAGCGCCCCGGGGGCCGAGCCTGAGGTGGAGTGTCCCGATCTGCCGTGCCAGGGCCACGACGACGAAGCAGAGCACGATCACGAGCGCCCAGAGGACGATGTACGACGCCGCCCACCAACCGTCCAGAGGTCACTCCAATCAATCGAATGAGAGGTTCGGAGGCTACCGCTTGTTCGGCCGGTGGCCGAGCCCACCGGCTGTCGTGCCTGGCTCGTGGCCGAGCCCACCGGCTGCCCACCGGCTTAGGATTCCCGGCTCATGGTGGACATAGTGACCCGACTCGGCGCTGCCTGCCTGGCCGTCACGTTCGCCTGGGCCGCCGCCAGCAAGCTCATCCGTTTCGCCCACTGGCGGGCTGCACTCGAGCCCTACGGGTTGCCTCGCTCTTTCCGATCCCTCGCAGCGGTTGGTGTCCCCATCACCGAGGTAACAGTTGTCGTCCTGTTGCTCGCCGGAAACGTGCAGGCAGGTACCTCGCTTGCATGCGGTCTGTTGGCATTGTTCAGCGCAGCGTTGCTGCGCGCTCGCGCTGCTCAAGGAGATCGTTTGCCTTGCGGCTGTTTCGGGCGCACTCAGGAGCGGGACTATCGGGTTCTGTTGTTGAGGAACGCGCTGCTGGCTCTGTTGGGCGCGGTGGTGCTCACGCTCGGTGTCGGGTCGGACACTTCGATCGATGTCGCAACGGGAGACCTGGCTCCGGTGGCGTTGGTCCTTGCGGGGATCGGGTTGATCGGTTGGATGGCTGTGCAGGCGAGCACCGCGATGAGGAACAAGTAGATGATCCGCGCAGCATGTATAGCGCTCGTCTGTGTAGCGACCCTCGTGCTCCCGGTCATCGCAGGCGCATCGCATCAGGACGTCCAGGACCCGCTCGACACGCGCGGCCCCCTCGACGTACGGTCGGTGAAGATGACCCAGGGCGGGCGTTATCCCCGCTGGGTTATCTCTACCTGGGATTCGTGGAAGGCGTCCAAGATCTTCGATCGCGGATACCTGCTTCTCGAATACGACACCCTCGGTGACCGGCACTTCGATTACTACGCTTTGATCCGATCCACGGGGGGCCGTCTTTCTGGAACCTTGCACAGGGATTACGACCGCAAATCCGATCGGCGCGTTGCGCGTTTGCATCTTTCCCGCCCCGGGCAGGGCTCCGTTCGTGTCCGCGTGCCACTCAAGAAGATGACGTTCAAGGATCCATTCCGCTACCGGTGGAAGGCACACACACTGTGGAGCGGACGCAGATGTGTCGAGGTGTGCATCGATCGTGTACCGGACAGCGGTTCCGTGACCGAACCGCGACCGGTGCCGACGCCCACCCCAACGGTCACGATCACACCGACACCCACCGACACCGACATCTAAGGCGCAGAGGTGGCTCCCAAACTGGTCATCCTCGGGTGGGACTCGGCGACCTTCGACGTGATCGATCCGTTGCGCTCGGAGGGAAGGCTTCCGGTCCTAGACGGTTTGATCGGCGCTGGAACCCGTTCCCCCCTTCGGTCGACCTGGCCCCCGATGACCGACTGCGCCTGGACCTCGGCCTTCACGGGCTCGAATCCCGGCCGGCACGGCATCTTCGGTTCCTGGTACCGGGCGCCCGGCGCGTACGCTTGCCGCTACTTCTCCTCGCGTGATCGCCGTGCACCGGCGTTGTGGGAGCTGACGGAAGACGTTCGACATCTCGTGTGGAACGTCCCCATGGCTTTTCCTCCGCAGGCGATCGAGGGAGCCATGGTCTCCGGGTACGGCGCGCCTCCCGGGTCGAGATTCTGCGAGCCCGCATCGTTGCAACGATCTCTCGCCGAGCGATTCCCGCTAGAGGATCTCGTCGATCGAGCTCCGCACGGTTCGCTTGAGGACTTCTTCGATGATCTGGTCAGAGGGCTCGAGGTCCAGGCGCGAGCGATCGTATGGGCCGCAACTGAGGTCGGAGCCGATTGTGTGACCGCGGTGTGGCCGCAGGTGGATCGCGCGCAACACTTCTTCTGGCAGTTCAGAGAAAACGACCATCCTTTGGCCGACGCGGTGACGCGGGTGTACGAAGCGATGGATGCTGCGACGGGAACGATCGTGGAAGCATTCGCGGACGCGAACTTCCTGGTTGTCAGCGACCATGGAGCCGGTTCTCTGAACGGCGACGTGAACCTGGGCCTGTGGTTGGTCGAGAACGGGCACGCCGAGTTCGCCGAGATCCGTCGAGCGGGTGACCGGGGGATCCTCGAGCTCGCCTGGTTGCTACCGCCCTCGGTCCGCCGTTTCGCGCGCGGGTTGGCACCCGGGCTGGCTCGCAAAGTGATGAGCGCGACCCTCAGCGGAGCGCTCGCCCCGTTCGACTGGACGCGGAGCAGGGCGTTCGTCGGGTTCCACGGCGATCTGTGGTTGAACCTGAGTGGACGAGAGCCGGCGGGCATCGTGTCCCCCGGCCAGGCGGACGCGGTCCGCGACGAGATCCGGTCCGGCCTACTTGAGCTAACGGATCCGAGAACTGGCTCGCCCGTGTTCGCGGATGTGCACCGTCGGGATGACATCTATTCCGGCCCCCACGTCGATCTGGCTCCCGATCTGATGCTCGATTCGTGGACGAACGGCTACCGCGTCGCTCCCAGCCGCGGGCCCGAGCAGGAGCTGGTCGGTGCGCCTCTCGCTCTCGCGGGGGTCGACGCGTCGTGGTCGGCCGATCATCGGCCGCTCGGTGTCTGGGTCGCAGCCGGGCCGGAGATGGGCCGGGGCTCGGTGGATGAGCTGGCGCTCTACGACGTCTGCCCGACGGCCCTCGCTCTCTTGGATCAGCCGGTTCCGGCCGGCATCGATGGAGCGGTCGCGGCCCCCAGCCTCGACGCTGCCTTCCTCACGGCACACCCGGTCCGCACGGCGAACGTCAGCTCGCAACGAGCCGCGGTGGAGGACGAGTATTCGGAGACCGAGGCGGCGGCGGTGGCCGAGCACCTGAAGGACCTCGGTTACATCGAGTAGGTGATGGGCTCGGCCATCGCCCAAAGCAAACGCCGAGCTATCTGGGGGGGAAAGCCCAGATGTCGCGCGGTGACCTCGGTGCCTCCGCTGGGCCGCCACTTAGAGCAGCTCGTTTCATCCTTCTGATGATCAAGCGCCAGACGACTACCCAGCCGATCGAGACCACGATCAGGAGGACACACGCGATCGTGAGGGTTGGGTCCGTCAGGAACTCGCGCAACGGCCGTTCTGCCGCAAACGTGAGGTAGACCGGCCAGGTTTTCACGAGGGGGCCGAAATCCTAATCGGGCGAAGCATCCCCGCTGGGCTCTGCGAAGATGCGCAACAGATGGACGACCTCCTGCGAGCCAAGCGAGCCACCCTGTGCCGATCCCTCAATGCTTACGGCCGGGTGGTGGTGGCGTACTCGGGGGGTGTCGACTCGAGCCTTCTGGCTGCGGTTGCCCACGAGGTCTTGGGTACGGAGGCTCTCTGTGTCACCGCCGTGTCCCCCTCGCTGTCTCGCGGCGAGCTCGACTCGGCAAGAGCTCTGGCCGCGGACAGGGGTTGGAACCAAGCAGAGGTGCGCACACGGGAGATGGAACGGGAGGACTATGCCCGCAACTCGACCGATCGTTGCTACTGGTGCAAGACAGAGCTCTTCGAGGTCCTGGCCCCCGTCGCGGCCGAGCGTTCCGCCACCGTCCTGATCGGCACGAACCTGGACGACCTGTCCGATCATCGCCCGGGTTTGCGGGCGGCCGAGGAGCTGCATGTGGCATCGCCGTTGGTCGAGGCAGGCCTTGGCAAGGCCGACGTGCGAGCTCTCTCCCGAGACCTTGATCTTCCAACGGCGGAGAAGCCGTCGTCGCCGTGTCTGGCGTCGCGGATCGCGTATGGGATCCGAGTGACACCTAGTGGCCTTCGCCGTGTCGACCGGGCCGAGACCTTCATTCGTTCGTTGGGCTTCTCGGTGGTGCGAGTGCGCGACCACGGCTCGGCCGCCCGAGTCGAGGTTGGGCGTGACGAAGTCCCCAGGGCCCTCACATTGGAAGAGAGGATCGGCGACGAACTGCGTTCGATGGGATACAGCTCGGTGTCGGTGGACCCGGAGGGGTACCGGATGGGCTCCCTGAACGCTCTGCCCATCGTCGAAACCCCGACAGTTTGAGACACAGTTGAGCGCAGTCACCATCGACCTCATCGTCCTAACGGCGGTGGCGGTGGCGATGGTGCGGGGTTGGGCACATGGTTCGATCCGCGAGTTCTTCAGCTTGGGCGGGATCTTCCTCGGGATCCTGGCAGCCCCGTGGTTAGTGGGGCCCTTGGCATCCCTGCTGGACAACGTTTTCGATCTCGACATCAACATGGCCCGGGTGATCGCCCTCGCCGTCACAGTGGGTGTCATCTCGATCGCCGGTGCGATCGTGGGAGTTCGTGCATCCGGGATCGAGGTGTCGGGGCCGAGGTTCCTGGAACGTTTCGGCGGGACGATGTTCGCCCTCATACGATCGTTGACTCTGGTCTCGTTGATCTTCTACGGGATCTTCGCAGTGGCGGCTCCGGCCGAGCAGCGAGGTTCTTTCGCCGCGGAAGCCGGAGACTCCGTCAGCGGGCAATTGCTGGCCGATCCGGATTCACCGTTCACGATCGCTTACGACGGGCTGTTGTCTCGTTCGGAAGATCTCGAGGCTCTGACGCTTTGGGTTCGTCAACGTTCGGTCTTCGAGGAGGAGGTGCCCGGCGAACGCCTGGATTTTGCCGCGACGAACGAGGAACTCATTGCGGTGGCGGGTGCCGAAGAGCGCATGTTCGAGTTACTCAATCAAGAACGTGTGGATCGCGACCTGGAGCCTCTCCGATGGTGTGCGCCTTGTGCAGATGTGGCACGCGGCCATTCCAAGAACATGTATCGGAATGGCTATTTCTCGCATATCGACACGCTCGGTGACGATCCGTTCGATCGGATGCAGAATGCCGGGATCACGTACGAGGCCGCGGGAGAGAACCTGTCCATCGCCCCCACCGTGATGACCGGGCACACGAGCTTGATGGAGTCCCCCGACCACCGAGAGAACATCCTGCGCGATCTATTCGACAGCGTTGGGATCGGTTGCTACGAGGGGCCTTACGGGTTCATGTGCACGCAGGTGTTCCGAACGACCCCGAGCTAGGTCCAGACCTGTCGCGCCCAGTCGATCGTGGTTTTCAGTCCCTCTTCGAGCGACACCTTCGGCTCCCACCCCAGCTCCTTGCGAGCCAGTCCGATATCTGGCTGTCGCACCTCCGGGTCGTCGACCGGACGCTCCACGAACTCGATCTTGGAAGTCGCACCGGCCAGCGACATGATCGTCTGGGCCAGTTGAAGAACGGTGACCTCGGAGGGGTTCCCCAGATTCATGGGCCCGGTCACGTCGCTGTTGAGGAATCGCCAGATGCCCTCGATGAGGTCGTCGACGAAACACAATGAGCGCGTTTGCGACCCGTCCCCGTGCACGGTGATGGGCTCGTTACGGAGGGACTGAAGGATGAAGTTGGGGACCGCACGCCCATCTTGCCGGCGCATGCGGGGGCCGAACGTGTTGAAGATGCGGATGATGTGCACGGGGATCGAATGCGCCCGGTGATAGGCCATCGTCATCGCCTCGGCATAACGTTTGGCTTCGTCGTAAACACCCCGAGGTCCGACCGGGTTGACGTGTCCCCAGTAGTCCTCCCTTTGTGGATGGACCTGCGGGTCCCCATACGTCTCGGACGTCGAGGCAAGCATGAAGCCGGCGTTCTTCGCCTTCGCCAGCCCGAGACCGTTCAACGTTCCCAGGGCGCCCACTTTGAGGGTGTGGATCGGGTGCTCCAGGTAATCCTTGGGCGACGCGGGAGAAGCGAAGTGCAACACCCAATCGACTTGGCCCTCACACTCGATGAATCTCGTGACGTCGACCTCGCGGAGGTCGAGATTGGGGTGATCGGTGACCGGTGTCAGGTTCGCGGCGGAACCCGTCAGGAAGGAATCGAGACACACCACGTCCCATCCTTCGGCGAGAAGTCGTTCGCAGAGATGGGATCCGAGGAAGCCAGCTCCACCGGTAACTACGGCTCTCGGCATCGCGGGAGTTTAGGTGCATAGAAAAGACCCCTCGATCAAACTGCGATCAAGGGGTCTTTTAGGAGCTAGAACAGCCACTGAAGAACGACGATCAGGCCGATCACCGCAAGTACGGTCCAGACGATTCCCATCACAGACCTCCTTTCGTTCCTTCGCCGACGGCCGAGGCCACCGGCGTTCGTGGGCGGCTCGGTTGAGTTGCTGTAGAGATCATTCCCAATCAGGCGGCATTTACACTCTCCGTTCCCGAGCAACTACTCTTAGTAGTTGGAATTGATGCGGAACAACGCTGCGCGACGAATGGTTGGTGGAAGGCATGGATGGACGCGTGGCAGACGCATCGGTGATCGCCGAGCAACTCGGTCGACGGTTCGGGGACATCGAAGCCGTCGCCGGTATCGACCTCACGATCGAGCCCGGCGAGATATTCGGATTCCTCGGCCCGAACGGCGCGGGAAAGTCGACGACCGTGAGGATCCTCACGACTCTCCTGAAACCGTCTTCGGGCCGCGCCCTCGTTGCTGGGTTCGACGTCCTCCGTCAAGCAGACGACGTACGACGGTCGATCGGTGTGGCATTGCAGGATGCCGCCATCGATCCACTCATGACAGGCCGTGAGTTGCTGAGGCTCCAGGCGATCCTTCACGACATCCCGAAGAACCAGGCCGAAGCAAGAGGATCCACTCTTCTCGAAACCGTCGGACTCACGGCTGCGGCCGATCGCCGAGTTGGCACGTACTCGGGCGGCATGCGCCGCCGGCTTGACCTTGCCCTTGCGTTGTTGCACGAACCGCGCGTCCTGTTCCTCGACGAGCCCACCACGGGCTTGGATCCGAACAGCCGGATCGCGATCTGGGACGAGGTTCGCAAGCTCAACCGCGAGTTCGGCACGACGGTCTTCCTCACGACTCAATACATGGAAGAGGCCGACCGCTTAGCCGGGCGGATAGCGATCATCGATGCCGGACACATCGTTGCCGAAGGCACACCCGCAGAGCTCAAAGCCCGCGTCGGCGACCCCACGTTGACGGTGACGCTGGCTCCGGGTCAGGACAAGATCCAGGCCGAGGCCGTTCTCTTGCCGTTCGGTGAGCCGGTGTCTGACGGGGACGCCACGGTGGCCGTGCGTCTCGCGGGCGGGGCCGGGCAGGTCGCCGGAGTGGTGCGGGCGCTCGACGATGCTCACATCGAGGTCGAGGCTCTCGAGTTGCACATGCCGACGCTCGACGATGTGTTTCAGATCGCTACCGGACGACGCCTCGAAGGTGCCGACGTTCCCGACGTACCCGAAACCCAAGCGGCCGGCCCCAAGCGCGGCCCGGTTCGATGAGCCGTGTGCTCGGCCAGTACCTGGCGCTGACCCGCCGGTCGCTCTTCAACACACTGCGCACGCCGATCGCGATCTTCCCGATCATCGGGTTCCCGCTCCTATTGCTGTCGATGACGTCCGCAGCTATGGAGCGATCTACGAGCTTGCCGGGTTTCCCCCCGGTCGATTCGTTCCTGCAGTTCATGGTTGCGACGACCGTGATCCAGGGCGCGATGTTCGGCGCGATCGCTGGGGGGGCAGGGATCGCGAGTGATATCGAGGGAGGGTTCTTCGAACGTCTCATCGCCACGCCGGTTAGCCGGACGGCGATAATCATCGGCCGGGTAGCCAGCGTCGCCACTATGGCGTTCTTCCAGGCCCTGGTCTTCATCGGGGTCACCGTCATCTTCGGGATGCGCCCCGAAGGTGGCGTTATCGGAACCCTGATGGTTGCAGCGATAGCGGCTCTGACGGCGGCCGGCATCGGTTCGATCGCGGTTGCCTTCGGTCTGAGGACCGGGTCGACGGAGGCAGTGCAGGGATCCTTCCCGCTCCTTTTCGCCGGGCTGTTCATGTCGAGCGCGTTCTTCCCGCGGACACTGATGACCGGTTGGTTCAAGACCGTCGCGGACTGGAACCCGCTCTCTTACCTGATCGAGAACACGCGCTCGCAGATCATCTTCGGTGTTTCGTGGGGCGACTTCTTCACCGCTCTCGGGATCGCAGCCGGGATCTTGGTGGTGGGAACGCTCTTCGCGAATCTCGCGTTGCGCGGACGGTTGGCGGAGGGAGCTTAGACATGTCTACGCTGGCAGTCGCAACCGGGATCGCCGGGCGCAGCCTGAGGCTCATCCCGCGTGTGCCTTCGACCTTCATCCCGTCTGTAGTGATGCCGATCTTCCTGACGATCGCTTTCAGCGGGCCGTTCGCGAACCTCGTACGGCTTCCCGGTTTCCCCGCGGAGAAGATCATCGACTGGATCATCCCCATGACGATGATCCAGGGAGGCATGTTCGCGGGGATCACCACCGGCATGGGTGTGGCGCGCGATTTCGAGAACGGTTTCTACGACCGCTTCCTCATGAGCCCGGCCTCACGGATGTCGCTGCTGTTCGGCCCACTTCTGGCGGCGATGCTGCGAGCATTCATCCCATTCGTCATCCTGTTGGGGATAGCGTGGGCGAGCGGAGCTAACTTCTATGCCGGACTGATGGGCATCGGCACCCTTGCCATTGCCGTGCTCGGTTGCGCGGTGGCCGCGGGGGCATGGGCGATGGGTCTGGCCCTACGTTTCAAGACTTTTCAGATCGCTCCGTTGATGCAAGCAGGCGTGTTCCTGTCTGTATTCACGTCGACCGCGCAGATGCCGCTCGATCTGTTGACCGGATGGGTGCACGAGGTTGCTCGAGTCAATCCGATGACCAATGTGCTGGCCCTTGCCCGGCAGGGATTCTTGGGTGACGTCACGTGGGGCGGGACATGGCCCGGTCTCGTCGCTCTGACCGGATTGATAGGTGTCTTGTTGTTCTTCGCCTATCGGGGCATGCAGAAAGTAATTCCCTAGAGAACAACGATGGGACACGTGAGCGTCCGAGTGACTCCTTCTACTCGCTGTATCTCCGACACCACTAGGCGACCCAGTTCATCCAGGTCGTCCGCGCTTACCCGGGCAATGACGTCGTAGGGACCGGAGACATCGTCGGCCGACTCGATCCCGTCAACCGATCGGATCTCGGACGCGACCTCGGCTGCACTTACTTCGGTCTGGATCAGGACGTATGCCTCGACTGTCATGGGCGGAAGTGTAGTGCCGCCGCAGGGCCGTCGGTATAGCCTCCCGAGTGCAAGAAAGGAGCCCAGGTGATGGCCTCGGCCATCGGCAGAAGGAACGGATGTGTCTACGGCTGAAAAAGCAGGTGTGAGGTCTCGGATCAACGAGCTTCATCGGCAGCTGGACCCTCATTCCGCCCGCTCAGAGGCCATCGCGGAGCTCGATGCGATGTTCGGCGCAGGGAGCACTCCGCAGCCCCCGCCGGCAGGCTTCAAGCGCGGACGGCTCCTCACCACCTCGATCACCCAATCGGTGGACGCAAGTGCTCGGCGGATCGCTGGGCTGTGGATGCCGTGGCTGGGGAAGAGCTTTCAGCCGGAAACGCAGTCTGGTGTCAACATCCTCACGCTTTCGGCTGTCAGGCCTCTTAACTTCCTATGGCCCTCGTACGTGCCCGAACGCGAGACTCCGGACGGGATCGAGGTCTTCCCCTTCCGGACCAGGGTTGCTCCCGGAGAGTTGGATCCCGGCGTCGATGTTCTGAAGATCGATTACGACTTCGACGCCAATCCCGACTTCATCATCCGCCGCATCCTCGATGAACTGGTTGAGGTGGACGCTGGGTTCTACCTGGGCAAGATCCTCTACCGCTGGAAAGGGACGTTCCGATTGATCGGATTCTTCTCCCTCGAGAGCGCTTGAGCACGCCCGTGCCGGACCGCCGGTTCGATGCACTGATCGTCGATTTCGGAGGGGTGCTCACAACGCCACTCCAGGATGCCTTCGCGGGGTTCGCCGATGAAGCGGGTCTCGAGATCTCGGATCTCGTGCGCGTGATGCTCAAGGCTTACGCAGGCGAAGAGGACGATCTTGTGACGGACTTCGAGACCGGAGCGCTGTCGGAAGAGGACTTCTCGAAACAGTTCGCTCAGCGGCTATCAGAGGTATCGGGTCGGGAGATCGCCCACGAGGGCATCGTGGGCAGGTTGTTCAAAGGGATGAGTCTGGAAGACTCGATGTTCGATGCGGTCCGCGAAGTGCGCAAGGCCGGTCTGAAGACGGGTCTTTTGTCCAACTCGTGGGGCACGACCACCTATCCGCTCGACCTGATCAACAGTGTGTTCGACACGATCGTTATCTCGGGTGAGGTCGGGATGCGCAAGCCCCAGGTCGAGATCTTTCATCTGACGACCGACAAGCTGGGGCTCGCTCCGGAGCGGTGCGTCTTCGTGGACGACCATTCCGGTCACCTGAAGACCGCTCTCGATATCGGGATGACCACGATCCTGCACCGCACGCCGTCCGAGACGATCGCGGAACTAGAGGGATTGTTGGGTTTGGAGCTCGTTCAGCGGTAGTTGACGAACTGCAGGGGGATCCCGAAGTCTTTCTCGCGAAGCTCTCCCATCACGTCTTGCAGCACATCACGAGACTTTGACGAGACTCGGACCTGGTCACCTTGTATCGCGACTTGAGCTTTGACCTTGAGATCTTTGACGGCTTTGACGATCTCTCGTGCCTTGTCCTGTGAGATCCCTTGGTTGAGTCCCAACACCTGGCGCGCGGTTCCTCCGGCGGCCGGCTGTATGTCGCCACGCTGCAGGGACTTGAGCGGAACCTTCCGCTTCACGAACTTCTCGTCCAGCACTTTTACGCAGTCTTTGACCTTCTGGTCGGTGTTCGACTTGATAACTATCGAAGGCGTGTTGTTCTCCTCCGAGAGCTCGATGGAGGAGCCCGTGTCCTTGAAGTCGTAACGCTGGGTGATCTCGCGTTGCGCTTGATCGATCGCGTTCCGTACTTCCTGGAGGTCGATCTCGGAAACGACGTCGAACGATGAGTCTTTAGCCATGGAGGGAGGTTATTAGATGAAACTCTTGAGGAGAGGCATCAGCTCTCCTACGCGGTCCTTGTTCAGGTACGCGTCGGCCCATACGGGCCTGGTGTTGAGGATCGCCGAGAAGGCGACGATCTTGGACTCCGGAGCGATGGTTCTGAGGATCTCGGCCGCTCCGCTGCCATCCAGCCGGGGCAGTAGATAGTCGAGGATCACGAAGTCGGGTTGGTGCTTCAGAGCAAGCGGTACCGCCTCAACTCCGTTCGAAGCCTCGCCCACGACGGTGAATCCGGACGTCTCGCAGAGCAACCGCAACACATGACGGATCTCTTCTTCGTCGTCAACGATTAGGACGCTTGGTTCGCCTTCGGTCACGTGAGAACTGTCTCATGTCGATTGAGTTCAAGAAAGAGAAAATCGTCGTTTCGCCCGAGAACTCACCAACTTGTGACGTTATGAACATGCCTGCTCACGCTGCGTGTCCGAATCGTCCGAATGTTTGACAGGTCGTGCGCGAGGTTGGTAGAGAGGGGTTCTTCCCAATCAAGAAAAGCGGCGGAAACAACG
Organism: Actinomycetota bacterium; assembly: GCA_035629935.1. Classification (GTDB taxonomy): domain Bacteria; phylum Actinomycetota; class CADDZG01; order CADDZG01; family WHSQ01; genus DASQLQ01. The sequence goes on from DASQLQ010000180.1 coordinate 13,836, forward strand.
ATTTCCCCTCGCGGGGCTGAAGGAGTGTTTCAACGTGCTTTATTCGCGCGCACGATCTTTACGTACGAAGAAGCGCACGGCGGTGCTCATAGCCTCTGCTGTAGCAGCTTTTATGGTCGTTGGACCGACGGCCTCATCGATGGAGGCCGGTACCCGTAGGGGTTCCGGCTACAACTTCAAATCGGCCGAGCAATGCTTCATGAAGAAGATCAACCAGGCTCGCCAACGCCGCGGGTTGCGTGCTCTCCAGTGGGATAAGCAGCTCGGCTACGTGGCCCGCGTTCATGCGAACGAGATGGCCCGGCAGCGCGCCGTTTATCACGACGCAAACGTCGGCAACGAAGTGACGCGATGGAGGTCCATCGCGCAGAACACGGGTCGCGGACGCAGTTGCAAAAGGACGTTCAAGTCATTCATGCGCTCGGCCCCTCACCAGCACAACATCATGGGGACCTGGCGATACCTAGGGGTCGGGATCGAATACAGCGGTGCCTACGTCTACGTTCAGCAGATCTTCGAACGCAACAACAATCCCGGCAACGTCTATCACTGGCCCTAAACCTCTACCGGGAAAAGCGCAGCAGCCTCCTCGATAGTCATCTCGGGATAAGCGGTCTCTTCGCCGCCGTGAGGGGTGAACGAGTGGGCGTAGAACCGTAGCCAGTCGCCCTCCGCGTCCGCTTCGGCCAGAACGCCCTCGACGAAGGCAACCCACGCAGAAGCGCCGCTCTCCACCACCGGCGCGTAGGCCTCGGTCGTCAGATCCTCTCCTACGAGCTCCAGTGCGCGGGCGCTTTTGACCAACAGCGGGAAGGCCAGCCAGTCGGCCGCAGAGAGCGCTTGGACCTTCCCCCTGGCAACGTCGATCGAACAGGCCCTCGGGTCGGGCGGGGAGATCGGCCGAGCCTGAGGATTCAGTTGAGCGACATTGGCTCCGGTCGCCTCATCGGCGTATTGGCAGACGACCCCATCCAAGTCCTCCACCTGTTCGATCGGTGAGTCCGTCCGCACCAGCAACCGCTGATGCGCCACATAGAACGGGTCCATAAGGGCGTAACGGTCTCCGGCCCGCCGCACGAGCTTCTCCGTGACCGTGATGAGCGGGAACGCCAGATCAGCTGAGCCCTCCCCCGGAGCCGTCAGGATCTCGGGTGGCTCCATGGGCACGATCTCCGTGTCGACCCCCAGTGCATCGCCCACCACAGTGCCGAGGCTCGAAGTGAAGCTCTTGAATGGCTCGGCCGGAGGGACCGCGACAACCAGCTCCCCTCGTTGCTGTATCTCGCCCATCACCGTTTCCTCGGGGTCGTATTTCACGATGAGGTCGTCATCCGGCTCGGGCGGGATGCACGAAGCGAACGCGAGGGCGGCAAGGAGGCAAACACTTAGGCGGCGCATGTTCTCAGGCTACGTCGGCCTCGGCGGCCAGTTGGTCCTCGAGCCCCGTGGCTCGCTCCACTACAACGCCCGTGCGTTCACGTTGCTTGATCTCCAGTCGCTTCGACAGACGTGAGAGCGCGAAATTGACCAGGATGAACATCGCGCCGATCACCAGGAAGACCTGAAGGAAGGGGATCGTGACACCGCAGGTGAACGGCTGACAGCTGGCGAGGATGCGGCCGTGCCGTCCCACCTCCTGGAACCCGATGATGAACGCGAGCGTCGTGTCCTTGTTCAGGGTGATCAGTTGCGACACGGTTGCCGGAACCATGCGGCGCAATCCCTGCGGAAGGATGA
>DASQLQ010000181.1:0-2248 GCA_035629935.1 Actinomycetota bacterium
CTACGTGCTGCGAAGATCACCGACGCAGTCTTGCTGTCGGCTCGTGAGGAACGAACCGTGGAGGTGAAGTGAGCTCGTGACGCGGCCCGTCACTCTGTTCACCGGGCAATGGGCCGATCTACCTCTGGAGGATCTGGCCGCGAAGGCTGCCGAGTGGGGTTTCGACGGTCTGGAGCTCGCCTGTTGGGGCGATCATTTCGAAGTCGACAAGGCGCTAGAGGATGACGGCTACTGCCGGGGCAAGCTCGACCTGCTCGAGAAGCACGGGTTGAACTGCTGGACGATCTCGAACCATCTCGTGGGGCAAGCCGTTTGTGACCATCCGATCGACGAACGCCATCGCGGCATCCTGCCCGACCGTATCTGGGGGGATGGCGATCCGGAAGGGGTGCGCCAACGGGCCGCGGAGGAGATGAAGAAAACGGCGCGCGCTGCAGCTCGCTTCGGCGTGGACACGGTTGCCGGGTTCACCGGCTCGAGCATCTGGCACACGCTGGCCGGCTTCCCTCCCGTTCCACCAGAGATGATCGAGGCCGGATATCGGGACTTCAAGGATCGATGGTCACCGATCATGGATGTCTTCGACGAGCAGGGGGTTCGATTCGCCCTCGAGGTACATCCCAGCGAGATCGCCTACGACTTCTGGACGACGAAGCGGACGCTCGAAGAGATGCACGATCGTCCCGGCTTTGGGCTCAATTTCGATCCCAGTCACTTCAACTGGCAATTCCTCGATCCAAGTGCGTTCATCCTGGAGTTCAAAGACCGAATCTTCCATGTGCACTGCAAGGAGTCGGAGCGGAACCTCGACGGGCGCAACGGCGTGCTGGCCAGCCACCTTCCGTTCGGGGACCTGCGCCGGGGATGGGACTTCGTTTCCGTGGGACACGGATCGATCAACTGGGACCGGATCTTCCGGGCTCTGAATGCCATCAACTACGCCGGGCCGGTGTCGATCGAGTGGGAGGACTCGGGGATGGATCGTGAGTTCGGAGCCCCCGAGGCCCTGGCCCACGTCCGGTCCCACCTGTTCGAGCCCTCCACCACCGCCTTCGATGCGGCCTTCGGGTCTGAATAGCCCTCAAACTTAGGCCGATGGTCACGCAAAACATCCCTCGCTTCGGTGCGCTGAGTAAAAGCTTTCGCTGTGAGGCAGGAGTAAGGCATGCCCCGGAGAAATACCTCAAAGATGCGTAAAGCGATCACGGCCCTCATATCTGCGTCGCTGGTTCTCAGCGGTCTCGCAGGGTCTCCGGCAACGTCGGCCGAACCTCCGCACGTGCTCGTGTATCACGGCACCTTTGGTTTCAGGCATCCCGTTATCGAGCATTCCAACGACGTGTTGCAGCAACTCGCCGACGAGACCGGAGCGTTCACGGTCGAGTTCACCATCAATCCTGCAGATATCAACGCGGCCAAGCTCGCCGAGAGCGACATCCTGCTCTTCAACAGTTCCACGGGGAAGTCGCCTTTCACCGAGGATCAGAAGACCGACATGTTCCAGTGGTTGTCGTGCGGGGGCGGGTTCATGGGGATCCACGCCTCGGCCGACGGAAACTACGGCAACGCCAACTACGCGGAGCTGCTCGGCGCGCAGTTCGACTCGCACCCGCACAACGAAGGCGACCCTAAGGTCCGCTTCGTCCTCGAGCACAAGAAGCACCCCACGAACAAAACCTTCAGGAAGAAGTTCGGCAAGAAGGGCTCCTTCAAGTTCTCCGATGAGCTCTATAGGTGGCGTGCGACGCCTCGCCGCATCCCCGGCGTCAAGGTCATGTACTCGCTCGACGAGAAGACCGAGAGCGAAGAGATCCAGAAGGGCCTCACCCCTTACGAGCATCGCCAACCGATGGCATGGGCGAAGACTTTCCGAGGCCGCAACCGCGTGTACTTCACGAACCTCGGACACGGGAACGCATCGTGGGACTGGCCCGTCTACCAGAAGTCACTCGTCGATGCGATCAAGTGGGTCGGTAAGAAGCGTCCCGATGCCAAGTGTCTCGAGTCCGAAGCAGACATCCCTCCGTCGCCACTGAAGCCCCCAGGCGCAACCGAACCAGCACTTGCACCGTGCACGATCCCGGCACAACCTGAACGACCGGGGCCGAACTGGCAGAACAGCGGCGAGGCGAAGCGTTTGACCGAGGAAGGCGACTCAATGCAGATGCCGAGTCCAGGCCTTCCGGGTGGTCTCGGGTGGAGCGAGCAGACATACGTCTTGGATCTGTCCAAGTCGGGGGCCGCATCT
>DASQLQ010000182.1:0-7442 GCA_035629935.1 Actinomycetota bacterium
CGGGCGTGTGCGCATGGAACCCATCTTACGCTTGTGAGAGAAATCACAAAGTCCATGGGGCCCCTGACCTGGGCTTTTACCTCAGGAATGGCGGCACAACGTTAGGTCTGTGAAATCGTGCACAAGGACCAACGGGGGGCATTGACTACCCCGGCTCACTTGAGTGGTACGGACCAAGGGGTGCTAGGACGCTCTGCCGAGTTTGGACCGGGTGATCGGCTGGGACTTGACGAACGTGAAAGCAGCTAAGGCGACCCCCGCAATCACACCGAATAAGTCGATCAACTCCTGGTCCCACGTCACGAGGATTAGCAGAAAGAACGAGCCCACATTGCCCACAATGAAGGCCGTCACCACCAACACCAATCGCAGCAACCATCGCCCAATCATTGAAAGAATCTACTTCTGCGAGGAACAGGTGCGCCAAATAAGTCAGGCCTCAACGCAGCAGGGGCCGACGTAACTTGTCTCACCGCCCGGCGTCAGCGGTTCCTTCGCCGGTAGCCGATAAGAGCCCCGGCAACTCCGCCGAAACCAGTTGCCATAAGGACAGTTGGAGCCGCGTAGACCCCCACGAACAGCGCTGCGAAATAGGTTCCCTCCAATGGCGGGACCACGAGAAGCCCCAGTGACCCGAGGCTAAGCAGAAAACCTAGTAATGCCCCGATCCCGAGTCCTGCCAGAACCACGATCAGGGGGGGAGACTTCAGGCTCACTTCTTCATAGTAAGGAGTTCTCCCAGAACGGTCCGTCGGATCCGCCCCGGACTTATAAGGGACGGGCTCAGGAACCGACGATTAGGGTTTTCTCTCCAACCTGAGGTGTGGCGATTCAGATCTGAGGGCCGCGTTGTCTGCAGCGTCGCGAACGACGGAGATCAGCGATGAAAGAGCCAACAAGACGGCAACCCCGACAGCGATCGAACGCGCCACTCGGACAGTCAGATAGCTGGCGAGCCCGGCGGCGATCGCGGCCCCCAGAGCAAGAACTAGAGACGTGTTGAAACGAAGCATGATTTCGAAGGTTAGTGCTTACTCGTCTCCCAGGAGCGGACAATCCGCGGGGCGGAACTCAGACAGGATCCGGGCGGCGTCGTCGTAGAACGTGGCTTCACGCTGTCCCTTGCCCTGGAGGGCCATCGTCCTGGCCTGCAACTGAACGTCCCGCTGCCACTTCAAACAGGCATCCGGTTGCGACGAGCTCGAGCGCAGCCACCAGACTCCGGCGACTATGAGCAACACGGCAACGATCAGAGCAAGCTGGGTAGAACGTTCCTGGAACACAGATGAAAGGTACTTGACCCTTCTGGGCAAACCGCGGATGAAGGCCCGCTACGCGGGCCAATTAACGACTCTCCATCCTTGTTCGACAAGTCCGCGCAGATCCTGAAGGGCAAAGCTGACAACGATCATCGGATCTTCCTCTTCACGAGGCGGCCATGAAGTCGTGACGTATACGACCGGATCGATCTCGCCCTCTTCGTTTGTCCTCAGGAAACAGATGCCGGCACCGGCCCTATTCTCCGTCCGTCGATCTACGCGGAGGAACGGAAACTCGGGCCAGAGATGAGGACTCTGAACCAGCGCTACGTCGTCCAACGGAGTCAGCCTCCCTGTGAATTTCAGCGAATCCATGTCGATCACTGTTGGATAATCGGCCCGGAAGGGGGGAAGCCGAATCCCCCATCGGGGGAAAAAGGGCACCCCAGCGGGTGAGTTCCGCTACCCACAGCGGGGGGAACCCGACCTGGAACGCCCCTAGAAGGGGGCCGGAAAGGTCTTCTGCAGCCAGATCGAGAGTTGGAAGAACTGCCCCGAGACCATCAGCAAGCCAACGGCGATCAGAAGGGTGCCGCTAACGAGATTCAGGACCCGGATCCTGCGCCGGAACCAGCTCATCGCCCCGGTCAGCCGGGAGATCCCCAGCCCGGCGGCGATGAACGGCAGGCCGAGTCCGAGCGAATACGAAGCCAGCAGCAGAGCACCTTGACCCGGCCCCCCCACCTCTCCGCGGCCGGCGGCCATCGTGAGCACGGCGCCGAGAGTGGGCCCGATGCAGGGACTCCACCCGAATGCGAAGGCGGCCCCAAGCACGACACTCCCCCAGATCCCCGCGTTCGGGCTGGGATGGAAACGAGCCTCTCGATAGAGCCAGGGGACCTTGATCGCTCCGACGAAGATCAGGCCCATCACGATGATCAGCACGCCTCCCGCCTTGGTGAGCACGTCCTGGTTCTGGCGCAAAAGGGAGCCGAGCAATGTCGCGGTCGCGCCCAGTGCGACGAAAACCGCGCTGAATCCGGCAACGAAGGTGCATGCGACCAGCCAGGCAGGGAACCGTTGCTCGCCTCCCTGGCTGGAAGAGATACCCGACATGTACGAGAGATAGCCGGGCACCAGCGGGAGGACACAGGGCGAGAGGAAGGAGACGAACCCGGCGGCGAAAGCGATGGGCAGCGAGAGATCACCCATCGCGTGCCACCAGGAGGTCGAGTAGTTCGTTCAGGGAATCCTCGAACACCGGACCGTTGACGTGTTGGACGATGACGCCGTTCTCGTCGAGGAAGAACGTCTCCGGTTGGCCCGTCAGGCCATAGTCGTCATAGATCTTCAGGTCCTCATCGCGCACGTGCAGGTAGTCAAGCTCGTAATCCTCGACGAACGCGAGGGCATCGGACCGTGCATCCCGGATATCGATGCCCACGAAGGAGATCTCGTCCCCGTACTTCTCGTTGGCTCGCTTGAACATCGGGGCCTCGTCCTCGCACGGGGCACACCACGAGGCCCAGAAGTTGAGAACGACAGGCTTGCCCTCGAGCTCCTCCAATGAAAGCGACCCCGTCTCGCCCAGAAGAGGGGCGGTGAAATCGGGGGCCCGGTCGCCGGGCTTCGGGGGGTCCTCCTGGTTGATAACGGCGACTCCGAGAAGCACGACGAACGCGATCGCAGGAACGATCATCCACAGCTTCGACATCTCGGCCGATTATCGACGCTTGCCGTTGCAACCATGGACGCCCATTGACACCTCCGCTAATCTCGTCGCCGAGAGGAGGGGCGGTGCATTCGCGCCGCCCCTTTTCCGCGCCCTCTCGAGTCGGTTGACGCCCTACCTGGGAGGTGGCGCATGTTGGAAAGGATCTGCCCCGTGATAGCCGGGCTGAGCCCGCAGGCTCGGGATGCCCTGATCGCTCGAGCAGTTCCTCGCACGCTCGAACGTGGAGACGCCCTCTTCTTCGCAGGAGACTCGAGTGGGCGAACGCACGTCCTCCTCGAAGGAGTCCTCAAGCTGTGCGCGAGCGACTCGCATGGCAACGAATCGATCCTTGGCCTGGCCGTCCCGGGAGACCTGGTCGGCGAGATATCTGCCATCGATGGGGAACCTCAACCACTGGATGCCATCGCCGCGACCCACTGCGAGTTGGTCGGACTGGACTCCGTCACCCTTCTGCACGCGATCACAACGACTCCCAGCGCCGCCGGCGAGATGCTTCAGATGATGGCGCAGCGGACTCGATCGATGTCCGACTCCGCATTCGAGAGGACGCTCGCGCACGTGCCGGCTCGCCTTGCGGGGCGCTTGCTCGACCTCGCAGACTCTCTCGGATACATGAACAGCGGCACGATCGAGCTCGAGCTCCCGCTGGCACAGGGTGATCTGGGCAGGCTCGCCGGGATGTGCCGCGAGAGCGCGTGCAAGACGCTGCAGAAGTTCAAGCGAAGCGGGGTCGTCGACTACAAGGGACGTCGGTTGAGGATCTTGCGACCGGACGTGCTAGAAAAGATCAGGTGCGCAGGGCGCGCCGCAAAACCTTCCCCGTAAGCAGGTGAGGAAGGCTGTCGACGATCTCGATCGATTGCGGGGTCTTGAAACGAGCCAAACGCGTTTCGACATGAGAGATCAGCTCGGCTTCGGTCATCTCGACACCGGCCTCGAGCACTACATAGGCCTTCACGGCCTCTCCGGTGTAGGGATGTGGGACCCCGACGACTGCTGCTTCGGCGATCGCACTGTTGACGAGCAACGCCGCCTCGACCTCGGACGGGTAGACGTTGAAGCCCGAGACGATGATCAGGTCTCGCTTCCGATCGACGAGATACAGGTATCCCTCCTCGTCCTTCACGGCGATGTCACCGGTTCGGAACCAATCGCCGAAGAAAGCGCGCTCGGTGTCCTCGGGCCGATTCCAATAGCCAGCGAAGACGTTCGGCCCCCGCACGATGATCTCGCCCGGGTCTCCCAGCTCGACGTCGTTGCCCTCCTCGTCGACGAGACGCATCTCGACTTCGGGAAGGGGCAGCCCGACGGAGCCCGGTTTCGGGCGTTCCGCCATCCGGTTGGAGGCCAAAGTCGGGGACGTTTCGGTGAGTCCGTAACCCTCGTAGACGACGACTCCGAACATGTCGCGGAAGTCACGCAGTACGTCGGGGGCCAGCGGAGCCGCACCCGAGATAGCTAGTCGAACGCTCGACAGGTCGTACTGGTCGGCGCCGGGGACCGCGACCCACGCGGTGTACATCGTCGGTGCGCCGAAGACGACGGTGACTTTGTGCTCCTGGATCGTCCTCAACGACGGAACGGGATCGAACTTCTCGATCAAGATCCCCGTGGCTCCGTTCAGCACGAGGAGCCCGAGTGTGACGTTCAGTCCGAAGATGTGGAACAACGGGAGCGCAAGGAACAGGACGTCTTGTTCGTCGACGTGAGCTTCGGGGATAGACATCTGTTGTCTGAGATTCGCCAGCAGGTTGCCGTGAGTGAGCATGGCGCCTTTGGGCTCGCCCGTGGTTCCGGAGGTGTAGGCGAGAACGGCGAGATCGTCTGCTTCGCGATCGATCCGTTTCACGTCCGACCCCAGAGGGCCGAGATCATCCCAAGATTCGGTCGTGATGACCTTTACATCGCTCATCGAGGCCGCGGCGGACCGGGCGACTTCAGCGAATGGAGTGGAAGCAAGAACGACGCTGGCGCCCGAGTCCTTGAGAACGTGAGCGGTTTCGTGCGGCGTCAACATCGCGTTGAGCGCCACGACGACTCCGCCGGCACGGAGGATCCCGAAATAGGCGAACGGGAACTCGGGGACGTTGTGCATGCCGACGGCGACCCTGTCGCCCGGCTGGACGCCCAGCTTCTGCAACCCGGCGGCAACCCGATCGACCTCTGCGTCCAGATCACCGAAGGTGATGGCACGTTTCTGGTCGATCCCTATGGCGACAAGTGCCTTCTTCCCCGGATTGCGCTGGGCAGATTCGGCCAGGAGCTCGGCGAGGTTCATACGTGGATTCTTTCCCATATATGGGCCTAGTGCAAACTCTAGCTAGCACTCGTTAGCCTTCTGCGACCGTTTGCCCCTCCCGCCCATAATTTCCTCAAGTTTCCAGGCGGGGAGGCCGACTAGGTACCAGGAGTCGCTGAGACGGGACGACAGGTATGCACGGCCTCGCGGCCGTGACTCGAGCCTCCCAGCCCGCCCCAAGCCGGCCTGTTCTTAGTGACTCCGCGAACGCCTCCGGCCAGTCCGGAGGCGTTATCGCGTCCGTTCTCGCCGACGGCCGAAGCCGCCGGCGTCCGGGGTAGGTGCCTTGCCCGCGCGAGGATGGATGCATGTCTGCCGCTCCTCACATCCAGTGCTCGACCGGTCCCTTCTGGACCTTCGAGCTCGAAGACGCCCTGGACACCCTGGCCGAGGCGGGCTTCAAAGAGATCGAGCTCATGGTGACCCGCGACCCCTCGACGCAGGAACCGGACATGCCGTTGAGGCTCGCCTCCGAGCGAGGACTAAAGATCGCATCCCTCCATGCCCCCTTCCTCGTGATCACGAAGACGGTCTGGGGCATGGACCCCCTCCAGAAGATCCAGCGAGGTGTGGAGATGTGTAACGCCCTGGGGTGCGACTCGATGATCGTCCACCCTCCTTATCTATGGGAGCGGGACTACGCCCGATGGCTCGATCGTGAGTGCTCGGACTTCTGTAACGAGAGCGGCGTCACGGTCGCGGTCGAGACGATGTACCCGCGCTGGGTGGCGGGCCGGCAACTGCGTGCCTATCGGTGGCTGGACCCTCAGGCGCTCTACGACGCCTGCCCCATCGTCGCCCTGGACACGAGTCACGTGACCGTCGCGCGCAAGGACATCCTCGAGTGCTACGAGCTGATGAAGGACAAACTGGTACATATCCACCTGTCCGACAACGCCGGCGATGGGCGGGACGGACACCTTGAACTGGAGCAGGGCATCCTGCCGATCGACAGATTGCTTGCCGAGGTTCGACGTACGGGATACTTAGGCGCGATCTCGCTCGAACTCTCGGTTCGTCGCTACGCTGGGGACCGGCGAGGACTGATCGAGATGCTGCGACGTAACCGTGAATACGTTGAACGGAATCTGAGTCAGGAGACGAAGATCCAAAAGGGCATGCCTCGTACCAAGAGTGTGGGCTGAGTGGCGATCAAGGTTCTTGTCGTCGACGACACCGATCACGTACGTCGGATGCTGTGCGAGATGCTTCAACTCGATGGGTTCGAAGTGGTCGGTGAAGCAAGCAATGGGCAAGAGGCCATCGACAAAGCCACCGAGACCACACCCGACGTCGTCGTCATGGACTACAAGATGCCCGGGATCGATGGGCTGACGGCCGCCACGAAGATCCGCGAGACCCGCCCCGACCAGGGGATCGTCCTTTACAGCGCATATCTCGATGAGGCGATCGAGCAGAAGGCCAAAGACGCCGGGATCGCCATGTGCATCGGCAAGGTCGAGGGCCTGAACCAGCTCGAACGCCACCTGACCGAGATCTGCCGCGATCTCGCATCCAGTTGACTTAATACTGTTTACACAGTAGATATAGGACTTCGCTAGCCAGGAGGTCCTTGCCGTGTGCCAGACCTGCGGGTGCTGGGACCCCGACGCCCGCCCACGCTCCCGCTCCAGGGGTGAAGCCCAGTGGGCCTTGGGCTATCGCGAGCCCCAGAGCCTCGCCGAGCAGACCAAGAAGGAAGACGACGGGCTGAACGTGCGGGCCCGGATCGAGGACGTCTATTCGAAGAAGGGGTTCTCGTCGATCTGGCCGGGGGACCTCCGGAGCCGGTTCCGGTGGCACGGCCTCTACACGCAGCGGCCCGAGACCGACGGCTACTTCATGCTCCGCATCCGGATCCCCGGAGGGCAGCTGACGTCGGAACAGACCGACGTGATCGGGCGGGTCTCGGAAAGGTACGGACGCGACGTCGCCGACGTTACCGATCGACAGAACATCCAGCTGCATTGGATCTGGATCGAGGACATGCCCGAGATCTGGCGCGAGCTCGAAGCCGTCGGACTTTCCACAACGGAGGCGTGTGGCGACACGCCGCGCAACCTGTTGTCGTGCCCCCTCGGCGGTATCGATGCGACCGAGGTGATCGATGCGTCCCAGGTCGTGCGGGACTCGAACGCGGCACTGGTCG
>DASQLQ010000183.1:0-3487 GCA_035629935.1 Actinomycetota bacterium
CGATCTGCATCCAGGTGGCGTCTGGGATCTGCCGGGCGACTCGCTCCGCTTCTTCGTCCGAGAACACGCTTTCTTCGCCACGCACCACGAGTGTCGGACAGGTGATCGAGCTCAGCTCTTCCTCGAGTTGGTTGAAGCGAAGTCGCAGGCGTTCGAAAGTCTCGGGGGAAAGGTGACGTCGGTCGTACTTCCACGTCCATCGTCCATCCGGAAGCGCCCGCAGGTTGTGCATCAGGCTTCGCCTTAACAAGCGCGGTTCCCGCCGTGGGTTGAACTCTCGCGCGCGGGCGACGAATTCCTCGATCGAATCCAATTCTGCGGGGCCGAGGATGAATTCCGACACTGTCGTAACGGTCTTAGCAGGCACGCCCGGGCCGGCATCGACTAGCACTAGGGCGCGCATCAGCTGCGGGTGCTGGGCCGCAAGCGCGATCCCAACGAAAGCGCCCAGTGAGTGGCCCACCAACACGACGGGAGCGATATCGAGCGCTTCGATCAGCCCATGGATGTCGCGGACGTGCGCCTCGAGCGAGTAGTCCATCTCAGGAGACCACTCACTGTCGCCATGACCACGCTGATCGATCGCTATACAGCGAAAGTCCGTTCGCATGGAGAGGCATATGAGATCCCAAGTACGAGCGGTCAGCGCGCCGCCATGCAAGAACAGAACGGGAGGGCCCGCGGAGGTTCCCCAGTCGACATAGTGCAGTCGCATGCCGTCCACGACGAGGTCGTGATGCTCCGGCGCTACGAAGTCGACGATCTCCATGCGGGCTAGTGCCGCCGCTTCACGCAGGTGATCCGACTCGGACGGGGGAGCGTCTTTCATGCGGTCTCCTCAGAACGTTGTTGAAAGTGCTTCGGTTACCGAAGTATATTACCCGAATGAGATCGGAGCGAGAAGCTGGAGATCAACGGCTGGGATTGGGGCCGCTACTCCTTCGGCTTCTGTACCACTACCGCCAAGCGGTCACGGTGGAAGCGGAGAAGCTGGGCTTCGGCGATATCCGATCTCCGCACCTGCAGGTTCTCGCCCACATCTCGAGCAAGGGGACCAGGTTGACCAAGCTGGCCGAGCGGGCGCAGCTGAGCCTCGCCGCCGCGTCGGAGTTCGTAAGTGAGCTCGAGGAGCTTGGCTATGTGTCCCGTCGCGTCGACCCCGCCGACCGAAGGGCGAAGCTGATCGTTCCTACAGCGAGAGGCCGGAAAGCGTTCACGCGTGGAGCGAAAGGCGCAGCGGAGATCGAACGACGATGGGCGTTGCTCGTGGGCGATGAGCGCTTCGAGGAGGCACTCGATGTGATGCAGGACCTGCTGGATGGCCTAGGCATGTCCGAGCCGCGTTCCCGCTTGGTTGGGTAAGCGAGGGGGGTCACACACCCCCTCAGGTTCTTGAGGCTGCGATCTACCGGTGAACTGGGGGCCTCGAAGACGGACTGGGCTCGGGCTCAGGCGAGGACAACTCAGGCTCGGGAGATGGTGACGCTTCGGGCTGTGGGCTCTCGGTTTCCTGGGGCACGGGCGTTGGCGTGACCGTCGCCTCCGGTTGTGGCTCGTCCGTCGCTTGTGGGTCTGGTGTGTCGTCTTCCGGCTCAGGAGAGATCTCGGCAACCGCTTTCCCTGCCCGGTAGGCGACGATAAACACGTTCGTCCAATTCCAGGTGGGGGTCGACCCTGCCGGAGTATCGGTTCCAGATCCGAGACCAGCGCTAAACACACTGCCGTCGGGACCGACGCTCAACGTGGCTCCAGAAGAGATGCCGTGTCCGCTCTGCGGGTTGAAGCGCGCTACCCAATCCAACTCTCCACTGGTCGTGTCCAACGCCACGGTGAACATGTCCGTCCAACCATCCGCCAGCGCGTTTCCAGTCGCATAGAAGGTGCCTCTTCGCTCGTCGAGACCGGCGTCGGTGAATATGGTTTCGTATGTCGCCGGGATCTTCGCTTGCCATCTTGCTTCGCCCGTTCGAGCATCGAAGGCGAGCGCGGCGGGCGGGTGATTTCGGTTGTCGAGTGGACTATCCCCACCCGTCACGTAGATGGCCGATTCTTCTGAGTCGACGGTCAGCGTGTCGCTGACGATTCGCCGGTCGACGACCGACCACTTGACTTCACCCGTGTTTCGATCGAGTCGGACCACTCGAGACATCTTCGGTAATCCGTCATCATTTTCGTGTTGGGGGGCCGTGACGAAGACCGAACCGTTGGGTGAAACGTCCATCTGTTCCGGATCCACTGAGCCATCGAGAACAGAGGTGGAGTCCCAAGCGAGCTTGGGGCGCCGATCCGCGGTGTCATATGCAAGAACGTGGACGTCGTTAGTTCCTCTTGGTCCTCTTTGGACCTGGGCCAACACGAACAAGCGGCCTTTGTTGATCTGGATCTGCCAGCCCCGGTCGAACCCATCGTTACCGTCATAGGTCTCGTGCCATAGGTTCTCGCCGTCTTTTGTATCGAAGCCCGCGAGAACGACATCGGGAAGACCCCCTCCGTCTGGATAATGGGCGCCGGTGACGTAGACCTCGTCGCCGTCATCGGCTACGACTACATCGCTCCCAACCGAATACGTACCGGCAACAGACTCGGCCCAGAGAACGTCACCGTCCTTCGCGTCGTAAGAGATGACACCTAGGCCAGGATCTCCCGGGAAGCTGCCGTCTGCGAACCCCGTAACGAAGAGTCGCTCGCCGTCCGGGCTGATTGCGATGGCATAGGCGCCGTTACCGGAGTCCGGGATGGTCCCTCCGTAGAGGTGCTGCCAGATGGGTTTCCCGGTTGCGGCCTCGTAAGCAAGCGTGAACGCGTCCGCCTGTCCGCGATTGCCCTTGCTCAACACTCCAGTGACATAGATGTAACGACCGTCCGGGCTGATCGCCGAATCGCGTACGTCCTCGGCTGGATAGACGCCGAGGCCGGCTTCATCAAGACCCGAATCCCACCGCTCGGTCCACGTTTCGCCACGGCTGTCATCCGCTGCCCAGGCACGGCCGGCCCCGGCCACGCCCGGCAAGGAGGTAAGGAGCAGAAGTGTGGTCGCGGTTATGACTCGGAGTCTCATATGAATGTCTTCGGCACTGTGCCCGGCGAATCGATGGGTCTTTTGGTCCTTTTTTCGTGGTTCGTCGGTACCGCTTGCTCTGACCGGAAAGTGTGCAGATGGACTAGTCCGCTCCTCCTCAGGCCCAGCTCGCGAAGAAATTTCCTGTTGATAAGTCGTTGGGGGGCCTCAAAGCGTGATTTCTGTCACACCCCCTGAATAACGTCTAGGTCACCAACTACTACGAGTGACTGGTGACCGAGTGAAGCAGAACAAGCGTGGACAGAGATTCGTCCTAGCGGTCTCGTGCCTGCTCGGCGCGGCCTGTACCTCGAGCGACCCGAAGCCGGTGACGGCTCCGCGCTCCACGCTTGCCCCGCCTCTTTGCGCCGTCCCAGCCCCCGGGGCCACCTACCTTCCGTGGCACATGAAGGGGACGCCACTTCCCGA
>DASQLQ010000184.1:0-3371 GCA_035629935.1 Actinomycetota bacterium
GCCCTGCTGACCGACTCGAGTGTGCTCGATGGCTTCGCAGGGTTCGACGGTGGTGGCCTCTACAACACCTCGAACGCAGCCGGCATGACGCTCGAAAACGTCACGGTTGGTGCACTGGGCGATGACGGCGACGACGGAAACATCGCCGAGCACGACGGTGGCGGAATCTTCAACGGAGGGCTTCTGACGACCACCGGCGGTTCGGTCGTCGAGAACTTCGCGGACGACGACGGTGGCGGCGTCTTCAATGGAGACAGCGGCCAGTGCGAGCTCGATTGTGGGTTCCACAGCACCGGCCTGCTCGTTGCGCAAAACATCTCAGACGAGGACGGCGGAGGAATCGTTAACGGAAACATCGAGGATGGCGATTATCTCGGCATCACGTTGACCGCGACCGACCTGGAGCTGACCGGGAACTCGGCTGCAGGCAGTGGTGGTGGGTTCTACGGCACCTATTCTGACTTAGACGTCCCTCTCACCGCGCAGCTCCCCGAGGGGGTCCCCTTCACCTCGCTGATCCTTGAGAGCACGATCTCGTCCAACACGGCTCAAGACGACGGCGGCGGCGTGGCGCAATACGGCGGTTCGCTAGGCATGGAGAACACAGACACTTTGGATAACTTCGCGGGATTCCCATCGGACAACGCCGGCCCGACCGACGACGGTGGTGGGATGTTCCTACGAGCCCTCTTCCGAGGGGACAGCAACGGCGTGCCCATCGTTGCGATCACCGGCGGCTCGACTGCCTTCAACACCGTGGAAAAGGGGAGGGGGGGCGGCATCTTTACGGATGGTCACGTGTCCCTGAACGACCATGAGATCGCCAACAACCTTGCTGCTCGCGGAGGCGGTTTGTACGTTGAGCAGAACGAGGTCGACGAGGGGGAAACCCCGGCAGTGGTCTCCGCTACCGGCGTAAGCGTGCACGAGAACAGAGCCCTCGGGTTTGTGGACGAGGGAGAGTTCACCGCTGCGGATCACGAGCGCTTCCAGGGTCAAGGCGGTGGCATCTGGAACGGCGCCACGCTGGTGATGGAGAAGTCCGATATCACCGACAACCTGGCCGTCTCCGGAACGGCGAATGGCGATGGTGGTGAAGGTGGGGGCCTCTACACCGAAGGTGGGTTCGACTTCTTTGAGTTCGGTTCCGGCGAGTTCGAGGATTCCTTCCCCTGCCAACTCGCCTTCTTCGCCGGGGTCGAGATCGGGATCGGATCGGCGTGTCTGACCGATGTGGACATCGATAACAATGTCGCCGAGGGTGAGTCCGAATTCGGCGAGGAGAACCTGGAAGGACTTAACTCCGGCGGTAAAGGCGGAGGTATCTACCAAACCGGCGACTCGGCAGACGAATTCGAGGGGGACGCACAGACCTCGATCCTGGCCCTCGATCGCGCCAGTCTCAGTGAGAACGAGGCCGAATTCGGGGCCGGTCTCTACCAGACCGGTGCAGCCATGACGCTGGTTACCGAAAGCGCATTCACGGGCAACTCCCCCGCCAACCCGATCAGCAGCACAGCCGGTGGCGGCGCCTTCATCGCCGGCTTCAACCCTCTGTACTTCGAAGGTTGCGATCCCGAGTTCGATGAAGAGGCCAGCACCTTCGAGCAGTTCTTCTGCGGTAGCTCGGTGATCGAAGCATCGACGTTCGACGGGAACCAATCTGGTTACGGAGGGGGCATCTTCTACCTCTCTACGTTCTTCGAGTCTGTCTCCAGTCCCAACTTCGTCGAGCACAGCCTCTTCCATGCCAACACGGCAGCGCAGGACGGAGGGGGCCTCTGGAACGACAGGCGAGGCGGCGGGGAAAACAGCACCGGACTGTTCCTGCACAACTCGACCGTGAGCGGGAACAACGCTCAGAACGACGGTGGTGGCCTGATGAACGAGTGCGCAATCAGGTGTGGCGAGGTCAGCTCCAACGCAGTCACCTTTAACGAGAACGAGAGTCACGGTGGCAGCCAAAGCGGTGGGAACGTCTACGACGATACGGACTCCGTTCACTTCCGCATGACGATCCTCAGCGAAGGCGCGCCGAACAACTGCAACACCGACGGCAACGGGGTCTTCGTCGACGAGGGCTACAACCTGTCCGACGACGACAGCTGCAACCTCACCGAGAATGCGAACAGCATCACGGATGGGGATGCGCGCCTCGGCGATCTGGAGGACAACGGTGGGCCGACCCTGACCCATGCTCTAGGTCGTAACAGCGATGCACTCGATGCGGTCGACCCCGACGAGTGCCCGCCGCCGTTCACCGACCAGCGTTACTTCGGTCGGCCGCGCGACGGTGGAGTGACCGAGAACGCATGTGACATCGGCGCCTTCGAGCACCAGACCGACGACGCGTTCCCCAGTGGTGGGGGCGGCGGAGGCGGTGGCGGTGGCGGTGGCACTCCGGATCCGGAGCCATCTGAGTCCTCAAACCCGGCACCGGAGCCGAGCCAGTCGTCCAACCCGGCACCGCAACCGACCGGTAACCCGGCACCGCCGCCACGCTGTGCGGAGGCGGCTCGCCAGCTGGGTCTCAACCTGATCGTCGGTACGAAAGGTGACGATCGATTGCGAGGGACCAATAAGGCCGATGTGATCTGTGCCAAGGCTGGTGACGACGTGGTCAAGGGCCTTCGCGGCAACGACATCATCTGGCTCGGACGCGGCGACGACGAAGCCGTCGGCGGTAAGGGCGCCGACACGATCCGAGGCGGCAAGGGCGACGACGTCGTCCAAGGAAGCCTGGGTGGCGACGAAGTCACGCTCGGAGGTGGACGCGATCTCGCCCAGGGTGGCGGCGGCAGCGACCGTTTGTTCGGAATGACCGGCAACGACCGCCTCCAGGGGGGAACCGGAAACGACTTCCTCTACGGAGACGGAGGCAACGACAACTGCGTCGGCGGGCCGGGCAACGACACCGAGAGCAACTGCGAGCCATAGGCCGACAAGCAAGTTGATCTGAAAGAAGGGGGCCGGCAACCAGCCGGCCCCCTTCTTCGTTGTGGCTCAAATCCTTTTTGTCACGAAACCGATCTGACCAAAGGAGCACACCTCCAGCGCTGTCGGGTATCTGACAGAAAAAGGGGCCCGCCTAATACGGCAAATCCGTTTACAGCCCCCCCATCCAACGGTTGTAATGGCTGGTGGAGAAGGGACCCAGTTCTCGGCGCGCGAGGGTGGGTATCGAACGGAGGTCACTGGTGGATAAAGCTCTATTTTTCTCGAGGCGATCACTCGCGTTCACATGCATCTTGGCGTTGCTGATCAGCTTCACGGCCTACGGCTCGACACCTGCACTCGCCGGCCACGGCGTGTACACCGTCAACCGATCGAACGATGCCCCGCCGATCGGCCCCGACCACGACTGCGATACG
>DASQLQ010000185.1:0-23660 GCA_035629935.1 Actinomycetota bacterium
GTTCGGAATCGGGATCGGTCTGTTCGTGCATCGCCCTCGCCGGGTTCTCGGATGGTGGCTGTTAGCCGCGGGCAACCTACTTTTCGTGGTCGGCGACGTGATCTACGCGCGCCTCGCTACGGCGGGTGTGGCAACTTTCCCGGGTCCGAACGACGTCGTCTACCTGGCCGCTTACCCCTTCCTAGCCACCGGCTTGGTTCTTCTGGTCGGCCATTCGAGGAGGAGAAGCGGCAGCTTCATCGATGCCTGCATCCTCGCGACGAGTGCTGGATTGGTCGCGTGGATCTTTCTGCTGGAGCCTTATGCCAGCGACCCGTCCTTGACCTTTGCCCAACGAGCAGTCTCGCTCGCTTACCCGATCGGTGACCTCCTGCTACTGGCGACCGTGAGCTGGTGCCTCTTCACGGAAAGTCGTGGGAATCGGTGTCTCCGCTGGCTGCTGTTGGCGACCGGCATCCTCCTGATCTCGGATGTCGTTTACATGGTCCGAGTTCTCGAGGGGACCTATGACGGTGGGTGGGCCGATGGGGGATACATCCTGTGCTATCTCGCGTTCGGTGCCGCGGGGCTCGAGCCGTCGATGAAGGTCCTTTCCAGGGTCGCCGACGAGGACTTGTCGGCAGTGGCTTCGCCCTCGCGAATGATCCTTCTCGCGGGCGCGGCGCTATTGGGACCCGGTCTTCTTGGCCACACTGCTTACAGCGGTCCAGGGCTCGACCTCTGGGTCATGACCTTCGGCAATTTGATCCTGTTTCTGCTGATCTTCTTGCGCATGGGCGGCCTCATGGGCGCCCTCAAGAGAAAGGCGGCCCTTCTGGTCGTTCAGGGAAACGAACTCAGCGCCACGGTGAAGGAGTTGGAGGCCGTCCAAGACGCGAGACGTCACCTGTTGGATGCGGTTCATGGGACGGCTGAGAAGGAGAGGTCATCACTGGCGCTGAATCTGCACGATGGCCCGATCCAAAATCTGACTACGCTCTCCTTCGAGGTCGATCTCGCCGGCATCGCATTCGAGAAACGCGATGAACCAGGAATGACTAAGGCTCTCGAAGCATTGGAGTCGGGGCTGTCGGCCGAGGTCGGCAGTCTTCGCCGCCTGATGAGCGACCTCCGTCCGCCGGTGCTCGATGAGCGGGGGCTCACCCAGGCGTTGGAGGATCACGTTGAAGCGTTCATCGCAAGAACGGGCATACCTTGTCGCTTGGATGTGGACCTCGACGCCAGGTTGGGCCGCGATCTCGAGACGATGCTTTATCGGGTGGCCCAAGAAGCTTTAACCAATGCTGCCAGGCATTCATGCGCGAACCAAGTCCTAGTGACCTGCCGGTCTTCCCTGGAGAGGGTCTACCTGGAGATCCATGACGACGGGAAAGGCTTCGACCTGCTGAAGACTGACATGACGGGAAACGATGGCCATCTTGGATTGGCATCGATCAAGGAACGCATCGAATTCGTCGGTGGCACATGCGCGATCAATTCAGCCGTCGGTCGTGGGACGCGGTTGTTGGTAATTGTGGACCTGGAAAGGAGGGATCAGGATGAAACTGCGCGTGTTGCTGGCTGATGATGACGAAGCCCTTCGAGACGCTTTGAGACGGGTGTTGGAAGCCAGAGGGATCGATGTTGTAGGGATCGCGTCGAATGGAACTGAGGTCGTGCAGATGGCCAGGGACATAGCTGCCGATGTTGTATTGACAGACCTGCGTATGCCTTTGATGGATGGGATCGAGGTCGCCAAACAGATCTCTGCTACAGGCCCTCCCCCCATCGTGATCATCCTGAGCGCGTACGGGGACCCAAGCCTTCAAGAAGAAGCTCGACTAGCCGGAGCTTCCGGTTGGATCCAGAAGGGGACCAGGTCGCGGGCTCTTTACGACCAGATCGTCGCCCTTACCTCCGCCTACGGAACCGGCGCGGCTGAGACGGCCTGACGTAGTACTGCGGTACTCACCAGATCGGTTACTCCTGCCCCTGTCCCAGGGAACCGAACGTCGATACCGTCGTAGTAGTTCATAAAACGCCAACGGCCCCGAGCAGCATGGTCATTCGACCGCCACCGTTGACGGGAAAGGCCCGTCAAATGGAGAAGAGCCAGGATCCCAGCACTATGGATCCCACCCCTTTTAGCAATGAAGTTCTCGATACGACCGTCCTCTTAGAGGTTCTGGCGCAGGTCAGGGGCGGCGACTTCGCCGCCCGCATGCCGCTGGAGTGGACCGGCGTTTCCGGCAAGGTTGCCGATGGTTTGAACGAGGTGATCATCGCCAACCAGGCTCTCGAGTCGGAGTTGGCTCGCGTCAGCCGCGTGGTCGGCAAAGACGGGGAGTTGTCTCAGCGCGTAGTGCTGGGGGGGCAAACCCAGAGTTGGTCGGGAAGTGTCGAATCCGTTAATAGCCTGATCGGCGCCCTGGTGCGACCCACGAGTGAGATGCAACGGGTCATCGGCGCGGTCGCGGACGGGGACCTGAGCAAGAAAGTCTCCGCAGATGTTCGCGGCGAGATGCTGGATCTCAAGAACACGATCAATGCGATGGTCGACCAGCTGAACGGATTCGTTTCCGAGGTGACTCGCGTTGCTCGTGAGGTCGGGACGGAAGGAAAGTTGGGGCAGGCTGCCGCGGTCACGATCGAGGTCGGGGGCGTTTGGAAGGACCTAACCGACAACGTGAACCTCATGGCGGGAAACCTGACCGGTCAGGTTCGAAATATCGCCGAGGTGACGACAGCTGTTGCGAACGGCGACCTGAGCAAGAAGATCTCGATCGATGTCAAGGGTGAGTTCTTGGAGCTGAAGAACACCGTCAATGCCATGGTCGATCAACTCAATGCTTTCGCCGGCGAAGTCACGCGCGTTGCTCGTGAAGTAGGCGTTGAAGGCAAGCTGGGCGGGCAGGCGCAGTCGAAAGAGGTCGGCGGAGTTTGGGCCGATCTGACCGACAACGTGAACCAACTGGCCGCCAATCTCACGAACCAGGTCCGCGCTATCTCCGAGGTTGCCACTGCGGTGACCGAAGGAGATCTCACGAGACAGGTCAACGTGGAAGCAAGCGGAGAAGTCGCGGTTCTGAAGGACAAGCTCAACGAGATGATCCGCAACCTTCGAGAGACCACTAGGGAAAACATCGAGCAGGATTGGCTCAAGACGAACAGAGAACGCTTCACCCGGATGCTCCAAGGCCAACGCGATCTCGCAACCGTCTCCAGCATGATCCTGTCCGAGCTGGCGCCACTCGTATCGGCCCAACATGCGGTCTTCTACTCGATGACCAATCCACCGGAAGGTGGAGAAGCGGTTCTCGAGCTCCAGGCCGGCTACGGCTTCGAAGAGCGCCGGAACCTCTCGACCACTTATCGAGTGGGCGAGGGTCTGGTCGGTCAATGTGCGAAGGAGAAGAAGCGGATCCTTCTTACCAACGTTCCCGATAACTACGTGAAGATCAAGTCAGGTCTCGGGGAGTCGGTCCCCTTGAACGTCATCGTTCTGCCTATCCTCTTCGAAGGATCGGTGCGTGCTGTGGTCGAGCTGGCCTCTTTCTCCGCTTTCAGCGCCACACACCAGATGTTCCTGGATCAACTCCCCGAGAGCATCGGCCTCGTGCTCAACACCATCGAAGCCGACACCCTGACCGAGAATCTTCTGAAGCAGTCACAGTCTCAGGCCCAGGAGCTTCAGTCTCAGCAGGAGGAGCTGCGTGGGTCCAACGAGGACCTGGAGCGCCAAGCCAAGCTCCTTGCTGCCCAGAACATCGAGGCGGAAAGAAAGAATCAGGAGGTCGAGCAGTCCAAGCGCTTGGTCGAGGAGAAGGCGGGCCAGCTAACCCTCTCCTCCAAGTACAAGTCCGAATTCATCGCAAACATGTCACATGAGTTGCGGACTCCTCTCAACAGTCTGTTGATCCTTGCCGCCCAGCTGGAAGACAACGTCGATGGAAACATGACCGATACGCAGGTTGAGTATGCGAGCGTTATCCGCTCTTCGGGTAACGACTTACTCGGTCTTCTGAACAGCATCCTCGAGTTGGCCAAAGCCGAATCCGGGACGGTCACGGTGGAGTTGGCCGACCTTCCGGTGGAACAGCTTCGGTCCAGCCTTCTCCGCGATTTCGAGCCCATCGCTCTGGAGAAGAGCCTCGACTATTCGGTCGATCTCACAGGTGACATTCCGAGCCACTTCGTCACGGACCCCCAGCGTCTGTCGCAGATCCTCAAGAACCTGCTTGCGAATGCGTTCAAATTCACCGAGCGGGGCGAGGTGCGCGTAAAGATCAGCCTCGGTACTGCTGGGTGGTCCGAAGATATGGATGCACTTAACGACGCCGACTCGGTACTTGCTATCGCCGTGACGGACACGGGGATCGGGATCGACGAGGAGCAGCAGCGGCGCGTTTTCGAGGCGTTCGCGCAAGGCGACGGCACGACTGCACGTCTGTACGGGGGAACGGGGCTTGGCTTGTCTATCAGTCGCGAGCTGGTGACCTTGCTGGACGGAGAGATCACCGTGACAAGCACTCCCGAGCAAGGCAGCACCTTCACCGTCTATCTCCCCCTAGGTCGGGCGGTGACCATCACGCCCTCGCTCCTTCCCTCAACCCCGGAGCCGGTCCTAGAGAAGCCGGCGCCGCTCCCGCTGAGCGAAGTATGGATGAAGACCCACCCCGGACTGAAACCGGGCCGAGATGTATCCGGCGTGATCAACGATGACGTATTTGCCGGAACGAAGGTGCTGGTTGTCGATGACGACTACCGGAACATCTTTGCGATGACCGCACTTCTCGAGAGAGGCAATGCCGAAGTAACCGTCGCTGAAAGCGGGGAGGCGGCCATCGCCATCCTGGTGGGAGAGCCGGACATCAACATCGTCCTGATGGACATCATGATGCCGGTGATGGATGGTTACGCGACGATCCGCGCCATCCGCAAGCTCGAGCATTGCCAGGCGTTGCCCATCATCGCCGTGACCGGGAAAGTCATGGCGGGGGAGCGTCAGCGCTGCATCGATGCCGGGGCGAATGACTACGTTCCCAAGCCGGTCGATACCGGCGAGCTCGTTGCCGCTATCAGTCCCTGGCTACCGACGCTCTTCGCGGCGATCGGACCGTGGCGTCCGGTCAACGGGCAGGCCGTGAGTCCCTAGATGTACCCCGACCCGTTCGATGGTGGGGCGATGAGCACCGCGTCCGTCCCTGTACTGGTGGTAGACGACGATGCCCACAAGCGGTTGGCACTGAAGTCCGTCCTGGCGCCCCTCGGTTACTCGATAGTCGAGGCGGAGTCCGGGGAAGCTGCACTGCGCTGTGTCATGGCGACGGATTTCGCCGTGATCCTGCTCGACGTTCGTATGCCGGGCATGAACGGTTTCGAAACCGCTGCTCTCATGAGAAGACGGAAGCAATCCGAGATGACGCCGATCATCTTCATCACTGCGTTCGCGGCTGATGAGCTCGGGCCCGATGCTCGTTATGTCGAGGGCGCGGTCGACTTCATCTTTTCCCCAGTTCATCCGGATGAGCTTCGTGCCAAGGTTTCGGTCTTTGCAAAGCTCTTCACGAAAGCAGCAGGACTGGCTTCACGTGCACGGGAAGTGCAAACCTCCGCCGACCAGTTGAGACTTCTCACGGATGCGGCTCCCGTTGGGATCTTCCAAACCGACAAAGAGGACCGGTACCTATACACGAATCCACGCTGGACGGACATCACCGGCATCTCGGCGGAGGAGGCTTTAGGAAGGGATTGGGCAACCATCTCGAACTCGGAGGAGCGACCCGGCTCGATCCACGTGTTGCCGAGCACCGTTGCAGACCCGACCGACCACAGCCATCGACTCGAGATAAGAGTTCCCGGCGGTCCTTCCCGGATCGCCCTGGTGACCTCAGAGTCGATCCCCGATGCAAGGGGCCGCATCGCGGGGTGGGTCGGCACTCTTGCCGACGTCACCGCGGAGGCGGGGGCAGATGCAGAACGTTCGGCGAGCGAGCGAAGGTTCCGCCAATTGGCAGATGCGATGCCTCAGATCGTGTGGACGATGGATCCGCAGGGAGAGCCCGACTATTTCAATGAGCGTTGGTTCGATTACACGGGTTTATCGATGGCGCAATCGAAAGGTGGGGCGTGGGCCTCGGTGATGCACCCCGACGATAGCGAGGCGCTGTCCGGCGAATGGGCTGCGTCGATGGAAGCCGGGACTCCCCTCGAGGTCGAATGCCGCTTCCGACGAGTAGACGGAGAGTATCGCTGGCACCTGATACGAGGCATGCCCGTGCGAGACGATCGCGGTGAGGTAACGAAATGGTTCGGGACCTCCACCGATATCCACGAACAGAAGCGAGCCGAAGAGTCACTCCGAACGAGCGAGCAGTTGTTCCGTGGTGCATTCGATGCCGGCCAAACCGGGATCGCACTTATCGACGCCGATGGGACGACGTACCTCGATGTGAACGACGCGCTGTGCGAGATGTTGGGCTATACGAAGGACGAGCTGGTTTCTCTGGGTTGGGCGGCCGTTACTCATCCGGATGACCGGCAGGTGAACCTCGACAGGGTCTCTGGATTCATGGCGGGTCAAAGGGACGTCGACTACGTGAACAAGCGTTACATCCGAAAGGACGGCGAGACGATCTCGGTCCAGATCAGCGATTCGCTTATCCGGCAGCCGGATGGGCCGGCGATGTATTGCGTGACTCACGTCACCGACGTGACAGAACGAGAGGAAGCCGCCCTAGAAAAGGAGAAGTTGCAAGAGCAGCTGCGTCAGGCTCAGAAGATGGAAGCCGTGGGGCAGTTGGCAGGGGGGGTAGCTCATGACTTCAACAACATTCTCGCCGTCGTCCTGAACTACGCCGAGTTCGTGACCGAGAGCCTTGACGCCGAGCATGTGGGACAGCCCGACCTCCAGCAGATCATCAAGGCGGGGGAGCGCGGCGCGGTGTTGGTCCACCAGCTGTTGGCCTTCTCTCGCCAGGAGGTCATCGAGCTCAAGGTCCTCGATCTGGACGATGTCGTGTCGGGCATGGCAGTGCTTCTGTCCCGGTCGGTTGGCGAGGACATAGAGCTCAACATCGAGGACAACCCTGACGATCTGCCCCTCACCAAAGCGGACCGCGGCCAGATGGAGCAGATCCTCTTGAACCTGGTCGTCAACGCTAGGGATGCGATGCCCGATGGTGGGCGGATAGATATATCGACCGGCCATGAGGAGCTCGAAGAAGGCGCCCGCGCCGACCTCCTCCCCGGGCACTACGTGAAACTCACCGTCACGGACAACGGCAGCGGCATCGACCCCGACACCCTCGAGCACATCTTCGAACCGTTCTTCACTACGAAGGAGCGCGGTGAGGGGACGGGCCTAGGTCTCGCAACCACGTACGGGATCGTCAAACGTGCCGGAGGCGGGATCTATGTCGAGTCGGAGGTGGGAGAGATGACAGCGTTCACCGTCTACCTACCAGTAACGACGGACGAGATCGAGGTTCCGGTCCAACACACCGTCGTTCATGCGAAAGACGAGGCAACCATCCTCGTGGTCGAGGATGAGGCTCCCGTCCGGGAGCTCATCGGTCGGATCCTGCGCCGTAAGGGTTTCACGGTTCTGGATGTTTCTTCCGGCGCCAAAGCTGTGGAAATCTGCGCCGATCCCGAGAAAGAGATCGACCTTCTGCTGACCGATGTTGTGATGCCGCTGATGTCGGGCCCGGCCCTCCGGGACGCCGTCCATCTCTTGCGTCCCGACATGAGCGTCCTGTTCATGTCCGGCTACACCGATGAGCTCATTGCCAAACGCGGGGTCTTAGGCGCGGGGGAAGCCCTGCTCAGCAAACCATTCAATTCAGAACAGCTCCTTGAGCGCGTTCGTGATTCGCTCCAGAGCCGAACCACCACCTCGCTTCCGCCGATATCCGAGAGTGCCTAGGAAGTATCGAAATGACGGCTACGGAAGACACACGGCAGCGGTATCAGATCATCCTCGACCCAGATCAGGAGGAGATCCGCAGCGCACTCAATCGATTCTTGATGACCGATGACGAGTTCGAGATCGTTTCCGAAGTTGCCACCGGGCTAGAGCGCGTTGCGACAGTGAACAACGACTGCGTAGACCTCATAACGACCAACGAACCGGGTACAGGCGGACGGCACTACACCATTCGGTTCGTTGAAGCCGGCCTGGCTCCGCGGATCGAGCACGTTTCGATCGAACTCATTCACGCGGTCCATTTCGAAGACTGATTTACCTACGTACCCGCTGGCACGAGCGGCCTCGGAGGCGTAGAATCACAGGGTCGTAGTTACCCGCCTGTAAGTTCCTGGAGGATCCTCAGAAATCCGGTTTTTGTCGGACCCTCTCTCTACACTGAGCCGAACACACGTTCGATAGGCTCACAGGAGGCAGCAGATGGCAATACGGGAACGTCACACCAACAACGTCAGCGACCTCAGCGGGGACATCGCCGGGCGGGATTCATCTCTCGAGCTTGCCCTGGCTCAGATCGAGAAGTCCCACGGCAAGGGTTCGATCATGCGTCTGGGCGACCGGGCGTCACTGGCGGTCGAGACGATCTCGACCGGATCGTTGGCGCTGGACCTCGCGCTCGGTGTCGGGGGATTGCCGAGGGGCCGCATCGTCGAGTGCTTCGGCCCTGAAGGCTCCGGCAAGACGACCTGCGCGCTGCACGTGATCGCCGAGGCGCAGAAGGCGGGGGGGCTGGTCGCATTCATCGATGCCGAGCACGCTCTCGATCCTGCTTACGCAAAGGCGATCGGCGTGAACATCGACGACCTGCTCGTCTCGCAGCCCGACACCGGCGAGCAAGCGCTCGAGATCACCGACACCTTGGTTCGTTCGGGAGCGATGGACGTGATCGTCGTCGACTCCGTCGCGGCCCTCGTTCCTCGGGCCGAGATCGAAGGCGAGATGGGGGACACCCACGTCGGTTTGCAGGCCCGCCTGATGAGCCAGGCGTTGCGCAAGCTGGCCGGCAACGTGAACCGTTCCAAGACGATCCTCGTCTTCATCAACCAGATCCGCGAGAAGATCGGGGTCATGTTCGGTTCGCCCGAGACCACTCCGGGTGGACGCGCACTCAAGTTCTATTCGTCGGTGCGCTTGGACGTTCGCCGTATCGACTCGCTCAAAGACGGGGCCGAGGTCGTCGGCTCGCGCGTACGCGTGAAGGTGATCAAGAACAAGGTTGCGGCTCCCTTCCGCAACGCCGAATTCGACATCCAGTACGGCTTCGGGATCTCCAAGGAAGGCAGTTTGCTCGACGTCGCTATCGACCAGGGGATCGTGCGCAAGTCGGGGGCCTGGTTCATCTACGACGAGGACCAGTTGGGACAGGGCCGCGAGAACGCCAAGAACTTCCTCGCCGAAAACCCCGACATCGCGGCCGAGATCGAGCTCAAGATCAAAGAGAAGCTGGGCTTGATCCCGACCGACGGCGACGAGGTGCCAATCGAGGCCGAGGCGGAAGAAGCCGCGCCCAAGGACTAGGTTGTGCGGCGGCCAGAAACATTCGCAGGGTTTTGCGGGCGAAGCCGCGGCGCCTCGCGGCGTTCTCGGTCGGGCACGTACCTTCCAGGTACGCACCCTCCCTGCGGCCTTGCGATGCTTGCGTTTCGCGCCGCAAAATCCCTTCAACTTTTCTGGCCGCCGCACTAGTCATGGGCACTTCTGCGATCGAGGCCGCCGGTCGTTTGCTTACGGTGCGAGGCCGCAGCGAGTCCGAGTTGCGGCAGCGATTAGTTGCCAAGAAGTTCCCGGAGGACGAGGTCGAGGCGGCGATGACTCGCCTCCGGGAGCTGAACCTCGTCGACGACGGGCAGTTCGCTGCGCAATGGGTGGAGGAGCGGTCCTCCGGCAAGGGCTACGGATCCGAGCGCTTGCGCCGGGAGCTGGCGGCGAAAGGGGTCGCTCCCGAACTGATCGAGTCGGCGCTACAGAGCTGCGGTGACGGGGACCTGGCCCGGGCCACGGAACTGGCGGCCAAACAGGTCCGCAAGGTCGTGGATCTCCCTCTCAATCGACAAGCCACTCGGTTGTATGGGTTCTTGAAGCGCAGAGGGTTCTCGAGCGAAGTGACGGACTCGGCCGTGCGAGCCGTCCTACCCCCGGAGGGGTGGGACTAGCTCGCCCGGCCTGAAAGTCTGTCTGCTCTACCTGCGACCCAGGGCGAATCTGGCGATGAGGGCCAGGGCCACCAGGGCTGCGATGGCGATACCCACGATGATCAGGATGCGGGTAAGGCCTTCTCCCCCGAACTCAGCTTTGCCGGCTCTGATGGGCTGCAGTCCGAGCGAACCGGTAAGGGCACTCAGGGACTGACCGGAGACGCTGGCGCTGACCGAGGTCTCCATCGTTGCGGTCAGGGTGCCGTCGGCCCGCAAGGAATACCGGGCATCCGGCGAAACGATGTGGTTCACGTTTCCTTCGTCGTTCGGGTCGAGCATCAATAGATATTCCTGGCCGGGACGGTAGGCCGGATCTTCTGTTGCAAAGACTCCGTCGCCGCCGATCTGCTGGACCACGACTTCCTCACCGGGAAGCGCGTCGCCCTTGTAGGCCGTGTCGACTTCCAGCGTGGTGTTGGTCGTCGGGATCACGATGCCGTCCTCAGTGGTGATCGGGGTTCCGGGAGCGCTCGAGGCTGCCTGAGCGACCACGACGGTCTCGGCCTCGTTCTCGGCCTCGCCGATCGAGTCGGGGCTGAATCCCCAGACGGCGCTGATGAGCATCGGCGGTGCTTTCCTCTTCTGGGCGAGCAGCTTGTTGGAGGGCGCCTGTGCCGATCCCCCCTGATAGATCCCCTTGAGGTCGTCGACGTTGTGCCCGCTGATCACGCTCGTTCCGGACCGGAAGTATCCGAGCCCCATGCAAGAGCCGTCGTCGGAGTGGTCGAGCCCGAATGAGTGCCCGATCTCCTGGCAGTAGATGCCTTGAGCCAGGCTCCCCTGGGTTCCATAGAACGTGTTCAGGATCACGTCCGCGTGGACGATCTCGCAGGCTGCGTTGGGCTTCACGACGGCAAGGCCGGCCCAGCCCTTGTCGCCTTCGTTGCCGTCCACGATCGTCATCTGGCCACCGCTCGCGACGGTGTTGATCTTGATGAAAGGAGCCTTGGCCATCAGGTCCTTGGCTGCCTTCTTGGCGGGCTTCTTCGGCTGCAGGTTTTGGAACTCGGTGGCGACCGCTACCTCGCCACCCGAAGATGCCCAGTGATACGGCGTATTGCCCTGACAGCGCCAGGGGTGGGCTTCAGCGACGGCTACGGGCCCAACGGTAAGACCTGCCGCCATGGTCACAACGGCGATCATCTTCAGAACCGACTTCACAGTGCCACCCCCGTCTCCTCCCGGTACGTGCAACGCACGCCCCGTAATTGCGCCCCGCTGTTAGCCAGAGGGCCTCTTGGAATCAATCACAAGGTAAGTATCGTGTCTAGGTGGCTTGGTCTGAGTCTGCTTAATGACACAAGCCCTGTCAGATATCCGACAAACCGGTTGCGCGAGCGATCGAGATGTGTAGCAAACCCCTCATTTCATAGCGTCGGTCTCGCGCACACGTTTGCAGACTTCTCTCAGCATCTTCACCGCCAGGTCCGGTCTCGACTCGAGCGTGGCGTTGAAGGTCCAAGCCGGGATCGAGATCACGCGCACAGGCCCCTTGGCGGTCACGGTTGCCGACCGCGGCCCCCCATCAAGCAGGGCGATCTCGCCGAAGAAGGTTCCCTCTCCCATATCCCGCCGATGTTCGCCGCCGACCGAAACGGCGACCTCTCCCTCCATGATCACGGAGAGTCCCAGGCCCGATTCCCCCTCCTTGCAGAGGGCGGCTCCTGCTTCGAACTCTGCCTCCTCCACCATCCCCGCGAGGAGTGACAGCTCCTTCTTGGAGCATTCCGCGAACAAAGGGACCTTTTCGAGGACGTCTTCGACCTGCGACTTGCTGCTTTTGAACAGAGACATCTGTCACTCCTTCGTTCGTTCACCTCCGCCGTTTACGGCGGCGCGTACACGTCCACCTTCGCTTCGGCCTTCATCGTCGCGACCCGCTGGCGGCTCGCTTGCATCTCTTTCTCGTCGAGCCCCCACCCCTTGTTCCTCCACTTCAAAAGCGCCAGGTTCGCGAGCTCGATGTGCAACTTACGGAACACGCGCACGCGTTCGAATTCCTTCACTCGGATCAGATCGAGGTACCACATCAGTCTGCGGCCGAAGCTGGGTACCAGTTCCCAGTCGCGTCCGTTGATCAAGCCCTTGTCGACCTCTTCCGGAAGCTCTTGCCGGATGACCTTCCGCTGGAACGCGAGCCACCATGCAGCGAGCCCCATCAGAGCGATGAAGATGACGACGTTTCCGATCCTCACGAACGTCACCGCCGACGTGTAGCTGTCGACGATGTCGGGGCCGAACGCGGGGGACCGCTCGGCTCTCTTTAGCCCGGCGGCCGCCACGGTGAAGACGAAACGACGCGTCATCTCGAGCCCATGCTCCTGAGCCAACCGGAACTCGACGAATCCGTTGTTGAACGCGTGGAGCAGGATCGCGGTGGCTAAGCCGAGGATCGGCATGATCCCCTTCCACCACCATCTGCGCGCCCACGTCGCTAACCCAACCCCGACGCCGAACATCCCGGTGAAGATCGCGTGCTGGAGCATTCCCAACCCGATGAAGTCGCGCCGACCCGCGAACACCGAAACGCCTTCGGCGAAGTCTCCACTGGCAGCGACGTCGAACAGGTACTTCACGTCCTCGGTGAATGCGAAACCGAGACCGACGGCAGCGCCGTAGACCAAACCATCCGTCAGGCCGCGCAGTCGCTTGGTCCCGAACGACTTGTGCGCCCAGGCAGAGAACACGAACGCCCCGACCAGAGCCATCCCTTTGGCTACCTCCTCAACCGTCGGTGCGGCGATCGCGGGACCGAAGACATCGGCGAAGTCGGGGTTGAAGCCCTCGAGGATCTGATTCCCGATCTGGTTGCCCACGGCGGAAAGGGCCGTGGCTCCCACCGCACCCCAGACCGTCATCAGAGCGAGAGTTGACAGCGGCTCATGCTCGTAGAGGTCCAGGAAGCGGACCAATAGGAGGAAGAACACCGTCTGGAGGACGGCGAAGGTGATAAGGAAGGCTCCGGTTGTTTGAGCGTTCTCGACCACGAACAGAAGTATCAAGGCCGGGCTGGGCCACGTCCACGCCCTTTTGCGATAGATAAGGCTGCAGAAAAGTGAGCAAAACCGAGCCTGGACGGATGTCCACCGAGCAGGTGATGGCGGTATTGGCCGAATCGGTCCTATTCAAGGACGTCGGCGACAACGCCCTCAGGTTGCTGGCCGAGAGGGCGGGCTCCGCCGGCTACAAAAAGGGCCAGCTGATCTTCCAAGAAGGGGACCAAGCCGAGTCGCTATTCGTCGTGATCGAGGGGACGGTCAAGATCACCGTGATGTCGCCGGATGGCGAGCAGATGGTCCTCACCACCCTCGGCCCCCACGACACATTCGGGGAGCTTGCATTGCTCGACGGCAGGCCCCGATCAGCGACCGCCGAAGTACTGAAGGACACTCGGGCCCTCGCGATCACGCGGGAAGCATTCCTCACGGTTCTCGAGAAGGATCGTCGGCTGGTGGAGGCCGTCTTCTCGACACTGGGGGAGTTGCTCAGAAGACTGACTCAGCGAGCCGCCGATTTCGTGTTCCTCGATCTCCATGGGCGGGTGGCGAAGCTCCTCATCGACATGAGCGAGCGCAGAGGTGAGGCGAAAGGCACGGATGTGACTTTGGACCTTCAGCTCACCCAATCGGACCTCGCAGCGATGGTGGGTGGCTCGAGGCAAAGCGTGAACCAGATCCTCCGTGCCTTCGAGGAGCGGGGCTACATCGAGATCACGGGCCGCCATCTCGTCATCAAGCGCCTGGCCGCCTTGCGTCGCAGGGCGGGCTTCTCCTAACCCGGCCCCCTACCGGTGACAGGCCGGGAGTGATTCACATGGCCCCCGGTCGGGCGTACCATGAGGGCAGTTAACCAAGCAAAACAAGCATTTCCCGAACCGGGACGAACGAACCAGAAAGAACCATGAAACTGACCCTGTCGCCTACCGGAATCACAACTACAGCTCATCGCGCGCGGCGTGATCGCCCGTGTGGGGCGATGGTTTGGACCATCGCCCTAGATCGGATGAGCCGGGACCACTCGATATCGCGGCTGCGGTAGCCGCCTAGCAGGGTCAGCTTCTCCCTCGTTCGTCCGGGCCGGAGCCCGGGGGAATCTCCGCGGCCCGTCGGGGAAGCGGAAAGGGTAAGGCGATGGAGATCGCGATCGGACTGATCATCGGTCTGCTCGCGGGCGCTGGGGTCGGATACATGATCCGCAAGACGATGGCCGAGAAAGAGGCCACGTCGGCGGAGATGCGTGCGAAGACCCTGCTCCTCGACGCTCAGCGAGAAGCCGAGGCGGCCAAAAGAGAAGCTCTGGTGGAGGCCAAAGACGAGGCCCACCGGATGCGAACTGAGGCCGAAGCAGACCTGAAGCAACGACGAGGCGAGATCGACAAGAAGGAAGACCGTCTCGCCCAGCGGGAAGCGACGCTCGACTCCCGCACCGACACCCTCGATCGCAAGGAACAGTCGATCGAGACCAAAGAGACCGAGATCCAGACCGCTCGCCGGGAGCTCGAGCGGCTTGCCGAGAGGGCCCGGACGGAGCTGGAGCGGGTCGCCGGGATGACCTCCGATGACGCCAAGCAGGCCCTCATCGAGGACATCGAAGACGACGCCAAGCGCGACGCCATGATCATCGTTCGTGACGTCGAGGCACAAGCCCGGGAAGACGGCGAGAAACGCGCTCGCAAGATCATCGCGATCGCTATGCAGCGGGTGGCTTCGGAACTGACGACGGAATCGACGGTCACCACCGTCACCCTTCCGAACGAGGACATGAAGGGCCGCATCATCGGCCGGGAGGGCCGCAACATCCGGGCCTTCGAGTCGGCGACCGGTACCAATCTCATCATCGACGACACACCGGAGGCTGTCGTGCTGTCGTGCTTCGATCCGATCCGGCGCGAGATGGCTCGTTTGACTCTCGAGAAGCTGATCGGGGACGGCCGTATCCAGCCGGCCCGGATCGAGGAGACGCACGAGAAGTCCAAAGCGGAGGTGGAGCGCGAGATCCGTGAGGGGGGCGAGTGGGCGGCGATGGAGACCGGGATCACAGACATGCACCCGGAGCTCCTAAGGGTGCTCGGTCGTCTGAAGTTCCGGACCTCGTACGGCCAGAACGTGCTGAAGCATGTGGTCGAAGCGTCGCACATCGCCGGGATGATCGCCGGCGAGCTCAACACCGACATCATGCTCGCGAAGCGCTGCACGCTTCTGCACGACATCGGCAAGGCCGTCACCCACGAGATCGAGGGTTCTCACGCCATCATCGGCGCCGAGATCGCTCGTCGTCTGAAGGAAGCGCCGGAGGTCTGCCACGCGATCGAGGCTCACCACGGTGAGGTCGAGCAGCGGACGATCGAGGCCGTCATCACTGTGGTCGCAGATGCGATCTCGGGTGCTCGTCCGGGGGCCAGGCGCGAGACCGTCGAGTCGTACATCAAACGCTTGGAGCGGCTCGAAGAGATAGCGATGGAGTTCAACGGTGTCGAGAAGGTCTACGCGATGCAGGCCGGACGTGAGGTCCGGGTAATGGTCAAGCCGGAGGACATCGACGACCTCGGGGCGGAAGTGATAGCCCGAGACATCGCCAAGAAGATCGAGGAAGAGCTTCAGTACCCCGGTCAGATCAAGGTGATGACGATCCGAGAGGTCCGCTCCTCAGCAACAGCCAAATAGGAAAGGGGCCGGGCGAAAGCCCGGCCCCCCAGAAATATCCCTCTGTTACTGGTCGAGGCAACCTACGTAGTCGGTGAGGTCACGCTCGCGGAACGTCTGCCAGAAGAAGCAGTCGACCTTCCCTGTGGGTCGTATGAACCAGCGGTCTGGGAGGGTTTCTTCATCGGGCGGCCCATCCCTTCCACTTCCCTAGACTCTCCGCGATGTCCGACGGATTCCTCTTGGAGACGGACCGCCTGAGGCTTCGCCCGCTGGCCGAGCACGACCTCGATGCCCTGCATGCCGTTCTCGGGGACCCCGAGCTGATGCGTTACTACCCGGCCCCCTTCTCGCTAGCCGACACAGGGGAGTGGATCGATAAGCAGCTCGCGAGATACACGCGCGACGGCTTCGGGCTCTGGGCGATGGAGCTCGAGGAGACCGGCGAGATGATCGGGGATTGCGGCTTGACGATCCAGGACGTGGACGGTGTGGGGCACGTCGAGGTTGGCTGGCACGTCCGGCGCGATATGTGCAATCAGGGGTTCGCGACCGAGGCAGCGAAAGCCTGTCGGGACTTCGCTTTCGGGGAGATGGGTCTCACCCGGCTCATCTCCCTCGTCAGACCGGAGAACCTTGCCTCCTGTCGCGTGGCGGAGAAGCTGGGTATGACCGTGTTCGGTCACACCGTTCGGGGGCCGGGGTGGGACCACCGGATCTATGAACTAGAGGTGTCTAGCGCTTTTCGAACGTCGTGAGGATGCGTGCGATTAGGCCCGCGACGAAGGCCGAGGCCACGAGCACGTAGGGCTCGAGAACCACGTCTCCGGGAGCGCTGGGCACCTGTCCCATGCCGAAGAACCCGATGATCGGAGCCAGACCCGCGACGGCGGCAACCGTTGGCCCTTTCCGCCGATGGTCCCCGCGGATCAATGCGAACCACGCGCCCAGTGGCGAGCCCACCACGAGGGCAACTGCAACAACTATGAAGATGAAGATGGCACTCAGATCGAGCCGGCCGTCGTGGTCGAAACCCAGCGTTTCGGAGAACGTTGGTTCGCCGGTGAGATGAACGAGCCCCGCGCCGATGATGAAGAACACGACCATTCCAAACGTGCTGCCGACCGCGGCCGCAAGACGGCCGCGAGGTCGGCGGGGAGAAGCCTGTGCTGTGTCTAGCGGATCGGGCAATGTCCTCCTATGAAGAATGGATGTTTGGATGTCAGTCCAGGCACTCCAGCCCGCCGTCACCCTCTTGGATGTACACCCGGAAGAGGCATTCGACCTTCTCCTTGGCGTCCGAAGCGGAAGCGGCGCCCCCCGTAAGCCCGACCATCATCATGGCGAGCACGACCGCCGCCACAGATCTTTTGATCATCTTTCCCCCCTTGCAGATTCCCCTTGTTGGAACAGATCCTCGGAAAGCTTCAACGCGGCGGCCCTCGATACCTCCCCCTATCAGCGGATTAGGCTCCCCGGGATGACCGGCAAGACGTACTTCGTCACCACCTACGGGTGCCAGATGAACGAGCACGATTCCGAACGCCTAAGCGGGATGCTCGAGGCCGACGGTTATACGAAGGCGACTGCTCCGGCGGAGGCAGACGTCGTCGTCTTCAACACTTGTTGCATCCGCGAGAAGGCAGACACCCGTCTCTATGGGAACCTCGGCCACCTCAAGTCGGTCAAGGACGCGAGACCCGGGATGAAGATCGTGGTCGGCGGCTGTCTGGCCCAGAAGGACCGTTCGCTGATCCAGACGAAGGCCCCCTACGTGGACGTCGTGCTCGGAACCCACAACCTGGCCAGCCTCCCGCGGCTGTTGCGAGAGTCCGACACGGGGCCGAGCTTCGAGATCCTCGAACAGACGGAGGTCTTCCCCTCTGCTCTGCCTGCGCGCCGCAGCTCCCCGTGGCATGCATGGGTCTCGATATCGATCGGCTGCAACAACTCGTGCACCTTCTGCATCGTTCCGGCCGTGCGAGGCGAAGAGGTGTCGCGCCGCACGGGCGACATCGTCGCCGAGGTTCAGTCATTGGTGGCAGACGGGGTGGTCGAGGTCACGCTGCTCGGTCAGAACGTCAACTCGTACGGACGTGACCTGGACGGGACCCCGATGTTCTCGAAGCTGTTGTTCGCGCTCGACAGTGTGGAGGGCTTGGAGCGCGTTCGCTTCACGAGTCCCCATCCGAAGGACTTCCGTGCCGATACCGTCGAGGCGATGGCCAACTGCCGCAGTGTGTGCGAACACATCCACCTCCCGGTCCAGGCGG
Organism: Actinomycetota bacterium; assembly: GCA_035629935.1. Lineage (GTDB taxonomy): Bacteria > Actinomycetota > CADDZG01 > CADDZG01 > WHSQ01 > DASQLQ01. The sequence goes on from DASQLQ010000185.1 coordinate 18,077, forward strand.
GAAGCGACCGGGTGCTAAAGAGGATGAAGCGTGCCTACACGCGCGCGAGGTACATGGAGAAGCTGGCCATGGTGCGCGCGGCGATCCCCGATGTTGCGGTGACGACGGACATCATCGTCGGATTCCCCGGCGAGACGGAAGACGATTTCGCCGAAACCCTGTCTCTTGTGGAAGAAGCGCGTTACGACGCTGCCTATACGTTCCAATACTCGTCTCGGCCGATGACCGAAGCAGCGGACCTCCCGGATCACCTTCCGAAGGAGGTCGTGCAGGAGCGATACGAGCGGTTAACGGCACTCCAGGATCGAATCTCGTTCGAATCGAACATCGCGAACGTGGGACGGACACACGAGGTTCTCGTCGAGGGACCATCCAAGAAGGATCCGGGGAAGCTCACCGGCCGGACGCGAACGAACAAGCTCGTTCACTTCGGCTCGGACGGCGCCGACGCGGGGACGCTGCGCACGGTGCGCATCACGGCAGCCCATCCCCATCACCTCGAGGGTGAGGGCCATGCCTCCCGGTTGACCTTGCCGTTGGCGGCAGAAGCACAGGGGTGCGGTTCCTGCTCTTAGGTCTGGTCGTCCCTCACGCGCCCGCCCTGTTGCCTGAGGTCCGTGGTGAGGCTGATGCTCTTCCGCCCTTGCATGTCGAACGACCAGATTGTGCGGTCCTCCTTTCTCCTCATGGAGCATCGACCGGCGTTTATCGGAGTGTCGCCGGCGATCTCGACGGCTTCGGGGTCGAGGGCCTCGGGGTGACCCGCCAGACCGATGCGGATCTCTGTGCCCGGTTGGCCGAACGATGGGGGCAGCCCCTGTTGGATGAACCCTGCGATCACGGAGTGGTGGTGCCGCTGATCGCCGGATGGGTTCCCGACGTACCGATCGTCGCGTGCGCTCTGGCAGAGGTAACGGGCCCGGATGCAGCGCCGGTGCCGAGCGCCATCGGGGCCGCGCGTGGTTTCGCGGCGGCACTCGCATCACTTACCGAAGACCGCACCGTGGTGTTCGTAGCAAGTGCCCACACCTCCGCCGCCCTGACCCCCCGAGCTCCGCTCACATTGCGGGACGAGGGACTTGTCCTGGAAGAAGAGATCAAGGACGCGCTCGAGTCGGACTTGGGCAAGCTCGATTCGCTCTCTCCCGAGCTCTGGACGCTGGGGGGTTCGTGCGGTGCGGGCCCGCTCACCGCGTTGGGTCTTCTATTTACAGGATCGAAGGCTTCGGTGGGTTTCTACGACCATCCTTTCGGGGTCGGGTATCTGCTGGCGGAGGTCGGATGAAGACCGTGGTGGTTGCGCTCGTCGGACCTACCGGGGTGGGGAAGACCTCGGCCGCGATGGATCTGGCGAAGGATCTGAACGCAGAGATCGTGTCCATCGATTCGATGCAGCTCTATCGCGGCATGGATATCGGAACCGACAAGGCCACCCCCGAGATGCGCAAGCAAGTCCGTCATCACCTCTTAGATGTGAAGGAGCCCACCGAGGAGGTGACGGTCGCGGAGTTCCAGGCACTTGCCCGCGACGCCATCACGGATATCGCAGGCCGGGGTCGCACTCCGCTGTTGGTCGGCGGCTCCGGTCTCTATTTCCGCGCAGTGGTCGACAACCTTTCGTTTCCTCCCCGCGCTCCTGAGGTGCGAGCGCGCTTGGAGGAAGAGTCAGAAGCACTTGGAGCCGAGGCTCTGCATGCTCGCCTCGCCGAGTTCGACGCCAAGGCCGCTGCCCGTATCGAGCCGGCGAACGCACGGAGGACGATCCGGGCTCTCGAGGTGATCGAGATCACCGGCCGGCCCTTCTCCGACAACGACTCATGGGACGGCTACGAGAGCATCTACGAGTTGCGAGCCATCGGTCTCGAACGCCCCCGCGAGGAGCTGTTCGAGCGGATCGAACGACGCGTGGACGAGATGCTCGCGAGAGGCCTCGTGGAAGAAACGAGTCGTGTGGCCGAAGCGGGTATGGGTCGGACGGCTCGGATGGCGCTCGGTTACCGGCAGGTTCTCGAAAATCCCACGGCTACGACCCAAGAATTGAAAGCGGAGATCGTCCAGGCCACGAAGCGTTTCGCTAGACGTCAGGGATCCTGGTTCCGTGCAGACCCGCGGATTGAATGGGTGGGAGCCGACGCGTCCGATCTAGCGAACCGCGTTGGGCTTGACCGGACAGATGTAGCCGAAGGTGCGCGACGGCTGGAGAGTTGACGCAGTCAGATCGAGCGGCGCCCGGACGGCCTTGCTCTGCGCCCCCCCTTTGAACTTCAACACGTCGATGCCCCGCGTGAAGTCGGCAACGTACACATAGCCGTCGTGGAAGTAAGGAGCCCACACGTTCGCGTCGTCCGGCCGGTAGTAACCGATCTGACGGATCCTGCGTGGGTTCGAGACGTCGAGGAAGCGCGTCCCCTGGCTATAGAACGAGTAGGCGATCAAACCATCGCCCCGATCGCTCAGGTAGTGCGCGGAATCGCAGCCCGTGGTGCCCTTCTGACCCTCGGGCCACCACGTGTCGAGCACCTTCATCCGAAACTTGGTCTTCTCGATGTTGCGCCAGCCCTCGCCCTTCTTGCTGCCCTTGAGGTCGTAGATGGCGAATCGCCCTGAGGTTGCGCAGTCCGACACGATGTTCTCTTCGGTCGCGTACAGCACATCGCCGCGCCGTCCATCGACTTTGGCCCTAACGTTTCGCCACGCGTTGTGCATGAATCGCGAGCTCGTTGCGCTCTCGGGTGTGCCGCCGCCCGCGTAGGGGATGGGCTTGCAGCCCGTCGCCTTTTGAACCTTTCCGGTTAGCGGGTTCTTATGGCGGCCAGAGGTCCAATAGCCGCGCACCCCGCCGGCGCCGGACACCCACGCGACTCCTTTTGCATCCACCTGCACGTCGTGCGCGTAGTCGGTGACGCCGTCGTTGCGACCGGTGTCGATCGGATCGGGACACGGCACCGGGTTGGCGGGGTCGGTGACGTCCGTAGCGTAGATGGGTCGACCGACGAAGTCCGGTTGCGTCTCTGGGTTCGCGTACGGGCCCCCGGTCCAAACGAAGTCACATCGATTGACGCAAGAGGTGGTGTGTCCTGCCGGAACGGTGAAGAAGCCAACCTCTTGCATGGCCGTTGGGTTCGAAACATCGATCACATGGACGGCTCCGTACGGGAACGTGTCACCGCCGGCCGCGGGCGAGGTGAAACCTCTCGGGTCTCGGCTGATGAACGCCAGCTTCCGCTTGACGTCGACGTCGATGTCCTCGTTCTCCCAGATGTACATCGGGAGCGAACCGAGGGGAGTCGGTGCGGCCGGATCGGAGACATCGTAGGTATAGAGCCCGCTCGCGGTGGAGACGATCATCACGTCGTCGATGAAGTTGATGGAGATCGCCGAAGGCATAGGGACGTTCGTGATGTAGGAGACGTTCTTCGAGATATCCCCGGCGGGGGGTTGGGTAGCGGATTGCGTGGCTACTGCCCCGGCCGGCGCGCCGAGCAGACCGGCGAGAACCACCACTGCTGCCAGTACCGAGGTCCATCTGTGGCGCATGGAGAGAGCATTCCATCCTTCGGGCCCCCTTCCTGCCGCCGAGGGGCTTCCGACGGGTCAATTACCCTTTAACCCATGAGATTCGCGAAGTACCACGGGATCGGCAACGACTTCGTGATGCTCGCCGATCCCGAGGATCGGATCGAGGTCACCGAAGCCATGGCCGCGCGTCTCTGCGACCGCCGCTTCGGCATCGGAGCCGATGGGGTCATCCGCGTTGTGCCGGGTGGGGGCGGGGCCGATTTCGTGATGGATTACCGGAACTCCGACGGCTCGATCGGCGAGATGTGCGGTAACGGCATCCGCTGTCTCGGCGTCTTCGCACGAGCCGAAGGCCTGACCACTGAGAGCAAGCTACAGGTCGACACGGGGGCCGGCCGCAAGGTGATCACAGTGCTCGACACTGATCGTGTGAGGGTCGATATGGGCGCCCCGATCTTCACGCCCGCCGACATCCCGATCCGCTGGGACGGTGACCCGCTGCATGCCAAGCTCGAGACATCCGGTGAGGTGATCGAGGCCGCTTGCGTATCGATCGGGAACCCTCACGCGGTCCTGTTCGTCGAGGACCCCCAAGCGGCGCCGGTCAAGACGTTAGGGCCAGAGCTCGAGTGGAACCCCCTGTTCCCGAATGGGACGAACGTCGAGTTCATCAGAGTTCCCAGCAAGGATCGCGTCGAGATGCGCGTATGGGAGCGCGGCTCAGGCGAAACCCTGGCGTGTGGAACGGGCGCCTGCGCGGTGGCGGTGGTCGCCAAGCTTCTTGCCGGCGCCGACGACAACGTCACTGTGAGTTTGCCCGGGGGTGAGCTCGAGATCGAATGGGCCGGCTCTCTCGAGAACGAGCAGCCGATCTACATGACCGGTCCCGTAGTCAAAGCATTCGAAGGAGACGTCGACTTGGAGCTGTACCGATGAGAACCGCCAAACGGATCGAGAAGTTGCCGCCGTACCTGTTCGCCGAGATCGACCGGAAGGTCGCCGAAGCCCAAGCGCGTGGCGCCGACATCATCTCGTTCGGAGTCGGGGACCCCGATCTACCGACACCCCCCCACATCGTCGACGCGCTCGTCGAGGCAGCGAAGGATCCGGGCACTCACCGTTACCCGTCCTACACGGGCATGCCGGCGTTCCGTGAGTCGATCGCCGCGTTCTACGAGAAAAGGTTCGGCGTCAAACTCGATCCCGACACGCAGATCCAGCCTCTCGTCGGCTCGAAGGAAGGGATCTTCCATCTTCCGGTGGCGTTCGTGGATCCCGGCGACGTCGCTCTCATCCCCGACCCGGGCTACCCGGTTTACGAGACGGGGACGATCCTGGCCCATGGCGAGCCGGTGCTCATGCCGATGACCGACGACAACGCGTTCAAGCCCGACTTCGAAGGTCTGTCTGCAGAGGTTCGGGACAAGGCCACCGTGATGTGGCTCAACTATCCATCGAATCCGACCGCCGCATGCGTCGAGCTCGACTTCTTCACGAATGCGGTCAAGTTCTGCGGCGACAACGACATGCTGCTTGCACACGACGCCGCGTACACAGAGGTGACCTACGACGGGTACGTCGCGCCGAGCGTGCTTCAGGCACCCGGTGCGATGGATCATGCGATCGAGTTCCATTCGCTGTCGAAGACGTACAACATGACGGGTTGGCGGATCGGCTGGGTCGCCGGTAGCAGTGTGGCGATCGAGGCCATCAAGAGGCTTAAGACGAACATCGATTCGGGGATCTTCGATGCGGTACAGCGTGCAGGTATCGCGGCGCTGGAGGGGCCGCAGGAGTGCCTCGACGAAATCATCGCCACCTACCGGCGCAGACGGGATCTTCTCTGTGACGGTCTGAAATCGATGGGCATCGTCGTCGAGCCGCCGCGCGGCTCGATCTATCTCTGGGTCCCGGTGCCCGAGGGCCACACCTCGGAGACATTCACCACGTTCCTTCTCGATAAGGCGGACATAGTCGTGGCGCCGGGCAACGGATACGGCCCCAGCGGAGAGGGCTACGTTCGCTTCTCGTTGACGATCGACGACGCCCGTCTCGAAGAGGGAGT
>DASQLQ010000186.1:0-8356 GCA_035629935.1 Actinomycetota bacterium
GAAACGAAGATCCTGTCGTGATACCCGGGACCCGGCACGTACTCCTGGGACGTGCCGGCAGCTAGCAGACCGGTGTCGAGAGAAGTGAAGAAACCGTCGATCGATCCGGAGTGGAGGGCCAAGGCTTGATCGCGATCGAACCAGATGCGCACCGGCTCGCTGGTGCGGAACGCAACGTTCGCGACATTCGGGTGAGCCTCAGCGTCACTGAACTCGATGGTGAGGTGCTTGAACCCGGAGTCGTCATCGTTCGGAGTCCCCGAAGCGAGAGCGAGCGAGATCCCATCGGTCCCCGACATCGACGCCAGCGGAAGGGAAGCTTCCAACGCGTTCGTCCAAGAATCAGGCTTGGCAACGGCCGAGCCGCCAGCGGGCGACACATCGCCGGTCGCAAGATCTGCAACCAAAGTAGTGCCGTCGGTAACGAAGAACGCAACGTCGCCGGTGGTCGTGGTCAAACCGCTGTTGAAGGGCACCTCGTGGCTCGTGACTCCGGGAACGGTGTCGGCGAGAACGAGCAGCGCGGTGTCGTTCTTGGTGTTCATCGTGGTGGTCCGGGCCAGTAGGTCGACACTGTCCCCATCAACTGCGACCCGGACTTCCTCGAGGTCGGCTGCGTCCTGGCGCGGACTCGCATCTCCGTAAGTGTCGTCCCACGAATACTGCGGTGCTACGTCTTCTACCGGGATGCCGAGCTCGCCGGCAGCGTTGGCTTGGGACAAAGCGTCAAGTCGATAGGCCTCGGGGAAGACCTCCTCTAGAGGGTCTGTGGTCCCGAGACGCTCCGCGTCACGGCCGTCGTCGGGGCCGGTGGCATCGAAGATGTGGTCTTGGTAGACGAACTCACCCGCGGAGTACACGCTCGTGCCGCCGTAACGCGTAGGGGTGCCCACCCAGTCCGAGATGTTTCCGTCGATCGTTTTCGCAACGGGGGCCGGACCGGGAACCTCTGTCGTAGATCCGCCACCGGCAGGCACCTGCTTCGAGAAAACCGGAAGGTCGGTCGGGTCCCCTTGAGGGACCTGGGCAAGGGCGGCCGGGGCAAGAGATACGCCCAGCGCGGCGACAGTCAAAAGGGAGAAAAACTTCTTCATCTGTGAGCGCTCCTGGTAGGGGGGTCTGAGGGCTGAATTCGCCACCGCCCTTGGGAACTCCTGCCGAAGAGCAACTACAGCGTGAGGTGCACCCGGTTACCCGAGGGATCCGGGACCGTGAGGCCCCCGTCATCTCTGGACATATCGGTCACCGTTGAGTCGAGTCGCTTCTCGATCCGCTCGAGCTCGACAGCGTCCGGGATCACCACCTCGAACGTCCGCAACCCGCGGGACCCTGTCGGGGCCGGGGGGGCTCCCGGTCCCGCCCACGTGTTGAGACCCAAGTGGTGGTGGTATCCGCCGGCCGAAACGAACAGGGCCCCGGGGTAACCGCGGACCGTGACCTCGAAGCCCAGCCTCTGCACGTAGAAGGCCTCGGTTTCGTCGAGGTCCGCCACGTTGAGGTGAACGTGTCCCATGCGGGTTCCATTCGCCATCTTCTCGGGGGAGATCGTTTCCCCGGCAAGTTCGCCGAGCACGCCGTCGACGTCGAGCGGAAGGGTGGCCATCGCGAGCTGCCCGTTCGAGCTGCGCCACTCGTTTCGAGGACGATCCCTGTAGATCTCGATCCCGTTCCCCTCCGGATCGTCGAGGTACATCGCCTCGCTCACCAGATGGTCGGACGCTCCGGTGAACCCCCACCCCGCCTCGATCACACGACGGATGGCCCGTGCCAGCTCGGAGCGATCGGGAACGAGGATCGCTAGGTGGAACAAACCGGTGGTGCCGTACGGACGCTCTGTCGCACCCGGACGGTGGACCAGCTCGACCAAGGCTCGATCGTCGACTCCCAATCGGACGGACTCTTCGGCCGTAGACAAGACCGTGAGACCGATGGCCTCTTCATAGAAAGTCTTCATGCGTTCCAGGTCGGTGACCGTCAGAACGACGGTCCCCATCTGCGTGTCGGGATGGATGGCCTGAGTGTCGGTCGTCACATCGTCAAGTCCTAGAGATCCCCGGCCTCGTCTCGCGGGTCGGGAAGCGGAGTCAGCACACCCAGCAGATCGTCCCGTAGGTGTTCGTATTTGGGTGGAAGAGATAGAGCTTGACCAAGAGTCGACGGATCTTCATCCACTGTGAAGCCCGGGCCCAGAGTGGCGATCTCGAACAACACACCGCTTGGTTCGCGGAAATAGATCGACTTGAAGTAGAAGCGGTCGATCACCGGTGTCGGGGATGCTCCCGCGGCCGACACTCTCTGATGCCACGCGTCATGCTCGTTGATCGTCGATGCCCAAGCAATGTGGTGGACGGTCCCGGCACCGCTCGTCGGTGCCGTCGGTGGTGGCGGGTCAAAGACATAGAAGGCGCCGCGCTCTCTCCCGCGCACGATCCAGGTGTCGTCCTTCTGATGGAAGTTCAGCGCGTGCTCGAAGAGGGCGGTGCTGCGCTGGGGGCGACTGCTGTAAGCGCGCACTCCCTCGAACCCGCGCAACGCATGATCCAGCGGGATATCGGGGAATTCGGCTCGAAGGGGATCGTCACCGGACTCGTCCACAACGAATTCCAGATTCAAGCCCTCGGGGTCGGCAAACACCATCGATCGTTCAGAGCGTTCGACCTTGACCCCTTCGCGCCCGAGTCTCTTCTCCCAGAAGTCGAGTGCTTCAGCGGATGAAAGCCTCCATACGACACGGTGCACCATCCCATCCCCTGCACGACCTTCGCCGGCACCGGGGTATTCAAAGAACGTGATGTCTGCTCCCGCGCTTCCCACCTCATCTGCGTAAAAGAGGTGATAGACGGTCGGATCGTCTTGGTTGACGGTTTTCTTGACCATGCGCAAACCAAGAACCCCGGCATAGAACTCGACGTTCAAGAACGCGTCTGCCGTGATGGCGGTGATGTGATGGATGCCTTCGAGTTTCATCGTTCCTCCGGGCGGCTCGACTAGTCCTCCAGTGACATCAAAAGATTCGCCAGCCGGATGGCTCGTCGGGCGGGGGCGTTCCCCTCGGCCAGATAGGTCACCCAGTCGGACTGCTGCTTGGGGGGCAGTGCCTCCCATTTGAGCTTCATGACGGGATCTGCATCGAGAACAGCACGCAGGTCGAAGGGCAGCCCCGGAACCGGTGCGGGTGCACCATCGAATCCGAACTCGTCGACCATGCCTAAAGCCTAGAGGTGATGGGCTACGCCATCGCCCGAACAGACTGGGTCATGGGAAATGCAGACCAAGCAATGCTCCACATGTGATTCTCATGGGCATCTCATAGTTACAGGTAAAGATTGGGTAATAAGCAAGCCTGACAAGACAGGAGGCAGCGTGGCGCTCAGACGAGGGATGAGGTGGACGGCGTTCATCGTCGGATTCGGCCTCGCTGTGCTGCAGATCGGAACGGCCCTACCGGCCGTCACCGAGCATTCCGGTTGGACCCATGGAGGCGGCTTCGCTGCAGCCAAATCGCGCTCGTCCCGTTGCTGGAACCCCAAGGAGCCCGAGACCGGGTTCGCCAAGTTGATCAACCAGGCCCGCAACAACGGCGAACGCTCGAAATTGAGGCTCGACCCCGAACTGTCCAAAGCTGCCCGGGTTCACACCCAGGAGATGGTGGAGCGCTCGCTCCTGCACCACACGACCAGCCCGACCCTCAGTAAGCGAGTGACCCGGTGGCGCCTCCTGGGAGAGAACGTCGGGGTCGGGAACACGGTTGATTCATTGCATCAGGCATTCATGGGCTCACCCGCGCACCGCGCGAACGTCATGCATTCCGAGTTTCGCTACGTCGGCGTTGGGGTGGCAACCGTCGGCGGCCGCATGTGGGTGACCGTCATCTTCGAGAACCAAGTCGACCCCGGAACGATCCTGAACATGCCTTCGTGCAAACGCGCCGAAGTCGTGCTCGAGAGTCGGACCGGGAGCCAAGTCAAGAGCCGCGCCGAGGACCCGGTGAAACCCCTTGTCCGAGTCCTGCGACAGTTCGGCTCCATCCGCTGGATAGGACCCGCCCCTACACCCAGCAGTAGCTAACCCCGCGACGCCGCCTTGCTGTACTGACGAACGGACAGCGGGATGAAGATCGCCAGGATGATCGCCACCCAGATCAACGTGTAGAGGAACGGATGCTGCAGCGACCACACGTCTGGCGTGGGCAGGTTCCCAGTATTCCCGAAGGCAACGCGCGCCGATTCGGCTACCGCCGACACCGGGTTCCAGTTGGCAAAGGCCTCTAGGGGGCCCGGCAGCCTCGATGAATCGACGAACGTTCTGGCCACGAAAGTCAAAGGAAAGATGAACATGAACGACGCGTTGTTGACGACCTCGACGCTCGCTACCTTGAGCCCCACGAACGCCATGACCCAGGAGAACGCGTACGCAAACAGCAAGAGGATCGCGAAGCCCCCGATCGCTTCGAAAACTCCGGTGTGGATCCTCCAGCCGACGACCAGCCCGGTGACCGCCATCATGAAGATCGAGATCATGTTGTAAAAGACGTCACTGCCCGTGCGGCCGGTCAGCACCGCGGAGCGCGACATCGGTAGCGACCGGAACCGATCGATTATCCCTTTGGTCATGTCTTCGGCGAGCCCCACGCCGGTGTAAGTCGACCCGAAGATAACGGTCTGAGCGAAGATCCCGGCGATGAAGAACTCGCGATAGTTCACACCACCGCCGATCTCGATGGAGCTACCGAATACGTAGCCGAACAGAACCACGAACATGATCGGCGAGATCAACGTCCACACGAGGATCTCGGGGAGACGCTTGATCTTGATCAGGTTTCGCTTCGCGATGACGGCGCCATCTGACAATGCAAGTGCGACAGAACTCATCGGACGGCCTCCTTCTCCCGTACGTCTCCAGTTTCGCCCGGCTCGCCGGGCTCGTCGGAGCCTTCCGCGGCCTCTTCGGCGGCGTGGCCGGTGAGGGTCAAGAAGACATCGTCGAGCGTCGGCCGGCGCAACCCGACGTCAACGACGGAGATATTCGCGTCGGCGAGGCGCTGCAACACCTGTCTGAGGGTTTCGGCCCCCCCAGTGACCGGAGCCACCAGCCTTCGCGTCTGCTCGTCGGTCTTGACCTCGCCGACCGATACGCCGGCAAGCATCGTTTGAGCAGGAGCAAGATCGGCAGCATCCTCGAGCACGAGCTCGACTCGCTCGCCACCGATCTGCTTTTTCAACTGGTCTGCGGTGCCGTGAGCGATCTCTCGTCCACGGTCGATGACGACGATGTCGTCCGCCAACCGGTCGGCCTCCTCCATATACTGCGTCGTGAGAAGGACGGTCGATCCGCCACGCGCGAGCTCCTGGATCGTCGACCACATCTGAGTACGGCTGCGAGGATCGAGCCCGGTCGTCGGTTCATCGAGGAATACGACCTCGGGTTCGGCGACTAGAGCAGCCGCAAGGTCGAGACGACGGCGCATGCCTCCCGAGTAAGTCTTCACGGGGCGATCGGCAGCTTCATCGAGCGCGAATCGGTCCAGGAGGTCCTTGGCCCGCTGCCGCGCTGCCTGCTTCCCGAGATGGTAGAGACGCCCGACCATGTCGAGATTCTCGTAACCGGTCAGATGCTCGTCGACGGCCGCGTTCTGTCCTGAAAGCCCGATGCGCTCGCGCACCTTGGCCGGCTCCCGCACAACGTCGAGCCCAGCAACGGTGACGCTGCCGGCATCGGGTTCCAAAAGTGTGGTCAGGATGCGGATGGCGGTGGTCTTGCCTGCTCCGTTAGGCCCTAGCAGGCCAAGGACCATCCCTTTGGGGACCACCAGATCGAGCCCGTCGAGCGCAACTACGTCGCCGTAGCGCTTGACCAGGCCGCTGATGCGAATCATGTCGGTCACTCGATCACCCTCCCTATCGGTGGTGCCGCCTTCCGAAGACTAAGACCCGGGTACGACCGAAAAGTCATCGGTCAGGCGGTGAACAAAACTTCGCGAGTTATAGAGATGGCATCCGCCGGCGATGAGTTTTGTCCCTTTAGCCGGTCTGTATTGGAAAGACGAGGAAAGGGGACCGGGTTGGCCACTCCATGCGAGTCGCCGACGAAGTGCCTGCGTGTGATCAGAGCACCCGACGAGCCCAACACGACCATCTTGGTGTTCAACGGTCGGATAGAGCACGAAGAGATCCCACTGATCTGCGAGTGGGCCGGGCCGCTACTGGCCGGCGGCGACGCGGGGTTGGTGGTCTGCGACGTCAGGGATGTGATCGATCCAGATGTAGTCACTCTCGATGCCCTAGCGCGCCTCCAGCTAACGGCCAAACGCATGGGTCATAAAGTCGTGATCCGCCATGCGTCTCATCAGCTGAATGACCTTCTGGACTTCACCGGCCTACGGGATGTGGTGTCGGCCGAGGACTAGGCGTCGAGGCGCTCCGGCAATCCGAACATCGGGAACAAGCCAGCGGTATCGAGGAAGAAGCTGATCCCGACGATCTCGCCGTTCGAGATCTCGAGAACCTGGAGCGACCACGGTTCCAACCCACCTTCCGGAGATGGTTTGTACTGCCCGAACGCCGGCGCACCGTTCGCGACGGTGGGGATCAAACGGGAGTCCTTACATCCGATGCCCGTCCCCATGCACCACTTGCGGATGTCCTCGTGTGTTTGCAGCCACAGGTCGTAAGGCGGCATCGACCACGTCGCGTCCTCGTGTAGCAGCGAGGTCAGCGAATCCATGTCGTAGCGCTCGAAGGCGTCCACGTAGCGAGCGAGCAATGCCTGCTGCTCCTCATCCATCGGTTTGGCGGGATCGGTCTCGTTGACATCTCGTTCTTCCAGCGCCGCCCGGGCCCGCTGGAGCGCGCTGTTGACCGACTGGACCGTCGTGTCGAGGAGTTCCGCAACCTCGGCGGCCTTCCACCTAAGAACCTCGCGTAAGACAAGCACCGCTCGCTGTTTGGGGGGGAGGTGCTGCAGCGCCGCCACGAACGCTAGGCGGATCGTGTCTCGCTCGACGGCCACTTCAGCCGGGTCTCCGCTTTCCGGGAGGACGCGACCGTCTGGTATCGGTTGCAGCCATCTGTCTTCCGACAATGCATCGGGAAGCGGCGTGTCGGCCGACTGCGGTGGTTGGAGGTCCATCGGACGGGCTCGGCGCTCTCTGCCGTTGAGCATGTCGAGGCAAACGTTGGTGGCGATGCGGTACAGCCATGACCGGAGAGCCGCGCGCCCCTCGAAACCCTCGTAACTCCGCCATGCACGAAGCAACGTCTCCTGGACTGCATCTTCGGCTTCAAACGTCGAGCCGAGCATCCGATAGGAGTAAGCGGTGAGCTCCCTCCGATGCTGTTCGAGCTCGGCTTCGAGCTCCTTCGAGCCGGGAGCCGGGGTGTCCTGGGCGGCGCCCACCAGTTCAGTCATCTCGACACATTACGACCGCCGTCGGGGTCGAAATTAATCGCTTCTAAACCGATGAGTCTGGGGTCTTTCGGGGGTCGGAACAGGTAAAGAACCCAAAGGGAGGCCGGAGATGTCAGCCATACAAGCAAACAGCGTCGGACCCCGGGCCGGTCGCAAGGAGTGGATCGGACTCGCCGTGATCGCCATCGCCTGTCTGCTCTACGTGATGGACCTCTCGGTGCTCTATCTAGCGGTGCCGTCGCTCACGCGGGACCTCGGGCCTTCGAGCTCCCAGCTGTTGTGGATCACCGACATCTACGGATTCATGGTTGCCGGGTTCCTGATCACGATGGGAACGCTCGGCGACCGCGTCGGTCGGCGTCGCGTGCTCCTCGTGGGCGCGGCTGCCTTCGGCGCTGCATCGGTAATGGCTGCCTTCTCCACGACTCCAGAGATGCTGATCGTCTCGCGCGCCCTACTCGGGATCGGCGGCGCGACCATCGCGCCATCGACGCTGTCACTGATCAGCAACATGTTCCTCGACCCGAAACAACGGATGACGGCCATCGGACTGTGGGGAACGAGTTTCTCTGCAGGCGCTGCGGTCGGACCACTCCTCGGTGGACTGCTGTTGCAACACTTCTGGTGGGGATCGGTTTTCCTGATCAACGTGCCGGTCATGGCCGTGCTGCTCGTGTTGGGGCCGAGGCTATTGCCCGAGTTCAAGGATCCCAGTGCGGGACGTCCCGACCTCACAAGTGTCGCTATGTCGTTGGTCGCAGTGCTATCCGTGATCTACGGACTCAAGCAGATCGCTCAAGGTGGATTCGGATGGATCCCCGCACTGACGATCGGGATAGGCCTTGCTCTCGGGGTGGCATTCGTGCGCCGGCAACGGACACTCGCGGATCCACTGCTCGAGCTGAAGCTCTTCCGCATCCCGAAGTTCAGCGTGTCGGTGATATCGAAT
>DASQLQ010000187.1:0-4465 GCA_035629935.1 Actinomycetota bacterium
GGGTGTGACAGAACCGGCTAGCTGAAGGCTTCGGCGTTCTGCAACATCAGGTGTTGCTCCAACTTGCGCTTGATCCGTTGGAGCGCGTTGTCGATCGACTTCACATGGCGGCCGAGCATGTCTGCGATCTGTTGGTACGACTTCCCGTCCATGTAGAGCTGCAGCACCTCGGTCTCGAGGTCGGACAGAAGTTGTCCCATCGACTCCTTGATGTTCGCGATCTGCTCAGCAGAGATCACGAGCTCGGCGGGATCCTCGATCGACCCTTGGCTGAGCGCGTCTTCGAGGGGAGGCTCGTCCATCCGCGCGGACGCAGGCTTATTTAGGGAAACGTAGGAATTGAGAGGGATGTGTTTCTGACGGGTGGCGGTCTTGATCGCCGTGATGATCTGACGGGTGATGCAGAGCTCGGCAAAGGCTCGGAAGGCAGTGTTCTTCTCGGCCTGGAAATCTCTGACGGCCTTGAAGAGACCGATCATCCCCTCCTGAACGATGTCTTCCTTGTCCGCCCCGGCGAGGAAATAGGTGCGGGCCTTAGCCCTCGCATAGTGCCGGTAGCGGTTGAGGAGACCCTCCAGAGCCTGCTCGTCCCCGGAGCGCGCTTTGTTCACAAGCGTCTCGTCGTCTAGGTCTTTGATTGCCTCGCTAGGCATCCTTGCCCTCCACGCGAGCGAAGGTCCGCCGCCCCGCTCCGTTATCCGTCACAGGGTAGCGGAAGCGGAGCGTCGTCGTGCGAGTTCGAACATGGCTAATGCCCCGGCAACACCCACGTTCAGTGAAGCGAGGCGGCCGGTGCTCGGGATCTTGACCAGGCCATCGCACCGGTCCCGCACGCCGCGTGAGATCCCCCGGCCCTCAGCGCCCAAGACCAGAGCAAGGGGGGGTTCCAACAACTCGCTGGCCCACAGATCCTCCGCCGCCGCCTCGTCCAGCCCGACGACCCAGAATCCGGCTTGCTTTGCTTGCTCGAGGGCAACGCCAAGGCTCCCTACCCGGGCAACCGGAACGACCTCGGCCGCGCCGGCAGCAACCTTGCGCACCGTCGCGTTGACGCCGGCGGATCGATTGGCAGGCACGACGATCCCGTGGAAACCGGCTCCATCAGCTGATCGGAGCAACGACCCCAGGTTGTGAGGATCCGTGATGCCGTCGAGGAAAAGAAGGAGTGGACGGTCCACTGCCAGCAACGACTCGAGCGGGGTGTAGCGATAACGCCCGACCACCGCCACGACTCCTTGGTGATTCAACCCTTCGGCAAGTTGATCCACCTCCGAGCGCGGAACAACGCGGAGAGGGACGGATGCGGCCTCGGCGCGCTTCCTAACCTCGGTCAAAGGAGCGCTGGCCGCACTTTCCTTGGCGACCAGCACGCGGACGATGGGCTGTTCGGATTTGAGCAGCTCGATCACGGAACGACGCCCGGCAACGAGCGAGTCCGTGTCACCCGACCCCTTAGGTCTGTGCGGCACTTAAGCGCCAGCGTGCCCCGGCTGACGTGTCCTCGATCGTTACTCCCAGCGCTTGCAACCGATCGCGGATCGCATCCGCTCGATCGAAGGCCTTCTCCGCTCTTGCTTGCCCTCTAAGCTCGAGCAGATACTCCACGAGACCGGCCAGAAGCTCGGAGTCCCCACCGGCCGACGCGAATTCGAAACCCAAAACGTCCGTTATCTCAAGGAAGCTGTTTACCAGCGCGATTAGCTCCTCCTTCGCTCCAGGTTCGTCGCGTTGGACGGCCTCTAACCGCTTGTTCCCTTCCTTGACCAGCTCGTGCACCACCGCGAACGCCTGGGCCGAATTGAAGTCGTCATCCATGGCCTCGACGAACCGTTGCACGTACCCCGAAGCCGTCGAGTCTTCGTCGGTGCGCTTCTTCTCCGCCTTCTGAGGGAACGCTTCGCCGAGCACGTGACGAGTCGAGTCGACGAAGATCGACCACCGGTCGTAGGACTGGGCCGCATCGGTAAGTGAAGCTTCCGAGAAGATCACCTGACTCCGGTACGACCCCATAAGTGCCCAATAACGAGCTACCTCGCCGGGATACCTCTCGATCACGTCTCGGGCAAGAACGAAGTTACCGAGCGACTTCGACATCTTCTCTTCGGCAACTTGCACGAGGCCGGCATGGAGCCAGTGCCGAACGAAAGGCTCTTCGCCGAACAAGGCTTCTGCCTGAGCGATCTCGTTCTCGTGGTGCGGAAAGATCAGGTCGCTTGCTCCCCCATGGATGTCGAAGCCCATGCCGAGATACTTCGTCGACATGACGGAGCACTCGATGTGCCACCCCGGCCGGCCCGGCCCCCAGGGCGATGACCATGACGGTTCGCCTTCTTTAGCCGACTTCCACAAGGCGAAGTCCAAGGGGTACTTCTTCGTTTCCTGCGGCTCGATCCTTTCACCGGCTCTCATGTCGTCGAGCGACCGGCCGGACAACTTCCCGTAACCGGGGAACTTCTCGACCGAGAAGAACACGTCCCCTTCCGCCTCGTAGGCAACACCCTTCTCGACCAACCCCTCGATCGCCTCAACCATGTCTTCGATGTGGGTCGTTGCGAGAGCAAGCACATCGGGAGGGGTGACACCTAGAGCCGCCATGTCCTCCTCGAACGCTCGCGCGTACTTGCTCGTTATCGCGTCCGGAGATATCCCCTCGACGTTGGCGCGTTCGATGATCTTGTCGTCGACATCCGTGTAGTTCATGACGTATGTGACGTCATAACCACGGTAGGAGAGATATCGGCGGATCTGATCGAACCAAACGAACGTTCGAGCGTTACCGATGTGGATGAAGTTGTAGACGGTCGGCCCGCAGACGTATATCGAGACCTTTCCACTGTCGCGAGGTTCTAGATCAACCGTTCCTTTGCCGAGGGTCTCCTGCACACGGATCGTCATGGGCCCAGACTAGTCATTCGCTCTGGTCACCAGGACGACGGCCATAGCACCGATGCCTTCCCCCCGCCCGGCGAATCCCAGGCCATCCGTACTCGTAGCTTTGACCGACACATCGCCGACGGCGAGATCTAACGCGGTGGCGATGTTCGACGCCATCCTGGCCTTGTGGGGCCCGATCTTCGGCCGCTCGGCGATCACCGTTGCATCGATGTTGACGACACGCCAACCGGCGCGGCGCAATGCTCCCCCGGTGTGCTCCAGTAGGCCGATGCTCGATGCATCTCGCCACTCATCGCTGTTCGGGAACAGATCTCCGAGATCGCCCAAGCGAGCGGCCCCCAACAACGCGTCGGCAATCGCGTGAGACAGAACATCCGCATCGGAATGGCCGGCCAACCCGGGTACTCCTTCGAATCGCACGCCACCCAGAACCAGGTCCCTGGAATCGTCGAAGCCGTGTGCATCGAAACCGAACCCGACCCGCATCAGCCGCCCACCTTCAGCAAGGCTTCCGCTAATTCGAAGTCCTCGGCCCAGGTGATCTTCAGATTTCGCCGGCTCCCGGGAACTAGTGAGACACTGCCTCCGTAACGCTCGATCAATTGTGCTTCATCCGTGCCGACGAAACCTTCTGCAACTGCTCGTTCGTGCGCAGCTTTAAGCACATCGGTTCGGAAAGCTGCCGGTGTTTGGGCCTTCCACACTCCGGCGCGATCAACCGTCTCGACCACGAGACCCTCCTTCGCCCTCTTCAGGGTTTCGTCCATGGGAACAGCGGCGATCACGGCATCAGAAGTTGCCAATCCACCGACCACCTTGCGGATCAGGTCCGCGTCGATCAATGGTCGCGATGCGTCCTGCACAACGACCGTCGGGGTCGTCACGAGCTCGAGACCGTTGTGGATGGACTCCTGTCTCGTAGCGCCACCGATGGCGAACAGAAGCTGGGGTCCCTCGAGCATTTCCTCCGCCTGCGCGATCCACTGGCCGGGAAGCACGACAACGATGGGATCGCATCCGACAGCGATCAGTGGCTCCAATGCCCATTGGATAACGGGGCGCCCGGCCAAGAGTTGGAACTGCTTGGGAGGTTCTGAAGGATCGGAGCGAGCCCGTTCCCCGATGCCACCAGCCGCGAGTATCGCCGCGGGTCGAGTACCCGGCTCAGTTGATCCCACCGGGCGAAGAACTAGCCGAGGACCTCGTCGAGCATCTTCTCGGCCTCTTCCTCGTTGCAGTTCTTCGAGAACGTCAGTTCCGAAACGAGGATCTGGCGAGCCTTCGTGAGCATCCGCTTCTCACCCGCAGCAAGCCCCTTCTCCTTGTCGCGCTGGTGAAGACTGCGCACGACGTCGGCCACTTGGTAGATGTCACCCGAGCGGAGTTTCTCGACATTCGCCTTGAAGCGCCGCGACCAGTTAGTGGTGTTGGTGGTGGGCTCCTGCTTCTTGAGGACCTTGAGAACCTTGGGAACTTCCTTGGACGGGGTCACCTGGCGGAGCCCGACCTCGTCGGTGGCGTCGATCGGCACCATGAGGGTCAGCTCGCCGTAGGCCAGCTTGAGGATGTA
>DASQLQ010000188.1:0-3457 GCA_035629935.1 Actinomycetota bacterium
CCCCATCGCCGCCCGCCCTCGTCGGAGACAAGTGTTTCGTAATTCGGTTTGCACATCCGCCCGAGTGTTGCGAGGCGGGCTCCGGAAGCGGAGACGGACTCTTTCTTGCCCCTGGTCTCCGCGGCGACCTGCTCGGGCACCGCGAAGACATCCGTTGGTGTGGCCAGGTAAGCGCTGCAACGGAGCTTGCCGTCGCGGCGGAGCCCCTCGGTAAGAGCGTCGACGGCGGCGGAGACACGAACGAAGGTCGTCCCGTCCGCGTATGTGTAGTCGCCAACCGCGAGGGGTGTGTCGAAGCTTGATAGCCATGCACGCACTTCGGGGCCCTGGGACAAGAGATCGGTGCCCGCAAACTCGACGAGGTTTTCGCTCGACCCGCCGGGCTTAGTCGGGATGAGCACCTTCCCGGTCCCGTCACGGGCTATGCCGCGGATCAGCTCCCACAACCGGGGGCGTGGCAGATCGATCGCGTACGCCGTCGCTCCCCAATGGCAGAGGGCGCGCATCGGCCCCATCTCGGACGCAGCGCCGAGCACAGCGAAATGTAGATCGGAAAGGTCCATCCAGTCCGGGTTCGCCACGACGAGCTTGACCGCTTCGCTGCAGGATTGCTCGATGGTTCCTTCGTCGGCCCATCTGTCGAGCTGCTTCCGTAGGACGTCGCCCCGCAGGTTGTCTTTGCCGAAGGGAACCTCGAGGTCGCCGCTGCGGGTGCCTTCGCCTTTGATCTCGAATGTGTCCAGGCCATCCGTGCGGGGTGTGTCGAAGGCTTCCGCCAACGGCAGGTCGGCGCCGTCCCGCTCGAAGACCATCGTGTCCCGGACTGCCTTGGTCCCATCGGCAGCGATGCGGAGCGCTTTGGCCGCCGACGTTGCCCCCACCTCGACGATCTTCTTAACCGGCTCCAAGTAGTTCTTCCGCCAGTCGGAGGTTTTCTGGATCTCCTCGAACAGTTCGGGATCGACGTTTCGTACGGCTTCGGCGAACAGCTGTTTTCCGGAGCGTTGTGAGCTCCTCTTGCCGTCGACCAAGGGGAACTGAACCCCCTCGCTCTCCTCGGCTCTGGTATTCGTGGACATGAAGGCACTCCCTTATGTATCGGTTTGGTGTGAACGGCGACGATAGACGTTCGGTACCTGACTCTCTGGTCAAGTCCGCTATGGGACCATGGTGAGGCCATGTATTACCTGGACCACGCAGCCACAACACCGGTGCTCCCCGAAGTGCGGGAGGCGATGTTCGCCGCGCTCGAACACGACTTCGGCAACCCCTCCTCGGTCCATGGGTTCGGGCGCCGGGCCCGGGAGCTCGTAGAGGACGCCCGGGACCGGGTGGCCGCTGCGGTCGGCGCCAGCCCGGCCGAGATCGTGTTCACAGGCGGTGGGACAGAAGCCGACAACCTGGCTCTAAAGGGGGCAGCATCCAAGTTGCGGGGGAACGGCCGCCACCTCGCCGTTAGTGCGATCGAACATCACGCCGTGCTGGACACCGTCGAGTGGCTCAAGCGGCAGGGCTATGAGACCTCCATCGTGGAGGTCACCCAAGACGGGTTCGTGACTACCGAGGCACTCGTTAAAGCGGTGCGTTCAGACACGACGGTCGTATCTGTGATGGCTGTGAACAACGAGATCGGCACCATCCAGGAGATCGGCTCCCTTGCGGGAGCCGTCAAGGAAACGAATGGTTCGACGTTGTTCCACACAGACGCGGTGCAGGCCCTCGGCAACATCCCCGTCGACGTGCATGCATGGGGCGTCGATCTCGCTGCTTTCGCAGCACACAAGGTCGGAGGGCCCAAGGGCGTCGGTGCGTTGTTCGTGCGATCGGGGGTTCCGGTCGAAGCGGTCATCCACGGTGGGGGCCAGGAGCGAGGGTTGCGCTCGGGAACGCTGAACGTCGCCGGCATCGTGGGCTTCGGGATCGCGGCAGAGATCGCCGCCAAAGAGGTCTACGAGAAGTCCGAGCGGATGGAAGCACTGCGCGATCGGCTGCTCGACGGCCTCCGCGCAATCGCACCCGACGTCGTTGTGAACGGAACGTTGGAAATGCGTGCGACCAACAACATCAATGTCTGCATCCCGGGCACCGAAGGCGAGACCTTGTTGCTGTTGTTGGATCAGGCCGAGATCGCCTGCTCGTCTGGCTCGGCCTGCGCCTCGGGAGCTTTGGATCCGTCCCACGTGTTGTTGGCGATCGGCGTGCCCAAGGAGCTGGCCAAGGGAAGCCTGCGGTTCTCTTTCGGACGCGACTCGAGCGAAGACGATGTCGAGGCGGCCTTGAAGGTTCTGCCCGCAGTCGTCGAACGCGCTCGCAAGGTGGCGTGATGACCAAGCGCAAGGCGGTGGTCGCGATGTCCGGGGGTGTCGATTCATCCGTGACGGCCGCCCTTCTGGTCGAGCAGGGTTTCGATGTGACGGGCGTGATGCTCAAGCTGTGGCGTGACGGCACCGAGAACAACGACTCTGGTTGCTGCAACCTGGGGGCCGCGGAGGATGCCCGTCGGGTGGCCGACGTGCTCAACATCCCCTTCTATGTCTTCAACTTCGCCGAGCGTTTCGAGGCGACGGTCATCAAGGATTTCCATGACACCTATGCCGCAGGGAGCACTCCCAATCCCTGTATCAGGTGCAATCAGTGGATCAAGTTCGACATGCTGCTCGATCGTGCGCGAGGTCTGGGGGCCGAGATCCTTGCCACCGGGCACTATGCGCGGGTACGACAAGCCGGCGGTCGATACCGGCTCCATCGCGGGGTGGACGCCAAGAAAGACCAGTCTTACGTCCTCTGGATGCTGACGCAGGACGAGCTTGCCTCTGTGCGGTTCCCGGTGGGCGAGATGAACAAGACAGAGACGCGCGAGCGGGCAGTCTCGTTGGGGTTGCGAACAGCGACCAAGCCGGACTCGCAGGAGATCTGCTTCGTACGCGGCGGGGACGTCGGCGGCTATATGGCCGAGCACATGGAGCTGGCTCCCGGGCCGATCGTTGATAGCCACGGGTCACAGGTTGGTTCACATGCCGGGATCGGTCGCTACACGATCGGACAACGCAAGGGCCTGGGGATCGCTCTGGGCACTCCGGTTTTCGTGACCGGGATAGACGCCGCGTCGAACACCGTTGTTGTGGGGGACCGCAACGAACTGCTCGTGAACGGATGCACGGCAGCAGAGGTCCGTTTCGTCGATGCCCCCCTCGAGGTCGGCAAGGAGGTCCTGGTTCAGCACCGTGCTCATGGCGAAGTCGAGCTGGCCGCTGTCACCAAGGTCGATTCCGACCAGATCGAGATGGAGTTCGATAAAGGGGTCGAGGCGGTAGCGACGGGACAATCCGCCGCGTTCTACTCGGCAATTGATCCAACACAGCTTCTAGGTGGTGGCATCATCGAGGCGACGAGTCGGGTGGGCTCGGGGATGGAGGCTAGGACGGCGTGATCAAACGTGTGGGCGTGATCGTCTTGT
>DASQLQ010000189.1:0-33939 GCA_035629935.1 Actinomycetota bacterium
TATCGGTCGAACGGATCGTGGTTCGGAGATCTACCCCGACATCGACATCAGTCCACTCGCAGGCGGCACTCTCATCTCTCGTCGCCATGCCGAGATAGCTCACCGCGAGGAGGACTTCTACCTACGCGATCTCGGCTCTCGGCTTGGGACGCTGGTTAACGGTGAGTCAGTAGCCGGCGCCGAGCACCGCTTGGAGGAAGGGGATGCGATCACGATCGGAGGATTGACCCTCACCTTCTCCGAGGGATGCCTCTGGCCGGACGACCTATTGGCCGAGTGGAAGCGAGAGGACGCGATGATCACGGCGTCCACCTCTCTGCCAACGGAACTGCCGTTGATCGCCCAACTGCCCACCGCGTTGCAAGAGGGCCAGGTGCAACTCCACTTCCAACCCCAGGTCGTGCTCGAGACAGGCGAGATCCCGAGTGTCGAAGCCCTCATCCGGTGGGAGCATCCCGAATTGGGCTCGGTATCCCCGGATCGCTACATCTCCCTAGCTGAAGACACGGGCTTCATCCGGGTCCTGACCACATTCGCTCTCAAAGAGGCCGCCCGAGCGATCGCGCAATGGAGAGAGAAGGGCATCCCTGTGACCGTGGGTGTGAACCTCTCGGTCAAAGACCTGGAGGATCCGGCGTTCAGCGACCGGGTGATCGAATCGATCGAGCCGAGAGGTGCGGTGCCGAAGGATTTCTCGCTCGAGGTCACCGAGGGGGCCGTGATGCACAACCCGGGGATAGCGATCGCGACTCTCGACCACATGGCATCGCTCGGTTTCAACGTAAGCATCGACGACTTCGGCACAGGGCAGTCATCGCTGACGTATCTCAAGGACCTTCCCGCGCACGAGGTGAAGCTCGACAAGTCCTTCTCCATCGGGATGAACGATCGGGAGAAGCAGATCGTGACCTCGGCTGTCGAACTTGCCCACGGACTCGGGATGACGGTGATCGCGGAAGGCATCGAAGACGAAGCGAGTGTCCACTTCTTGCGCGAGATCGGGTGTGAGAAGGGTCAGGGGTATTACTTCGGAAAGCCCGTGCCGAAGGAGGCATTGGATCTCGAGCCACGTACCGTCACGCCCGGCGCCTAGACATCCGGGTACCGCAATCCCCCGCAGTCGAGGCGGTAGAACGGGTCGAGAGCGGGATCGTTGTAGTCCTCGATCGACAATCTGCCCGCCGTCCTCTTGATGAAGCGAGCTTGAGTGCCGTCAATCTCGAACAGGCGCACTGAGAAATCCCACTGAGTGTTGTCACGGCTTTGAGCACTTGCCCTGAGCAATCCGACACGGCCGCCCGAACACTCGACACCCTCGCCCGTCCGCGACGGCCCACCCACCCGAAGCGGCAGAGGTTGTCCCTCGTAAGTCACCGGGCGCAGTCGTCCATCTCGTTCAACAAGGAGGACGAGTGACTGCCAGTTCGTGCCGTGTCCAGCCAGATCGAACGCCTTGACGAACAATTCGTCCCGCCCGTCGCCATCCACATCGGCCACACCGACCACTCGGGGATAGGTGAAGTCGTTGCCGGCCGGGAGCCGAGTGGTCAAGAGTGTCGCAAGTGTCTGAAGCCCGGCGAACCAGCGCGTAGGGCGATCGTCTGCGTCCAGCGCGGCGAACACGATGAAGGTGTCCGGGGAACCATCCCCATCCGCGTCGCCGTCGACTCCGGTCAGGCATCCGGAATCCGGGGGCAGGCCCGGAAACAGTGTCCGCTCGCAAACGCCACCGTTCACGACACTCGTCGGTAGGGATCGAGGCGAGGGGGCATCCGGGACCTGCCCCGTCGAACCGGCACACCCCGCCAGGCTCAGAACCAATAACAGAACCGTCCCGCGATGCATGCGTTAGAGATCCAACACCTTTCCCGGATTCATGATGTTCAACGGATCGAGGGTGCGCTTGATCGAGCGCATCACCTCGACACCGCCCGGCAATTCCTTCGCCAACGATTGCATCTTGCGAAGACCGACCCCGTGCTCACCGGTGCAGGTGCCGTCCATGCCCAGTGCCCGCTCGACCAACCTGGTCGTCATCTCCTCCATCGCGGCGACCTCTGCCGGATCCTCGGGATCGATCAACATCAGCACGTGGAAGTTTCCGTCGCCAACGTGACCGACCATCGTTGCGGTCAATGACAGGCGATCCACATCCTCACGAGTAGCCACCACACACTCGGCCAAGCGGGAGATGGGCACGCAGACATCGGTCGTGACGGCTTTCGCTCCCGGCCGTAGTGAGAGAGACGCGTAGAAGGAGTCGTGCCGGCCACGCCATATTTCAGTCCTCTCGCGGCCCCCGATGCCGGAACGGTACGCGAGTGAACCGAACTCCCTTGCTATCTCACCCACGTCGGCCATCTGCTCCGTCACCTGCTGTCCTGTGCCGTGGAACTCGAGCATCAGGGTCGGCGCCACCGGATGGGCCGAGCCCGAGTAGTCGTTGATCGACTTGATCGCGAGCTCGTCGAGGAATTCGATGCGGGCGACGGAGATACCCGATTGAAGCGTGCGGATGACGGCTTCGACCGCGTTCCCGACGGTGGGGAAATGACACATGGAGCCGGCGATGTGCTCCGGGATGCCATAGGTCCGAACCGTTACCTCGGTTATCACCCCGAGTGTTCCTTCGGATCCAACGATGAGCCTCGTCAGGTCGTATCCGGCCGCCGACTTACGTGCCCGCCGAGCCGTATCGATCACACTGCCGTCGGCAAGCACGACCTTGAGTGCCAGAACGTTCTCCCGCATCGCGCCGTATCGGACCGTCGTCGTCCCAGACGCTCCGGTCGCGGCCATGCCCCCGAGAGTGGCGTCGGCTCCGGGGTCCACTGGAAAGAAGAGGCCATCCTTCGACAATCGTTCGTTGAGAGACTTCCGAGTGACACCCGCTTGGACGGTGGCATCCAGGTCGTCCACGCGCACCGCCAGGATCTGATTCATCTCGGTCATGTCGATAGCGATCCCTCCGGACGTGGCGAGCACATGACCCTCGAGCGACGTGCCGGCTCCGAACGGGATGCAAGGAACATGATGGCGGTTGCAGACCTTCACGACCTTGCAAACGTCCGACGTGGACCGGACGTACGCGACGGCATCGGGTGGCGCAGGAGGCAACGGAGATTCGTCTTGACCGTGCTGTTCCCTCGCGGCGTCAGTCGTCAGTAGGCGGTCACCGAGGATCTGCCGAAGATCATCGATCGCGGTGGTCACGGAGGTGCTCAAACTAATGGCCACTCTCGGAGAAATGCATCCAGTCCTTGAGCGAGCTCCAGTGACCGCCCCAGCCCCACCCGATCGCCGCGAACGCCTCGGTCACTACGTCACCGTCCAACACCATCCCCGGGCGCTGCCACGAACGGTCGGTGTAGGCCGTCGCCAGCTCGGGAGCGACGATGTCGCCTCGCCAGTAGGGGTTGTGGAACGGATTGATGTCGATGGCCAACCCGTAGGAATGCTCCGACCACGTCGAACCGAGAGTCACTTGACGACACTCGAACGAAGACGTGTCGTTCGTATCTCCTGTTGGTGGAGCGTTGACTTCATCGCGCCTGACCACGCGCATCTCCTCGATCGGGAACCTCGCCTTGTACATGGCTTTGAAGATCCTGACGATGTCTGGGCCTACTGCAGCGTTGGTGATCATCTCGCCCGTGTGCGACTCGTGATCGAAACCCCAAAAGGTCATCTTTATGTAGACGAGCTCGTCCAGCGAGACAGGGCACCTGGGTCTCCAGGTCGAACGCTCGACGACGTCCGGTGGCACCGGCCCCATCCGGGCGACGAAACGATCCTCCGATGGGGGCGGGAAAAGGTCGACAGTGGCCAACCGCCGGTTGCGGAATATCGGAGGGGTTGGTTGAGCGAAGCCGAACCCGTCGGGGCGCTCCGGCAATACCCGTTGGCCCAACCACTCCGGCGTACGTGTTACCCACCGGTTCCTGGGCTCGGGCGCGTCGGTGGGAGCCGGAGTCGGTTCGGGCTCGACACTCGGGATCTGGGATCGGGGCGAGGTTGGAGCCGGTGCGGTGGAAGTGACGGGTGGACTGGTGCAGGCAGCCGCGATCAGAAGACCAGTGACGGAGAGAACGATGCGCGACCGGGTCACACCTCGAAGGTACCCGCGGTGGGCGGGCCCTTGGACCCCGACTGATGGGCTCGGTCATCAGTCAGAATCAACGGATGACAGACATCACGACCATCCACCTCGGGCAGTTCACCGACGAGCACGCGAACGAGATAGCGGGTGAGCTCGAGAAGCTGGGCATCTCCTGGTGGTACAAGCAGCCGGGCTACTTCTCGCGCATCTGGGAACGTGGTACTCGTCTGTTCGTTGATCAGGAACGGATCGAGGAAGCGAAGGAGGTCGCCCGCCGGGTGCTCGGAGCGGTAACGGACCCTACTGAGTGAGCGGTGGGACGGTTCGCTCCGCCTCCGAGTCGTCGATCAGCCGTGCGAGTCGTCTGAGCTTCGTTTCATCTCTCTTCGCACTCACCACCCACCAGATCGCGGTCGCTCGGTACGACGGTGGCCTCGACTGAAAGAACTTCCACGCCTTCTTGTGCTTGCGGAACTCCTTCTCCTGAGCAGGATCGAGTTTTGCTTCGTAGCGTTGCTCGTACGAGTAGGTACCCGAACGAACGGGCGTCCTCGCCGCGAACGCTTTCTTCCCCGCTGCCCGCATCAAACCCTTTGCGGTTAGTTCGGCAACGCGGCCGATATTCCGCTCACTCCAATTGCTCGTTTTCGTTCTCGGAGTGAACCGTTGCATGTGGCTGGTGTCGTCGATGCGCTTAAGAACGCCATCGATCCATCCATAGCAGAGAGCTTGGTCGACGGCTTCTGACCACGTGAGGCTGGGGATACCCGTGGCCTTCTTGTAGTAGCCGACCCACAACTCCTTCTCCTTCGCATGGTTCTTGGCGAGCCACTTACGGAAATCCTGTGGCGATGAAAAGAAGATCGGATCCGGCATCCAAGGGAGCCTATTCTGAGACCGTGCCCCAACCACAGAAGGATCCGGCGAAGTTGCTGCGCGACGCGCGACGTAACCGGCGTGCGTGGGACGCGGACAGCGACGAGTACCAACAAGAGCACGCCAAGACGATCAGCGGGCGCAAGGCGATGGCATGGGGCCTCTGGCGCATCGCGGAAGACAAGCTGCAGGTGCTGGGGGCAGTTGAAGGCAAACGCATCCTCGAGCTCGGCTGCGGCGCTGCGCAATGGTCGATCGCGTTGGCCGGCGAAGGAGCTCACTCGGTGGGGATGGACAACTCATCGAGGCAATTGCTGCACGCGGCGAAAGCGGCCGAGAAAGGTGGTCGCGGCGTCCCTCTCTTGCAGGCTGCGGCCGAGTTCCTACCTTTTCTGGAAGCGTCATTCGACATCGTCTTCTGCGACTACGGAGCGATGAGCTTCGCCGACCCGGCGCTCACGGTGCCCGAAGCCGCCCGCGTGCTACAGCCGGGTGGCCTGCTGGCATTCATGACCACGACTCCCTTGCTGTTGATGTGCTGGCCCGATGAGGAGGAAGAGGTCACCACGACCTTGCATTCCCCCTACTTCGGCATGCGCCGCGCCGAATGGGCCGCCGACGAGACCGTCGATTTCCAACTGCCCTACGGGGACTGGATCAGATTGTTCCGCGACAACAACTTCGTAGTCGAGGACCTGATCGAGATCCAACCTCCCAAGAACGCGCGCACGACCTATCCGGGACGGCCTCTTTCCTGGGCGCGGCAGTGGCCGGCCGAGATGATCTGGAAAGTGCGGAAAGAGGGCTAGGTCTGCGCCCGTTTGGCCTCGCGCCGTAGCAGGATCTGTGCAACCACTACCGCTGTGACCGTCAACGTCAACGTGGTGACCGCAACAACGTTCACTTTAGGTGTCAGACCGAATCTCACCTGGCTGAAGATCTCCACCGGCAGGGTCGTCGATCCCACTCCCGAAACGAACGATGACAAGACGACATCATCGAACGAGAACGTGAACGCAAGCAGTGCACCGGCCAGGAGCGCAGGGAACAGTTGTGGCAGCGTGACCTGTCGGAACGTTCCCCATTTGGTTGCGCCTAGGTCGGTAGACGCTTCTTCCAGAGACCTGTCCATGCCGGCCAGGCGCGCTCTCACGACGAGCGCCACCACCGAGGTATTGAAAACGGCGTGAGTGATGACGATCGCGACCGGCCCAAGGGGAAGGCCCACGGTCACGAAGAACATCAGTGACGCGATCGCGATGACGATTTCGGGAACTATCAGCGTCGTGTACATCATGCCGTCGAAAGCCGAGCGAGCCCTCTTACCGACGTTCCTCAAAGCCAGGCCGGCACACGTGCCCAGCACGGTAGCGATAACAGCGTTCAGCGTCGCTGTTATGAGCGAGATCCGAAAGGCACTGCGCAATGAGGTGTCGTTCCACGTCTCTTCGAACCACCGCAGGGACAAGCCGTGCCACACCTGAACGAGACGCGAATCGTTGAAGGCATAGATGACGACGATCGCTATCGGCAGATAGAGGTAGAGATAAACGAGTGCCCCATGGGTGCGGAACATCGTGTCGACGGTGCGATCCGAATTCAACTTCATAAGCTCGAACCCAGACTCTCTTCGGCCCGGCCCCCGAGGACCTTCACGTAGATCGTGATCACGATGAGCATCAGGGCGATCAGGACCATCCCCAGAGCGGCTCCGAAAGGCCAGTCGATCGCGGTGCGGAACTCGTTAGCAACAAGGTTCCCGATCAGGAAACTCTTGGCTCCGCCCAGGATCTCGGGTACGACGTACTCCCCCATCATCGGGATGAAGGTAAGCAACGACCCCGTCAGGATCCCAGTAAGGGTGAGGGGAAGCGTGACCTGCCGAAACGTTTTCCACCGCCCCGCACCGAGATCCCGGCTGGCCTCTTTGAGACGCGGGTCCATTCGCTCGATCGCCACGTACAGAGGAAAGACCATGAGCGGCAGGTAGTCGTACACGATGCCGATCCACACGGCCGTCGGCGTGTAGAGAACGTCGAGCGGTCGATCGATCAACCCCGTCGATTGGAGCGCCCGCGAGAGGGGGCCGTGCTCGGCCAGCAGGATCACCCAGGCATACGTACGTATCAACAGGCTCGTCCAGAAAGGCACGATCACCAGGAAGAACAAGAGCGTCTTGTGCCGGCCGGCTCGCGTGGCAAGGAAGTACGCGAAGGGATAACCGATCAGAAGGCAGCCCACCGTCCCCGCGAACGCCATGAAGAACGTGTTGCGGTAGATCTCCAGGTAGATCGGGTCCCAGATCCGAACGAACTGATCGGTGTACAGGCCGAACGTAACCGTGAAGAACTCTTCGGGATCGTTGCGCGCGAAGGAGTAGGCCACCATGATCAATAGCGGCGCGACAAAGAATGCCAGGTACCAGAACCACGCCGGAGCCGCCAGCCAGCGCGGCTCCGCTACGCTGCTGCGGGAACTCGTTCTACGTGACAACAGTTGTTACGCGGCTTTGAACTTCGTCCAGGCTTCGTTACGAAGAGCCAGCCACTCCGGGCTCGCGGTCGCGTATTCCATCCTCGATAGAATGTCCTCTGTCGGATAGACGCCGGGATCCGTAGCGATCGCTTCGTCGAGGTATTCCTCTTCCCCCTCGACGACCGCCCCATAGTAGTGATACTCGGTGTCCTGAGCCTGGATCTTCGGCTGTAGCTGCCAGTTGATGAACGCGTGGGCCGCAGCCGGGTGAGGTGCTCCGGCAACGATCGACCAGTTGTCGGTCCACAACTCGGTTCCTTCCGACGGCACGACGTAACGCGCGTCGGCCGCATCGAGTGCGACATAACCGATCTCACCGTTCCACGTGAGCGAGACGTACGCCTCTCCCGAGATCATGATCTCGCGCATGGAGGAGGTGATCTTCTTCACATGGGGTTTCAGCTTGAGCATCTCTTTGGTTGCTTCGGAGATCTCTTTCGGATCGACGCTGTTGTACGAGTACCCGAGCATCTTCAGCGCGGATCCCACACATTCCGCTGCTGAGTCGAGCACCGTGTACCGCCCCGAATATTTGGGTGCCAACCGGTAGAAGTCCTCCCAGGAAGCCATCTCTTCCTTGACGAACTTGGACCGGTAACCGAACCCGGTCGAACCGAAGTCCTTGGGGACGCTGTATTTGTTTCCCGGATCGAACGGGGTGTCCAGAAAACTGGCCTCGACATTCTGGAGGTTAGGGATCTGAGCATGATCGAGCGGATAGAGAAGTCCTTCGGCGATCATCACCTCGACCATGTAGCCAGTGGGCACGACGATGTCGTAACCCTCGGCCCCCGCTTTCAACTTCGCGAGCGCATCTTCGTTCGACGCGTAGTTGTCTTCCGTGATCTTCTGGTCGAACTCCTTCTCGAACCCCGGGTAGGTCTTGGGGCTGACGTAATCGGCCCAGTTGTAGACGGAGAGCTCACCTTCGAGCTCAGTGGGGGCAGCCGAAGGGGTGGCCCCGCCGCCTTCGGACCCAGTTGGCGAGATCTTCTTGGAACACGCCGCTAGGAAAGCGAGAGCACCGGCCCCCAGCATCTTGCGTCTGGTCAATTCATAGTTCTTCAACTGTTCGACGTAGCGCTCGTCTGACATCACTGCCTTCCCTTCTGCATCGTTGCATTCGGACTCTCGGCCATCAATCGGAGGTCTTCTTCGTCCAGGAATGGATCGTCGAGCTCGAGAAGGAGCGAGCTGCTCGGATCCCATGACACCTTCACGCTGCCGCCCAACTGCCATCGGGCCGCAGGATCATCAGGATCGTTCTGACGTTGGACGGTGAGCTCGCGCCCTCCCACGAGCAGCACATGGTGTTGCACCAAGTCGCCCAGATAGGTGCGCCGCACGAGGGTCCCGTCCAGAACGTTCGCAACGTTGTGGGATCCATTCACCGGAGTGATCTTCTCCGGGCGAACGGACACGGCCACCGCAGTGCCGTGTCCGACGATGTCTCTGGGCGCGCAACGGAGCTCGATCCCGTCCGCGGTCCGCACCACGACCAACTCCGGCGACTCAGACTCGATGACGCCCTCGAAGAAGTTGGTCTGACCGATGAAATCTGCGACGAAGCGCGTACGAGGTCGCTCGTAGATCTCGCTGGGAGGGCCCAGCTGGAGGATGCGGCCGTTGTTCATGACCGCTATCCGGTCCGAGAGTGTCAGGGCCTCTTCTTGGTCGTGCGTGACGTAGATGAAGGTGATGCCCACCCTCTCCTGGAGTTTCTTCAGCTCCTGCTGCATGGCCTTGCGTAGCTTCAGGTCTAGTGCAGCAAGTGGTTCGTCGAGAAGAAGAACCGTGGGCTCGTTGATCAAAGCTCGGGCCAACGCCACCCGTTGCTGCTGGCCTCCCGAGAGCTCACGCGGTTTCCGTTTGCGGAGCTCCTCCAGCCGCACCGTGCGAAGTGCACTGTCGAGGCGATCGGCCAACTTCCCACTCGCGACCTTCGCCTGTTTCAGACCGTAAGCAACGTTGTCTTCGACGCTCAGGTGCGGGAAGAGCGCGTAGTGCTGGAAGACCGTGTTCACCTTGCGCTTGTTAGGCGAGATACCTGTCACATCCTCGCCGGCGAGCAGGATGCGACCAGTGTCCGGTTGCTCGAAACCGGCAACGAGTCTGAGCGTGGTCGTTTTCCCACACCCGGACGGACCCAAGAGAGAGAAGAACTCTCCCCTGCCGACCTCCAGTGAGATGCCGTCGACGGCCCGCACGTCGCCGAAGGACTTGACGACGCTCTTGAGGCAGAGGTCGAGCATCTTTGCTCCTGTTTCCAATCAGCTTGAATTGTGGGCCAGGCGGCCGGGCCCCGCAATGGAGTTCCGCATTAGTCCCTTTAGTCTGGAGTTGGTCGACATCCGCTGACGCACCCCATCCCGATGGCAAAGTGGAGCGATGCACTGGATCGGGATCGGGTTGTTCGCGGGAGCCGGGCTGGTCGTTCTCCACTGGCTCGGCCACCGCACGGACTCGCTGGGTCGGTCCCGTCCGTTCCCGTGGCTGGGGTTTGGCTTCCTCTTCATCGCCGGACTCGCCGCGCTCACCCCATGGTTCCTTCGCGCCCGTTTGGAAGCTCGCTTGAGCGACGCTGCAACACAGGTGGTCGGGGCTCCCGCGGCCGTCTTCTGCCAGAGTTTCGGCGAAGCCTTCATCGACACGGGGGCCGAGCTTGGTTATGTGGCCTTCGGTCCGGACGGCGTTCCGGAGCGTGAAACGTTGATCAAACGACAGCAGTGCAATGACCTGGCCGATTACGTCAGGTCGCCGAGCGATTCACCGACGAGAGAGCTGGCGGTCGCCGTCCACACCTTGACGCACGAAGCGATGCATATGAGCGGACGGACCAACGAGGCGGAGACGGAATGTCTGGCGGTTCAGCGCGATGCAGAGATGGCGCGCCTGCTGGGGGCTACCGAGCAGGGAGCGAGAAACCTTGCCCTTGTCTACTGGCGCAACCACTACCCACGGATGCCCGACGGGTACCGCTCCGCCGAGTGCCGGCCCGGCGGCGCGTTGGACATCCGCTCCGCGGATGCCCCCTGGCTCTAACTCCTATCGACGGCTAAAACCCCCGCTGGTGAAGTGCCTTGATGTTGTGGCGAACCGCGTGCAGGCTGAGATGCGAAGGGGTGACGATGAAGGATCTGATCGGCGATCTGACGCGAGAGGCTCGCTTCGCCCGGACCGAGCCCTATCAACGAGTTGCATACGTTTGCGGAGGACTCCTCTTGTTGAGCGCCATCTTCCATGGAGTTGTTTTCTTCGTCGACGGAGGGCCGTGGGAGGGCCCCATCTCCTGGCGAAAACCGATCCTCTTCGGATTCTCGTTCGGGATCACTCTTGTGACGCTGGCGTGGGTCGTCACGTTCTTGAACCTAAGAAAATTGACTGGGTGGATCGCCCTCGGGGTCCTGAGCCTGGCCGGGTTGGGTGAGGTTGGGCTGATCACGATGCAAAAGTGGCGCGGTGTCGAGTCACACTTCAACGAGAGCACGAAGTTCGACAGCGCGGTTTTCGGGATGATGGGTTTCCTGGTTTCCTTGATGGGCCTGGTCATTGCCTTCGTCGCGGTACGTGCCTTCATCAAGCTTGATGCCACGCCCAGCCTTGCGTGGGCGATACGCCTTGGGTTGCTCCTGCTGCTCGTCAGTCAAGGCGTCGGGGTGAGCATGATCATCCAAGGCGGGAATACATTCGGAGCGGCCGGGCCGATCAAAGTGCCTCATGCTGTGACGCTTCACGCGGCTCAGGTATTGCCCGCACTGGCCTTGCTACTACGACTATCCGAGATGCCGGAGGAACGCCGGGTCCGGATCGTCATCATCGCGGCCATCGGCTACTCAGGGTTGATCGCAGCGACGTTCATGCAGACTTACAGCGGCCGGGGCACGCTCGATATCGGCCTCGCGTCGTCTGTGGTTGCACTCACCGGTCTGACCTTGTTGACAACGAGCGGGCTGTTCGCCCTTCAAGGCATCCGCGCGCGGCTTGCAGGGCCCTCCTTTTGATGTCACGGAATCGTCTCTGGGTCGTGGCCGCGCTGGTGGTGGTTGGGCTGCTCATATTCGTCTTCTTCTGGTTCCAACCGCAGAAGCTTTTGATCGAGGACACGGTGAGTGAGGCGCCGCCCCGCGTCGTCCCTACCGCAGACGAAACGAGACCGGAAACCACGCTGACTCTGGCCCGGGGGGAGTTCAGGAGCCTCGAGCACGACACCCATGGCACGGCGACGACTTTGGAGATTCCCGATGGGCGCCGTTACCTTCGTTTGGAAGGCTTGGACACCTCGAACGGTCCCGACCTGCGCGTCTATCTTTCTGAGATTCCGGCATCGGACGACTGGTACGCCTACGGCGAACGTTTCGTGGACCTAGGTTCGTTGAAGGGCAACCGTGGCGATCAGAATTATGCGCTTCCAGAGGGACTGGATTTGTCCCGCTTCAAGAGTGCAGTCATCTGGTGTCGTCGATTCACGGTTGGTTTCGGTGTCGCTCCCCTCGAAAGGGTCTAAGGACGCGGCTCATCATCGCCAATCCGGGGTCCACTGAAAGCTCTCATCGTCCGTGAGAACTCGGCGGCGGGCGCCGTCGATCGACATCCTTATCAATTCGGTGTCGGTTTCCGCGGGGGCCTTGCGCGAGCTCGCGAAGACGATCTGCGTCCCGTCCGGCGACCATGTGGGATTCCAATCGACGCGTTCGGCGTCCTCCAGTGCTTTGTCCGAAGAACCGTCCGTGCGCGCTAATCGGATCTGTGAGAACTCCTCCTCGACGTACTCGATGTAGAGGATCCGACGCCCGTCCGGAGAGAACTCAGGATCGACGTTATGAGCCTTGGGGCTATGCGTCAGCCTTCGCTCGCGCCGGCCATCCCATCGCATCGTGTAGATCTCACTTGTTGCCGCTCCCGCCCCGGTGTCATCCGCGTCCCTTGTGCTGATGAATGCGATCCGTTTTCCGTTGGGTGACCATTGAGGTGAATAGTCCGAAGCCGCACCATCCGTCAGTCGAGTCACACGCTTGCTCGACGGGTACGCCACATGAACATCGGCATTAGGAGTGGACTGGGGAAACGAACCGCCGTTCGTGGTTCCAGTGAACGCCACGACCGCTCCGTCCGGGGACCATCGAGGCTCGGTGTCTGCCCGGGCCTCGTCGTTGGTGACCTGGGTGATCACACCCGTTTCTGTATCCACGACATGGATGTGAGGTTGCTCTTGATCCAGAGGTCCGCCGTCCGGGGCACTGGAGAATGCGATCGATGCCCCATCGGGTGACCAATCGAATGTGTTCCCCACCTTGTCCGCCAACTTTGCTTCTTCCCGTTGCATCAGGTCGAAGACCCAGAGATCCATCTGGTGCTCGGTCGTGCGGAGGAATGCGACCTTCTTCCCGTTGGGTGACCAGATCGGACTCGAATCCGCATCTGATGATGTCAAACACAGCTCCCCGGTGCCATCGGCGCGCATGATGCAGATCGCTCCGTCTTTCGCGTAAGCGAGCTCTCGTGGAGCGGGACTGGACAGCGCCGGCACGGCGAACGCCGTAACCACGAGCACAACCGTTACCCCCCAAAGACGCACGTCACAGGCTTACCCACAGGCGAAGGATCTAGACGTTTCCCTGCCCAACTTTCAGTCACCACCCCCCTAGCGCACCTTCACACTCTCGTATTGGATGAAGTTATGGCCTCTCTTCTGGACGCACCCCGGCTAGTCGTAAGTCAGAAATCCAAACTCATCGAAATGACGAACCAGTACCTCATCCGCGACCCCGAAGGAGCCGAGCTCGGCCGGGTCGAGCAAGAGGGCCAGTCGAAGCTCAAGAAGATCGTGAGATTCATCGGGGACGTCGATCAGTTCATGACTCACACGCTGAGCGTCTACGAAGCAGACGGGACCAAGGTCCTGGAGCTCACACGCCCTCGTAAGGTCTTCAAATCCCGGCTCCTCGTAAAATCCGGCGACGGACGCGAGGTCGGACAGATCGTTCAGGAGAACGTTTTCGGAAAGATCCGTTTCAAACTAGAGGGAAGCCAGGGACAAGAACTTGGAAAGGTCAAAGCCGAAAACTGGCGCGCGTGGGACTTCTCGATCGTCGACGCAACGGATCACGAGATCGGAAGGATCGACAAGAAATTCGTCGGCATCGCGAAAGCTCTCTTCACGACCGGTGACAACTATGTCGTTGATATCGGAC
The DNA here is from genome assembly GCA_035629935.1 of Actinomycetota bacterium. Classification (GTDB taxonomy): domain Bacteria; phylum Actinomycetota; class CADDZG01; order CADDZG01; family WHSQ01; genus DASQLQ01. The sequence goes on from DASQLQ010000189.1 coordinate 13,702, forward strand.
CCGAAGCGCAGGGCGACCTGCGATTGATGGCGGTCGCTGCCTCCGTTGCGGTCGACACGGCCTTGAAACAGGATGACAAAGGACTCTCGGTAACCGATCTGTTGAATAACTAGCCGCGTGGCGGGATCTGTTGCACGGTCCAGCGGTTGCCGTCGGGATCGCTGAGGAACACGCAACCGACTAGATCGAGGTCGTCTCCTTCAACCGCGGTCCGATAATCACCTGAGTCGTACACCTTGACCTCGCTGACCTCCACCCCCCGCTCGACGAGCTGAGCGCGCGCCGCCGTAACATCGGGGACGACCAGGAACAAGCTCTCGAGAGATCCCGGCGGCATAGACGTCCCACCGAGATGTATCGAACAACCCGACCCGGGCGGCGTTAGTTGGAGCATCCGAAAGTCATCGCTTACGGGGTGGTCGATGTCGACGTGGAAACCGAGCTGGTCGGCATAGAACCTCTTGGCGCGCTCCTGATCCGCAACGGGAAGGGTCACCACCTCGATCTTCCAATCCATAACAGTCACCCCTCTTTTGTAGGCCGCCTCCAAAGTCGCAATGTCATCTTTCGGTCAGGAATCTACGGAAAATGCAGGGGGGCTGGAATGAACTGAGCAAGCGAAGGATTATGACTAAGTAATGAGCCCCCGCACGATCCAGCGCACCTACCTGGTCCTTCTCCTCGGTAACACCCTTGCCGCCTCGCTTATATGGGGGATCAACACGATCTTCCTCCTTGATGCCGGGCTCTCCAACCTCGAGGCCTTCTCGGCCAATGCCTTCTTCACAGCGGGGATGGTGATCTTCGAACTCCCCACCGGGATAGTTGCCGACACCGCCGGGCGTCGGAGATCGTTCCTGATCGGCACCGTCACCCTGAGCATCTCGACACTCTTCTACGTTCTGTTGTGGCAGATCGAGGCCTCGTTCCCACTGTGGGCACTGGTGTCTGTCTTCATCGGTCTCGGCTTCACCTTTTTCTCCGGGGCGGTCGAGGCATGGCTGGTCGATGCATTGACGGCGACGGGCTTCACGGGTGATCTCGAGTCGGTGTTCGGTCGCGGGCAGGTAGTCACTGGAGCGGCGATGCTCATCGGTTCCGTGGCCGGCGGTTTCATCGCGCAGCACACGAGCCTCGGCGTGCCGTTCGTCCTTCGTGGCGTGATCCTGATCGTGATGTTCGTGGTGGCATACAGATTGATGCACGACATCGGGTTCACCCCTCGCAAGGGGGCCAGCCTGGGTGCCGAGATCCGACAGCTGGCATCCGCCACGATCCAGTACGGCTGGAGTGAACCTGCGGTCAAGTGGCTGATGGTCGAGGCCGTGTTCGTCGGCGGCGTTGGTATCTACGGGTTCTATGCACTGCAGCCCTACCTACTCGAGCTGTACGGGGATCCGAAGGCGTACCAGATCGCGGGACTCGTGGCCGCGATCGTCGCCGGCGCCCAGATAGCGGGGGGCGTGGCCGCTCCGCGGATCCGTCGACTATTCAACCGCCGCACTTCGGCGCTGATCACTACTGCCGGGGGAGGTGTCGTGGCTCTGGCTCTCATCGGGGTGGTGGACAGTTTCTACGCGGTCGTCGGGCTGATTGTCGTTTGGGCCCTCTTGTTCGCCGCGTCGATGCCGATCAGACAGACCTACATAAACGGCCTGATCCCCTCGGCACAGCGAGCGTCGATCCTCTCTTTCGACTCGATGATGGCTTCTCTCGGCGGGGTCGGAATCCAACCCGCGCTCGGTCGCGCTGCAGACCTGTGGGGATATGGCCCTTCGTACGTGATCGGGGCCGGGATCTCGGCGCTGTCGCTCCCGTTCTTGCTCCTGTCACGCAAGCAGAACGCTCCCGCCGACACCGTCGAGGTGGCAGAAGCCGCCGAAGCGCCCCCCGTCGCCTGAAATACGCCCTTTAGTTCGGGTCCGAAGTGGTCGATGGGATAGTATGGGTTTCCACCGAATCCCATACTATTCAAGGAGAATCCATTGAACCCCACAGGAACCAGAACTCCCCGGGAGGGCCTGCCCCCCGCAGTTCAGGAGTTGCTGCAGAGGTTCGTCCAGCTCGCCCGTGAGATCGAGCCATACATCCAGGACCAAGCCGCCGACAGCATCTACATCGATTACCGACAGGGCGCTTGGACGGCTTCGATGCTCGAGCAGTTCCGTCGGGAGATCTACCCCTACCCCGCCGCGGTCGAGCTCTTGCAGTTCGCGGCAGAGAACGCGGGCAAGGAGGTCGGCTACAGAGACTTCCTTCAGCGAACCTCGTGGACCGACGTCCAGGTTCGCAGCGAATTGGGGGCCATCAGCAAAGTTGCTCGCAAGCTATTCGGCAACAAGGTGTGGCCGGTTAGGACACGCCAAGGGTCCGACGGTGTGATGCGTTACTTCATGCCGGAAGGCATCGCGGAATGGTGGCTGAGGGGGGATTCACCAGTCCGCAGCAGTTAGCCAAGACCCACGAGACAGGCAACATCCAATGCTCCATTTCCCGGAATCCTCCGGAGAAGAGAGTCCACATGAATCAGTCCCGCAATCTCAACGCGGCCAGGATGGCACTTGCATCCGTCGTCGCCATCTCGATGATCTCCATGGTTCTTATCGCTGGTTCTCCGTCCGCATCAGCGCAGACCACTTCGGTTAGCCAGTGCAACGGCACCGACAACGTCGGCGGCCAAGCCGTTGAGTGCCATTACACGATCACCAACACCATCGACGGAAGCGGGACAAGTTCGACCGTCGAGCTGGAGGAGTGCCATGGGTTTGCGAACGACCCTGCAACGATGGTGTGTAACAACTCGACCGATACATCGACGGACCTGGTTACTTCGGTCGACCAGTGCAACGGCTCCGGTAGCGGCGGGGGCGGCACGGTGGAGTGCACCGTGGATGTCACCAACAACATCGTTGGGACGGTGTCTCCTTCATCGGCCACGGTGAACCAATGCAACGCTTCGGGTACCGGCGGCGGAACCGCACCGACCGTCCTCTGCACCCCTTTCCCCGCGAACACGACCGGCGCAACCGTTACCCAATGCAACAGTTCGGGCAATGGAGGGGGCGGTACGCAACGTGTCCGATGCACAGTCGACTCAGACTCGACGACTACGTCGACCCTCGAGGTTACGGTCAACCAATGCAACGGCTCCGGTAATGGTGGTGGGGCAACTGTCACGTGCCGAACGGGACTCACCAACAACGTCACCCAAGCACCGTCTGGTCCATCGGCCACGCCTTCGGACGCTCCGTCGGCAACCCCGGGGTCCAGCCCTTCGACCTCCCCCGAACCAACTCCGGGCGGAACCCCGACATCAAGTCCCTCACCGACTCCCACGGAAGGCGACGGTTCTGGCGGCGATAGCGGTCCTGGAGGTGGCCCCTTCGGCGGTACGGGGTCGGGTAACGGAAATGGCAATGGGCCCTTCGGAGGTTCAGGCTCCGGGAACGGCGGCTCGGGCGGTGGTGGGTTCGCTGATGGTGCAAGTGGTGCAGGTGGCGGATCCGGCGGCGGTAATACGGCTGGTGGTGGTTCGGTCGGAGGTCCCGATGACGACATCACGACGGGTCAGGTTGAGAGGGTCCCGGTGGGCGGAGCGGCCGCCGGTGGTGGATCCACGAGCGGGCTCGAGAACACCAAACTCCTGCTGCTCGGCCTCCTTCTGATCGCTGCAGCAGGACCGGTCCTGTTGCTTCGCAAGCGCAGCACCGTCTCGGCCTGAACAGTCAAACGTGAGAAGGAATAAGCGTTCTACGCGTGGCGATCGCGGCGGCCCGGTGGCTGCCGCGATCGCTATCATCCTGGTCGTCGGCGGGGTGGGACTCGTGCGCGTTTCGGTAGCCTCACAACGTCAGGTCCCTCAGCCGCCGGTGGGCGGCGCTTCGGAGACACCACTACGCGGGCCGGGCCCCAGTGTTCGCCCACCGCAGAGTCTTGCTCCAGAGATAGTGACCCCCACGCTTGTTCGCTCGAAGCCCATTGCATTGGACATCCCGGCGATCGAAGTCCACTCCGATCTGCAACACCTCGGCCTTACAGAGAAAGGTGCGCTCGAGACGCCGGCGCCGGGCCCCCGCTACAACGATGCAGCGTGGTACCGGCACTCCCCCACGCCCGGTTCGCTGGGGCCCGCCGTCCTCCTAGGTCATGTCGACTCGGCAGCCGACGGGCCGTCTGTGTTCTTCCGTCTAGGCGAACTGCGCCGGGGCGACCGGGTATCTGTAACAAGAGCCGACCAGTCGGTCGCCGTATTTGTCGTGGACGAGGTACGCCGATATTCAAAGAATGATTTTCCGACCGATCTCGTGTACAGCGATATCGATCATGCAGGGCTACGGATCCTGACTTGTGGAGGCGCCTTCGACGACTCCACAGGGCATTACCTTGACAACATCGTCGTCTTCGCTTCCCTCCTATGACTCCAGGAAGGACTTGAGCTCGGTCAGGCGTTTTCGCCAATCAGTCTTAAGGGCCTGAGCTTTGGCAGGATCGGTGATCCGATCGTGTGTCACCGTCACCGTTGCTTTGGATCTCCCTTTACCAGTGAAGTCGACATTGACGCGAGATGAGCCGTCCTCCCACACGAAACGTGCGGACCGGTTCGCTTTCGAAGCATCCAGTTTCATCTTCCCGTCGGTCAGCCACTTGTTCCGGCGGCGACTGTCGATGAAGGCTGTGTAGAGATGGGTGGCAGACACCGCCACTGTTTTGCTTGCGCCCACTTCGAATGTGCCATTCCGGCGCGCTCCCGGTTGGCGCACACCACGGTCCTGCTCGTATTCGACGATCAACTTCTGAGCCCACCATCTACTCAGGCCGTGCTCCCCGATGAGCCAATCCGCGATCTCCCTGTAAGGACGCCCTTTGGCTTCCCAGGCATCCAGGACCGAGAACCACTCCGCCCGGGACCGCCCCGTCGCTCGCTCGACTCCCTCGACCTTCGACATCACTGCCTCCTTGATCACCGACCACCTTTATCTACATAGACCAAGGACGGCATGGAAACTCATCGGCCTATCCTGGAACGATGCGCGAGGAGGATTTAACGGGGAAGCCGGATCTTGCCGCCGGGGACTTCTCGACCTGGGTGTTGGAGGCACAGAGCACGATCCGCGGCGAGGGTATGGCCGAGGTCCCGTGCGGTACTTGCACCGCTTGCTGCACCTCGTCACAGTTCGTCCACATCGCCCCCGACGAGACCGACACCCTGGCCCACATCCCCGCGGAACTGCTGTTCCCCGCCCCCCGGCTCCCGGAAGGCCACTCCGTACTGGGGTTCGACGAGCGGGGGCATTGCCCGATGCTGGTCGAGGGCAAGTGCTCCATCTACGAACACCGCCCAAGAACCTGCCGCACCTATGACTGTCGCGTTTTCACTGCAACCGGCGTCGAGCCGGACCGGAGCGATATCGCTCGGCAAACGCGGCGCTGGCACTTCAGTTACCGGACGGAAGCCGACCGCACCCGCTTACGTGCCTTGCGGGCGGCTGCGTCTTCTCTCGCCGATCCTCGAGAGGTCCCGCCGGGGGAAACGGCTCCCGCCAACGCGACGCAGCGAGCCGTCCGTGCAATCGAGATCCACGAGATCTTCTTCAGGCGCGACTCGGAGGATTAGCTCCCGGACTGCGCCGAAGATGCTTCGTATTCGTCGTCTCCTCCGAATCGAGCCTCGAAGATGCCTCGATACTTCGCCGGCGCCCTAAGCGTGGCGACCCCTTCAGCGTTCGTCGTCGAAGAACCGATCAGATTCTCGCCGGCATAGAAGTCGATGGTGCGACCGGCGACACCTGCCGAGGGATCGTCCAACAAAGTCAAACGAGACGTGAGGACTCGGTTCTTCCCCTTACCTTCCGAAACAAGGCTCAGCGCGGTACCGATGAGCTGCGACGTGGCCGGGCACCCGGTTAAACGAACGTCACCGTCGGCGCCGCTATCTGCGGTCGCAGCCGCAGGCGAACCGGGACTGCCATCGCTGCCGCCGACATAGTCGGGCACGGACACGGAGCAGAACGACCGGAACTCCTGTGCGAACCGATCCGTGACCCACAGTCCTTCGATGGAATAGGGAACGTTGCCACCGTAGAGAGGATCTCCGGACGCCGCGTGCTTCGCGGGGTCGTAGAAACCCATGCTGATGTTGTGGATATCGACCGAGTCGTCAAACTGCATCGCCGTCAGACGGTCGAAAGCGTCTTGCGCCTCGGCCTGACGGAAGGCCCGTTCCTCGGACTCGGTCCGACCGTCATAGGTGATCACGCTGCCATCCTCGTCGAAGGTCAAAAGACCCATCAGATGACGATCGAGCCAGGCAAGGCTGTAGTAGTTGATGACCAGCTCCGACCACCGGTTGCCTGCAAGACTTCCGACTCCGTTGCCATTCCAGTCGATGTGATTGGTGGCGCGGAGGGTCATGTGAAAAACATCCAGGCCACGTTCCTTCTGCAGGTTGTACGTCTCGAGTCCTCGGTCCCTGGTCGCCGGGTAGTCGGTACGGGCCGTGTTCTGCTGCGCCGAGAAAGCTCCGTCGGTGCGCTGGAACATGACCGGCTGCGCGGTGTTGTTCTCCGAGATCTTGTCCCCGCCGTCCCACGCGACGATCGTGTCCACGCGAGGGTCGCCCTGATAGCTCAGCGCCGCCGCGGATCCCTGCGAATGACCGACAGTTGCGATGCGATCGAGGTCGGCCTGATCGCCGATCTCACCGGAGTCATCCGAAGCGAGCCAGTCCATGACGAGTCCGGCGTTGACGTTGCGCTGGACATTGGGCGCTCCGGTTGCGGGATGCGTGCCGTTCACCGTGATGGCGAGGTATCCGGCCTCGGCGAAGACCTGCGCGTTGAATCGGTGATGCGTCATCTGCGCGATGAAACCGTGATGGATGATCACGACGGGATAAGGACCATCGTGGCGCTCCAACTCGGCGGGAAGGTCAGGACACTGTCCGGTGGCGCAGGGCCGGTAGACCTCCATCGCGGGGACGCCGCCTGGACCGGTACCCGTTGGGAAATAGTCGTAACGGAACCGGACGTCGTCGTAGAGGAACGGCTGGCGGTACCAGTCCTCCCCGTAGCGAGCCGAGGTCGTGTGGGCGAACGGCTGGGTGCGGCGGTCGTGGTCGCGCTGGTTGTCGCACTGAAGGCGCTCTGCGTCGCGCTCATTCCACGCCTCCGTGCCGGGTTTGGGGTCCCCACTCGGGTCCTTCGTTCCGTCATCACGAACGGGGTTGAATCGATCGTTGAGGCAGTCGATCCCTACCGCTATCTCCCATGTGTCGATCGGCTCATCCGCCCCCGCCACTTGGGCCATCGATATCAGCATCAGTGTGGCCACGACGCTGGCCGCCAACCGCATGTTCTTCATTCCTGCCCCTTTTCCGAACGCGCCTAGAGACCGCCTCTGGCCTGTGGCTGGTCCTTTCGTGGTTGGGGGCCCGAACTCCTGCCTGGATCCACGATGAAGCTAGGGTCTCCCTGATGAGCGAGTTCACTTTCAAAGACCCTTACAAGCGTCAGACGCTTGTCCTGAAGACGCTCCCGGCCGACAAGCTCGAGGTGATCGAGCACCAACGCAAACCACGGCCGGCGCATGTCGAGCACTTGGTTGCTTCCATCGAGCGGGTCGGGTTCATCGTCCCGCTGGTTGCCGTCGAGGCCCAGGCCGACGGCAAGACCATCCATCGGGTGATCGACGGTCAGCATCGGCTCCAGGCGGCACGCGAGGTCGGGATCAAGAACCTCCCGGTGCTGGTCGTTCCTCGCCGGCTCGCCACTCGAATGATGAACCTGAACGTCGAGAAGGACCTCAATATCCGGGAGAAAGCCGTGGTCGCACTCGGCATCTATCGCTCATTCCTGGAATCGCAGCCGGATATCAAAGAGAACGACGATGAGGTCGAGGATTCGATCGAGCGCGCCTACTACGTGACACTCGGGCTGGCCTACGAGGGACCGGGCAGGCTCGCTGGGAGTGCGTTCGAGCCCCTCCTCAAGAAGTGCGACCACTTCATGCGGAGGACCGTGGCCAACGCGGCCGAGGCTCGGCAGGAACGAGCCGACAGGGTGCTCGAGGCCAACACCTTGGTGAAAGGCGTAATCGACAAGGCCAAGGAGATGGGGGCCTTCCATCAGTACTTCCAGTACCAGCTGATCTCTTCCATCGACCCCTTCAAGCGCAAACGAGGCCGCCAGAACTTCGACGAGCTTTTCGATAAGGCGATCGGGAAGCTCGAGAAGATCAACGAGGATCCCACCCGCATCCGCAAGCTGGGAGGCGACTGACCCTGTCCCTGCCCTAGCTGACCAGCCCTCCGCTAGTGGCCGGGGCTTTCTTGGACGCCGGGGAAGGAGGCCCCCCGCCTGAGGCGAATGTTCCTGGTATGGGCGAAATGCGGGGGGAACCCGGCTCCGTCACACGCCGTTTGGGGGCAGCTTCAATCGCCCTGGCGTGCATCGTCGCCTTACTCACAGAGGCCCCTGCATCCTCCAAGACCAGATCCGGCTGCGCCAAGGCCGATCACCCCGGAGGCGAGTGGCGGATGTACGGCCACGATCTGGCCAACACCCGAACGCAACCCAAAGAGAAGAAGATCGATGCTTCGAACGCGGCCACGCTCGAACCCAAATGGGTCTTCGATGCCACTGCACAAGATGGGGTCCGCAACGGTGGTGGATTCCAGAACACGCCCGTCGTAGCAGACGGATGTTTGTACGGATCCTCCAGCACGGGGATGGTCTTCGCGATCAATCCCGATAACGGAAAGCTCGTCTGGGCCACTGAGTTGGTCGGCCGTGGCGGCGGCGCCCTGATCGGCGGAGTCATCGTCGGGTCCCCCACCGTTCAGAACGGGATGGTGTTCGTCGGGGTCAGCAAGCCCGGTGCACCGTACGTAACTGCTCTGGATCAGGCAACGGGCGAGATCCTGTGGCGCACAACCGTCGTCACTACACGCAAGTTCAGCGCCGTATTCAACGCGGCCCCCATCTTCGTCGGAGGGATGATCTTCCAAGGATGGCTGGGCGTGGAAGGAAGCGGTCCGACGCGCGGCGGCTACGCGATCCTCGATGCGTCACGACACTGCCAGGAACAGGCAGAGGTGAAGTGCTCCGCTCGTGGAGCGGGCGCCCGCGGCGGTTCGATCCTCGAGGCCCGCTGGACGATCACAGACAAGGAGTACAAGAAGGGCTACTACGGCGCATCGGTCTGGTGCACCGCGGCTGTCGACCCAGCCCAGAAGTACATCTACGCATGCGGAGGCAACCCGCACAGTGAAGGCAAAGAGGCTCGCTACGCCAACTCGCTGCTCAAGATCGATGGCAACCCTCGAAGGAACACGTTCGGCGACATCGTCGACCACTACAAAGGACGACCAGATCAATACGTAGCCGGTGCCGACCGTCAGGCCGTGTGCGACAACTTCGCCGACGAGACCACGGTCGCCGTGTGGAGCGTCGGGTGCTTGATGCTCGATCTAGATTTCGGTGCCTCGCCGAACCTCTTCCGCGACCAGTCGGGCAGGCTCGTGCTGGGCGACCTTCAAAAAGCCGGCGTCTATCACGCTGTTTACGCAGACCACATGGCCCCCGCGTGGCAGACGACCGTCAGTGGGCCTTGCTTCTCCTGCAACGCGACCTCGGGCGCATACGCGAATGGGCGCGTTTTCACGGTCGGCAGCCCTGCAGGGCAGCTAGTCGGAATAGGAGCTAAAGGTGATAACGAAGGACGTCCGGAGTGGGCCTATCCGATAGCGGACGGGGTCCACTATCAATCGGTTTCGACCGCGAACGGTGTCGTCTACCTGATCGACGGCTACGGGAACCTCAACATGGTGGATGCAGCCACCGGAGTTCCTTTGATGCGCCGACCGATGTCGGTGGACGTAAACGGATCGGCCGTCGATACCGGGAGCCAGGGCATCGCTATCGCACGCAACCGAGTGTTTGCGGCATCGGGCTCGTTCATCGTTTCCTACGGCCTGCCCTAAATGAGGGCCCCCGGCAGATCTCCGGGCCGCAGAGTCGTCACCTTCGCGCTGACCTGTCTCTTGCTGAGTGCAGGAGCATCGAGAGCACCCGCGGCTACCGCCACTGAGGCGCCCGAAAGTGCCGGCAGCCCCGTCATCAGCGCGATCCCAGGAAGTCGGGCCGGCTCCTACGCGACACCCGTGATCGTTACCCAACCCGGCGACGAGATCTCGTTCGTTAATGCAGACGTGTTTCTACACAGCGTGCGATCCGTAGCCACCGGCCCCGACAACACGAGTTGGTGCAAGCCCTGGGACCGAAACGAACCAGCTCACCCGAAGCGAAACCCGAGGCAGTTCGCTAAAGGCAAGTGTCCTCTGTTGTGGACGCTCCCCATCTCGATGACGGTGGGGGCCGTGCAGACGAAGGTCTACGGCACGGAGAATCTCCGCCCCGGGACCACCGTCGACTTCTACTGCACGGTGTTCCCGAGCATGCAGGGCCGCCTCATCGTCCAATAGGACGAAACGGTCTCCGGCTTCTACGGGATGGGGATCAGCCGCGTTGTTTCCGGCAGGAGGTTCAGTTCGAGAACGGTCCCCTCCCCCAGCTCGAGCTCGGTCGTGCCTCCGCTAGGGGTAGGTGCGAACCCGTTGCCTGAGATGCCTCTGGGGTTCATGTCGACCTGCGACCCGATCGCGAGACCGAGTCGGTGGCCGGCAGGGAGAACGAAGTCTCTGGCCATGAATTCGATCTGGTGGCTGAAGAACTCACCCGGAACCACGGGGACGAACTCGTGTTGGTTGCCGTCGCGCAGGTTCAACGACGAGATCGCGTACGTGAGCGGTTTCCAGTGATCGCCGTTGACGTCGTAGAGCGTCACGCCCACCCGGCCGTGCACCTGCGAATGCGAGAGACGTAGGTCGACCTTCGGGATGCCCGAGAAGCGCGTCTCGACCTCGTAAGGCGGAGTAGTGAAGAACTGCGCGTTCGGGGTCCGGGCGGGGGCGCAACCAACCAGCCAACCGACTCCGACGTATATGCAACTGCCCCGGGGATCAACACCTTGACCGTCATCGATGAATGATGCGCTTGCGCTCGCCGGCGTGGAGGTCAACGCTCCTCCCGCACCGGGATAGAGGCGGATCGGCGTCGAGCGTGACGGACGGAGGGAATCCTCCTCGTGCCACTGCCCGAGATTGTCCTGGATCAATGCCCCGGGCATCGCCATGATCCCGGTGTCGGTGCCCTTCAGCCACTGGTCGAACCACCGGAGCAGGATGACGCTCCAGCTGTTGAGAGGATGACGATTGAACTCGACGTCCGGGTTACTGAAAGCGGGAATGTCGGGAGTGTCGGGCCAAAGATGCCCCCAACTCCCCATCAGAAGTCGATAGTTCGGAAGTCGTTCACGCAGGGCGGGGTCCCAGGTGTGCAGTTGATCGGGCCGAACTCCCAGATCCAGAGATCCTTGTACCTGCAGAACCGACAGGTCGGGATCGATCTGGTCGACCAAGCGACCCATGTCTCGTTCGTCCCACCAATCGTTACGCACGCCGGTCAAGGCGCTCTCTTCCTGCACAACGATCGAGTCGATCGCTGTCGGACAGGCGCGATCTGCAGCATCCGCGGGCGGGACCCCACGGCCGAAGGCCGCCTGAACGGTGGGCGGAGCGTAGATGTTGTAGGTGTGTCCAACGATCCAGACCGGGACACCCTTCATGAAGCTCCACTTGTACCAATCGGTGATAGCGGCTGCGGGAACGATGGTTGTTAGGTGCTCATTGCCCGTCAGCGCCGCCGAGTTCAACGACGTCCCGTCCCAGGAAAGACCGATGCCGCCGACCTTCCCGTTCGACCAAGGCTGGGCCGCGATCGCGTCGAGGATGGCGTCGACATCCGCCGTGTCCCGCGCTCCTTGGTAGTCAACGCAGCCTCCCGATCCTCCACTTCCGCGAAGACTCACCCCGACCAGCGCATAGCCGCGCTGCACGTAGTCGTGCTTCTGCAACTCGGGAAGGATCGACTCAGGCGCGATATCGCTGCCCAGATAGGGCGACAGCTGCATGATCGCTGGGATACGAACGTCGTCGGGGAGGCTCGGTCGCAACACCCGAGCGTTCAACCTCTCGCCGTCGTCGGCGAAGATCTCGATGTCCTGGACGACGGTCTCCTCGTATGTCGGCTGTGACAGGCGGGGATCCTCCATCGACCATCCCTCCCACCAGGAGGGCCGGGGCGCTTCACACGTCTGACTCTTCTTCTTACAGGGTCTCTTCGCCGGCTCTCCTGCCATCGACGCGCCACCGATGGAACCCGCCAACACACAGGTCAAGATGATCGAGACGGCTCTACCGAGGATGCGTCTCACTGCCGGCTCCTATTCCTGATGGCTTGGAGGCTAGCGGCCCTCGCCCGGACCCAGCACGCCCAGGTTCGTGCCGATCTCGATCAGCGCATTCTGGATCTGGTCACCGGTGCAGCGACCGGTGCTAAGCGACTCCTCGTAGTTAGTCATCTCGATGGAAGGCTGCGCGATGCCGACGGCGTTCGCACCGCGGACGTCATATTGCTCGGCTGGGATGATGTAACCGATGTGGTCGTTCGCCATCCCGAAGACCATCACGTTACGGGCCCGGGACAAGTAGTCCTTCGTCGTCAGGCTGATCGAAGCGAAGATCTCGCCGGGCGCCTGCATCATCACGAGAGCGTCACCCCGGTCGCCGGGCACGAAGCCTTCTTGGCCCTGCGCCTTACCGGGTGTGCCGATCCTGACTCCGCCGACCGGAGAGAGGACGCTGATGGGGCTGGCCCCCGCACAACTCGGGGTCCGAGCGCTGCCCTTCTGCTGCACGCTCTCTACCGGGCCCGCCGCATGGGGGCCGGGGATGGTGCTGTCTCGCATGAAGACACCCGCTTTGTTGAGTGCGACAAGGGAAGCATTGTCCGCAGGGATCTGCAGGATGCGCTGCTCCGAGACGATGTCGTTGGACTTGAGCGTGTAGCTCGACTGCTGAGCGGATTCGTAGACCAGGTTCGCGAGTCCGTTGCCGATCCCATCACGACCGAAGCCTCGGTTGACGGTCTGGTCACCCAGGCCACCCGGCATGAATACCGTGCTTCCGCCCCAGAGTTCTTCGAGACGTTTCGCCAGGTGCCCGATGAAACCGCTGTGCATGTCGGCGTTGCCCGCGGTGACCGTGGGGTGGGCCGAGAAGTTCACGAGGGTGGCGATCGTCTTGCCCTTGGTCGCCTGGCGCAGGGAGACTCCTCGAAGCCACGTCAACTCCGCATCCGGAACTGCGCGAGTGACGATACGACGGTCGATGTTGAAGGCCTTGGCTGGGATGGCGCCGGTCTGAAGCTCAGCCGGCTCCATCGAGGCGACCGCACCGCGGATCGCGTCTTTGATCTGGTCACGGACGTACTCGTAGTACCAGGAGGGGCCGCGAGCCGTGGTGTCGGCACTCGCGTGCGTGTGCGTGGAGGAGATCACGAAGTTCTCCACGGGGATGTCCAGTTCTTCTGAAAGGTCGTTGGTGATGGCGCGAGTCCCACACGTGTCTTGTGGTTGGGCCGCGTTGGGGTCATCGGGGCAGATGGATGGGTCGTAGCCGTAGAACCACGAGACGGTGTCGAGAACGACGAATGCGACGGTGTCCTCGCCGTTCGACAGCGCGATCGCCCGGGCGTAGATGCCCAGGTCTGATGCTTCATCGACCCCGGTTGCCCACACTCGATCGAAGGTGCGCAGGCAAGAAGGGTCGGCGTTCGGCAGGTACTCGTAACCGATCGGGCCGCAGTCGTGGCCGTTGCCGTGAGCATTCCACTTGCCCGCGACTCCGTCTACTGTTTCCCCCTCCGGAATCGGTGCGATCGATTCATTCTGTGCCCCGACGAGAAACACGCCTTCCGGCAGACGTTCTCCGGGGACGTAAGTGGGATCGGGGGTGGGGGTTTGAGTGGGAGTCGCCGTTGGCGTGGGTGACTTCTTTCCCTTGGGGGTCGCGGTCACGGCAGGTTGGTTGCCCGCGGGGGTCAAACCGATAGTGGCCCAGGCAACGCCGAGCGCGAGGAAGCCGGTCAACAGGCCGGTGAAGACCGAAAGGAAGGTTCGTCGCATGGCGGTTTCATTCGCCGTAAGCGCCGGGCTTCCTCCCCGGAGGTCGGACTTGGGGTTTCAGCCATCCCGCAAGGGTAGACAAAAGGGATGGACCGCCTGTTTATCGAGCTAGCCAATAACCGCGTCCCCGAGGTCAAGGTCGTTTTGAGCGCGGTTGTTGTCGCATTAGCCGCCTATCAGATCGCGCTGATCGCAGTCGGCTACGGGAAGATCCGGTTGCCGTTCCTCTCCCCTAGCTCCGCTTCGTTCACCCATCGCACGATGGGGGACGCGATCGTGCCCGTAGCGCTGCTCGTCGCTGTGGTCTGTCTCAGCTACTTCGACGAAGCGTTCGAGGAAGCGGCACTCCACGGGATCCTTGGAGTGCTTCTGTTCGCAGTGCTTGCGCTGAAGATCGCCGTGCTGCGTTGGTGGAAGTCGCTCGACCGGTTCTTGCCATTGCTCGGGAGCAGTGTCTTCGTTCTCTTCGTCATGACCACGATCACGGCCTTCGGTGACTGATGAGCGAGAAACGCGGTCTTCAGGTGCTCGGCTCCCTCGTCCTAGCGGCCTTCATCGTGATCGTGACGATCCTGATCGTCACCGCGAAAATCCCGGCGGGGGGCCTGGACGATGACCGACGCGAGGAGCGCTACGAGGAACGTCAGGAGCTGCGCGAGGAGCGGCTCAAGGGAGATTGAGGCCGAGCTACTTACGAGCAAAGACTCCTCGTCCCTGCCCCCATATCCCCAGATCGAGGAGCGCGGCCAGGATTACCAGCAATAGGCCCCAGCCTCGGACTCCTCCGGCTTGGTTGTTTGCGATCGCGTAAGCCAACGTCGTGGTCGGCAATACGAAGAAACCGATGAGCGGCAGAAGGAAGCCCCCATAGGCGCGACTCAGATAGTTGGTGAACAACCACAGCACCACCATCACAAACCGCGGCGCCGCCAGGATGAGAACACCTGCGAAGCAACCCATCTGCTAACCCTAAAGGCGGTCCCGGGCGGGACCGCCTCTAGCTCGTGGATACCGAGTGGCGTCAGGCTGCGGCAGGCGTCTGTGGAGTAGCTCGAGCGATCTCGATCACGGCTCCCACGATGATGGCAAGTGCCACGAGTGGTGGCAGAAGCATCCAGAAGAACATGAGAGCCGGCGCGGTCGCGAAGATGACCATCCAATTGCCGGTGATCTTGGATTGCGTTCGGAGCCTCAGTCCCATCGCGATCAGCCCCGCGAAGCCGATCGCGATCCCCAAAGCGCCTATGTTCGTGGCTTTCGGGGTCTCGATGAGCTGCCCCGTAGCAGCCACGACATAGACCGTCGCAAGCAGCGCCGCGAGGACTGTCCACCAGGTCCATGTCTTTGGACCGTGACCCGCATAGAGATACTCGGTGGGACGGTCACCGCGCTTGGACGACACAACCAACAGGAACCCCACCAAGGCGACGGTACCGGCAGCAAGGAGAACCGGGGGGGCGATGCCCATCCCGAGGGCGGTGATGAGAGCGACGGAAGCTATAGCGGTAAAGATAGCCATCCATTTCTGATTCATAAGAGATGCCTCCATGATCTGTTTTGGAACGGAGTGGACGAGGTCGGCGCCAACGAATGCCCACGTGCGCGGCGCTCCCCTGTCTCGCATCCGATCGCAGAACGCTTGACTCATGAGCTCACCGAAATCGCGCCGGAAAGACCGGGGGTAGAACAGCAATAAGGCGCGATAGATACGACGCTGATTGCTGATCGACCGATTGGTCACTATGCGCGACCGAGTCCGGGGATCGATCTGCGAGGAAATGCGTTCTTTAGTAGTTGGGTGAGTCGTTCGACTTCGGCGTAGCAGACACGCTCGCCCAATCCCGTGCATCTGTAGTAGCGACGGCGCTCGTCGTCCATCTCAGGATCGGGGCGTTCCTCCGACTCTTCGATGAGTCCCTCAGCGAGCATGCGCTTGATCGACCCGTACATAGTGCCGGGACCGATCTTCACCGCGCCGTCGCTGAGCGCCTCGACGTCGCGCATGATCGCGTAGCCGTGCTTCTCTTCGTCGCTCAAGGCGAGAAGGATGTGGAAAGTCGCCGTCGGCAACGGAAGGTACTCCGACGGAGGCTGCGGATCTCGAGCCACGGTGTCTCCCTTTCCCGGGCTCCATCGTGGCAGGCCCGCTCTATATTGTCCAACGTTATATCTAGGGATGATATATCGCTAGTCGATATAGTGCAACCTTTAGGGCTACCTCCGGTAGGTGATTGCGAGATCGTCGTTCCAGGTCGACCCGTCCTCGTTCAGCTGCCACTGCCCCGCGATGGTGTGCCCTCCGTCCTCGAAGGTCCCCGTGAACCGCTGCGAGAAACCGGGGTGATCTCGCCAGATCCTCCAGACGCCCCGTTCGAAACTCATGTCGTAGACCCGGTGCACACCCCGCGAGTCGAAATAGTGCATGTGAAGCCCTTCGGTGTTGCCGATGACGGAGACCGAGTCGGGGAAGAGCTCATGGTGGTTGTGTGCGCGATTGACGAGGAACTGCTCCCCCTCCAGCCACGCGAAAATGGATACCCCCGCGACGACGGTGTCGGGAAGCATCGGGTGGGAGGCCTCGGTCGTCCACTCCCCTAGCAGCGCAGTGAATGCCTTCCGGTCCTCGTCCCGAAGAGGCTCGTCCATCGTGTCTCCTTCCAAGAACTTTCTCGGAAGTATCGCTCTAAAGTGGCCGCATGCTAGAGAACCGATGACCGCCCAGATACACGACATCGTCGTCTGGAGGAACCACGACCACATGCTGGTCGGCGTCGAGGGAACCGGCCTGTTCGACCCGTTCGACCACGGCCTTTACACGCAGGCGACAACGACCGCCAACTGGCGGGGTTGGGTCGCTCGATACGCCATCAGCGAAGACCGCTTGATCTTGGTTGACCTGCACGATGTCGGCCTCTCTGCAGAGCATTTGGATACTCCCCCCTCCCTTCAGGGTGTAAGTCCCCAGCTGAGTGACCGAGGTTCCTACACCTATGCAGGATTGAACTGGCCCATCGCTTTTTCGGGGCGCCTGCTGCTGGCTCGTGGATTCATCCGGTCCCTGTATCGACACATGGGCTTTCATCCGGCATGGAAGTTCGAGGAATCCTGGGAGGTCGACCTCGACCGGGGTCGGGTGATGAACGCACGAGAACTAACGGAGGAGATGCGCAAGCTCAGACACCAGATCCAAGCGGGCGAGGCGGCGGACCCCGATTCGGATGCGAGGCCGGGCTGGATAGAGAGGACCTTCAAGTTGGATTTCCGACGCAGCAAAGGCGGCTAAGCGGACGACTTCACAGAACGAATCCTGAGTTAGTCAGTGGATCGTTGAGAGGGAGCGGCTACTCGAACTTGAAGCGAGTCGCGTTCTCGGTGAAGTTCGTCCACGCGAGCACGAGGCGCGGGCGCAGCACCGAAACGCCTCCCATGTACATGCTCGGGTCCATCTTTCCGTACTGCGGATATTTAGCGAAGGACTCGTCGGCGAGACGCTGAGCCATCTCCTTCGACGGTTTCTCGATCTCGATCGCACCTTCGACGATGACCACTTCCTGCCCGTCCCCGATGTGAACGGCAACGTGAGGGTTCTTGGAGGTGTTGCGGGAGTGAACGGTCTGCGGGCTCCCTCCGTAATACAAGCCCCCGTCCACCCACGTGCCGTCGCGTGGAACGACGTGAGGCCGCCCGTCCGGCCTGGTGCTCGAGAGCCAGTACACGGTCGCGCTCTCGAGTTTCTTCTCGACTTCGTCCCAGCTGAGACGTTTCTTCGGGTTCCCGTACTCCGCCGGGATCTCGGGCTTATCAACGACGGGGCTCGGCAAGGTTTCGACTCCTCTCGTTGAGAGTCGGCATCGTACTGCCGGTGAGACGGTGAGATGAGGCCACGTCGCGTTGCCTCTGGAAATAGAAATAGGGGCCGGGAGTTCCGGCCCCTAAGAACAAACTCCGATCAGGTCTCCGAGTTACCAGACCTTGCAGAACTCGAAGAGGGGCGCGGTGTACTTGTTCGAGTTCCCTACCTCGCAGATCACGACACACGCGTTGACCGGGTCGCCTTGGCAGTTGGCGCTGGCCGGTGCTGCGCCGACGAACATGAACGACGACGCCAAGGCGGCGACCAAAAAGATGCGTACCTTCTTCATACTTCTCTCCTCCTCAAGCTTCTATTGCTTTGTGGAGCGGGCACCATATCGGACAAAACGGGCGGCGTCATGTCCATCGTCAGATGTCGGCCGAAACCCACTCATTGGCCCACAGGTTCCACGCTGGTAACCCTGATGACAACGCTGCCGGTCTTCTGGCCGGACTCCACGTAGGTCGCCGCTTCGACGTAGTCGTTCATCGAGTACGTGCGGTCGATCACCGGTCGATACTTCCCCGCTTCGACCAAGTCCTTTATGAGCAACAGATCTTCCTTGCGATATCGACCGATACCGACCGCCGCGCGCTTCCTTCCAAACCTGGTGATGAGACCTAGTAACGGAAGGTGGTACCCGTAGCCGAGATCCATCGAGACGTAGATGCCGCGGGCCTCCAACGAACGGCGGCAGAGGCGGAACGAGTGTTTGCCGACCGCGTCGAAGATCACGTCGTAGGTCTTCCCATTCCTAGTGAAGTCTTCGTTGAGGCGATCGATCACGTGATCTGCGCCGAGCCCTCTGACGACGTCGAGGTCTTTCGTATCGCACACCGCGGTCACAGAGGCGGCCTCGAAATGCTGCTTGAGCAACTGAACCGCCGCCGTACCAACAGAGCCGGCAGCGCCATAAACGAGAGCGTTCCTTCCCTCCAGCGGGTAGGCCGGTTTCAAGCAGGTAAGCGCCAGCAGTGAGCCGTCGGGGATCGCAGTTGCCTCTTCGAAGCTCAGCCCGACGGGCGTGTGTGCGATCGGACGGCTCTCACCGACGGCGACGTACTGGGCGCACGTGGCGTTGTCGATGCCGAACACCTCATCGCCGACCTTGAAACCAGATACGGCAGATCCGACCGCCTCGACGCGACCAGCGAACTCCATGCCTCGGATCGGTCGTCGCGGGCGACGAAGGCCAACGAAAACGCGAGTAAACCGGTACTCCTTGAAACGCACACCCATCGCTTCTCCACGGGTAACGGTCGAGGCATGGACCTTGACGAGGACCTCGCGCTCTGTGGCTGTGGGCACTTCAAGGCCGTCGACGACGTGTAGCGCGTCCTCCGGGGCTCCGTAGCGATCCTGGATCACTGCTATCATGCGGCTACTCTTTCACTGGCTCACAACCTAGCCACTCGCGTTGGGCAGCGGCTGGGTTTTCTTGCGCCGATCCTCCCCCTGCCCCTCGGGCGGCCGAAGCGGAGGCGCGCATGGACATCAGACTTGCTACTGACCTCCTTAGGGCACTTACTCGCGAGATCACGAGTAGAGATTGGGAGGTGCAAGGCCGTCCTTCAGCAGCGGTGACTCTCCGAGCGAAGAACATCGCCGAGAAAGAGGCGTTGCAACGCCTCTTGAGCACTGGTTCCTTCGAGATGTCTCTTATCGTCGGAACCCAGGCGTATGGGCGCGAAGTCCGGCGCTTTCAACCCCTGAGTTTCATCCATGGGAGGAACGATCTCGAGATCGACTCCGTGCCCGAGCGATTGGAGGGGTAGTGGAGGTCGGTGATCTGCTCCGGCGCCTGAGTTCGGTGGCATTCGCGATCCCGCGTCAACTTGCAAATATCGCCGACGCCGGGTCACGTGAGAACGCTCTCGAGCAGATCAAGGACTCGGCGTCTCGGCGAAGGATCGAAGCGGCCCTCCAAGAAGGCAACGCCCCGAGGCAACCCGAGCCTACTGAGGCCCCGCCCGGACAGAAGGTTGCACTAAAATAGGGGTGGTTCAGAATCGAGCCAGCTAAAGAGGTGCTTCCGGTGAGGTATCCGTCAGATCTGGAAGAAAGTTTCCAGTCCTTATCGACCTTCCTTGCCATAGGTGAACAGGTCGACGTGACCTTGGCGCGCATCGCCACACTGTCGGTTGCTGTGATTCCCCATTGCGATTTCGCAGGGGTCTCGCTGGTGGAACCCGACGGCATCCGAACGGTGGGTCACACCACCGACCTGGTCAAAGAGATCGACGAGATCCAGTACGCGACCGGGCAGGGGCCGTGCCTTAGCGCAATCAAGGAGACTGGACCAC
>DASQLQ010000190.1:0-4313 GCA_035629935.1 Actinomycetota bacterium
GCTCGAGTTGTTCGGAAATCCTCAGAAGGGAATCAAGATCGATCACATCATCCCGGCCAACGACTTCCTGTGCCCACCTATGCGCGTGGAAGTCCATTACCAGGCTACGGCGGACGGAGCCCCCATCTTTAGGAACCCGAAGAAGCCGGGGAGCTACACGCTCAAAGCTCTCTTCGTCAGCGAAGGCGACTCGCCGAAGGTTCAGAAACGCTCTCAGGAGATAGCGATCACCGAGTAACGAGTAAGCCGTGCTGTAGCCAGCAGTCACCCGAGTGGTCGTTAGCGGGACAGGGACGCTCGCGACCACTCGAGGAAGAGACTTCAGTGCCGGAAGTGCCTCCGGCCGGTGAAGACCATGGGGATGCCGTGCTCGTCGGCGGCTGCGATGACCTCTTCGTCCCTCACCGAGCCACCCGGCTGGATCACGCAGGCGGCCCCTGCGGCCACGGCTGCATCGAGGCCGTCCCGGAAGGGGAAGAAAGCGTCCGAGGCGCAGGCGGTGCCGGCGGCCCGATCCCCCGCCCGGCGGGCGGCCAGCTCGGTCGACTCGACCCTGCTCATCTGCCCGGCCCCCACGCCGACCGCCATCCGATCTTTGACCAGGACGATCGCGTTCGATTTGACGTGCTTCGCGACGACCCAAGCGAAGCGGAGATCCGCCCACTGCTCTTCCGTCGGCTGCGCAGTCGTGACAACCTTCGAGTCCTCGGCTAGATCCCGCGGGTCCGGTGACTGCATCAAGAGGCCACCGGCAACTTTGCGTAGATCCGCCTCGGGCAACGTCGAAGGATCGGCCTTGAGCAACCGCAGGTTCTTCTTCCCGGAGAGCACCTCGAGGGCCGCTTCGTCAAAGTCCGGCGCGATAACGACCTCGGTGAACACCTCGGAGATCGCACTCGCAGTTCCCACGTCGCACGATTCGTTCAGTGCGACGATCCCACCGAACGCCGACGTGCGATCGCAATCGAGCGCACGTGCGTAGGCGTCGCTGAGCGAGGGGGCCGATGCAACCCCGCATGGGTTCGAGTGCTTGATGATGGCAACACTGGGACGATCGAGCTCGAGCACGAGCTTCCACGCCGCATCTGTGTCCAAAAGGTTGTTGTATGAGAGCTCCTTGCCGTGGAGTTGCACTGCAGCCGCCAAACCCGAGGGAGTAGCGCCGGCGCGATAGAAGGCTGCGCTCTGGTGAGGGTTCTCTCCGTAACGCAGATCCAGAACCTTCTCCCCCACCACGAACAGCCTCTCCGGAAAGGATTCGGCACCAGACAGATGGCGAGAGATGGCTGCGTCGTACGCGGCGGTGTGTTGGAACGCTTCGAGAGCCAACGCACGACGCGTTTCGGCAGATACCTCCCCCGCTTCGCCGATCTCTTTGAGCACTTCCTGGTATCGAGCGGGATTGACGACGATGGCGACCGAATGGAAGTTCTTCGCAGCGGCTCTCACCATCGCCGGGCCACCGATGTCGATCTGCTCGATGGCTTCGTCCTCCGACACGTCCGGCGAGGCAACGGTCTTCTCGAACGGGTAGAGGTTGCAAACGACAAGATCGATCGGCGTGATGCCGCGTTCCTCCAGCTGTGCCAGGTGCTCGGGCTTTCGTCTGTCCGCCAGGATGCCCCCGTGGATATTCGGGTGCAGAGTCTTGACGCGGCCCCCCAGCATCTCGGCGGCGCCGGTCACCTCCACCACGGGAGTAACTGCCACGGCGGCCTCTTGCAGAGCGGTTGCAGTCCCGCCGGACGAAACGATCTCCCACCCGGCTTCCACCAGGCTT
The DNA here is from genome assembly GCA_035629935.1 of Actinomycetota bacterium. GTDB lineage: Bacteria > Actinomycetota > CADDZG01 > CADDZG01 > WHSQ01 > DASQLQ01. The sequence goes on from DASQLQ010000190.1 coordinate 1,781, forward strand.
CGTGCGAGCTCGACGATCCCTTCTTTGTCCGAAACACTGATCAACGCACGCTTCACTCAGCAACCCCCTGTTCGAGTCGAACCTTTCCGTCGAGAACCAGTCGACAGGCCTGGGGAAGGAGCCTGTGCTCGACGGCTTTGATGCGATCGTGGAGCTCGTCTTCGGGCTCGCCGGGCTCAACCCGAACGGCCTCTTGCAGGATTATCTGACCGTGATCCATCTCGTGGTCCATGAAGTGCACCGTGGTGCCCGAGACCTTCGCTCCGGCCGCCAGCGCATCCCGCACCGCATGCGCGCCGGGGAAAGCAGGAAGCAAGGCCGGATGCACATTGATGATCCGCCCCGGGAAGGCATCGACGAAGCTGGGGGCCAGCAGGCGCATGAAGCCGGCCGAAACAACGAGGTCGGGCTCGTAACTCTTCACTCGGTCGCGAAGTGCCGTGTTCCAGTCGTCACGTGAGGTGAACTCCCGAAAGTCCACCAAGGCACCCTCGAGGCCCCGTTTCTCGGCCGCCTTGAGCCCGATGCAATCCCGGTCCGCAACCACGCCCACGATCTTGCCCGGCACGTCACCGGCCTCGCACGCGTCGGCGAGTGCCTCCATGTTCGTGCCCGAGCCCGAGATCAGAACAACGATGCGCCCTGCCATAGCTCCAGCCTATTGGAGGGCTCTGGCTAGGCGCTCGACGGCCATCGGGTAACGGTTCCGGATGCCTCCGTGGCGGCCCTCGAACAGCTCGAGGTCGTGATCGACCCCGGCATCAGTCATCGCATCGGACACGGCCTGGGCCCCGAGGTCCAGGTAGTACTCATCGGACGAGCCGGCTTCGATATGGATCAGCTCCATGGAGGCCAAAGCATCCGCATGGGCCGGAACCATGTGAACGGGGTCCCACCCCAACCACTTGTCCCACACGTCAGTGATCACCGCCCCGGTCTCGGTGTCGAACGGAAGCAACGCCTTACCGGGGTTCGCCTCGTCTGGCGAATAGCAGGTCGCCATCGCATAGAGCTCCAACAAGAGCCCGTCCTTGCCGCGATCGAACGGATCGACGGAGGTGAAGGCCTCCAGAAACATCTCGTAAGACCCGTCGTACCGGTCCCTGAGGGTCCGGGCCGCCGATGCGAAATCGTTTCGATAGCAATGCTCGAACAGCGAATCCGAACCTTGGGCGACGAGACCGCCGAACACATCGGGACGGAGCATCGAAAGCACCATCGCCGCGTACCCTCCACTCGAGTGACCCGAGACACCGCGCTGATCACGCTCGGCGATCGTCGGATACCTACTGTCCACGAACGGCACGACTTCATCACACAGGTAGTCCATGTAGGGGCCGGTGGATACGGAGTTGATCCACTGGGCGCCGCCGAAACGGGTCCAGGCATCGGGCACCACGACTATGGCTCGGGGAACCGCCGCTTCCTTACGCGCGAACAGGGCGTCGACACGATCGATGACCCGCGGTTCGAAATCCTGCGGCTCGAGGAGGAACGTCGCCCGGCCCGAGTAGTAATGAAGGAGGTAGATCGTCGGGTAGCTCTGCGACTCATCGAAGCCCGGTGGGAGATACACATACAGCGGCCGTCGATGCGGATCGCCGAGTGCGTTACCGCGCAGAAGCTCGGACTCGACCGTCAGAACATCGAGGCGTCCTTGCAGCGGAGCGTCCCACGGAGCGCCCGGCAGGCCTTCAACCTGCCTCAGCGTCATCGAACTCTTACTTGTTGTGGATCTCGGCGACTATCTCTGCGACCTCAGTCGGGTTCTTTCCCACGCGGACTCCGGCCGCCTCGAGTGCCTCGATCTTTGCTTGCCCCGTCCCCTTCGAGCCGGAGATGATCGCCCCCGCATGACCCATGCGTTTTCCGGGAGGGGCGGTGAGACCGGCGATGTACCCCACCACCGGCTTGGACATGTTCGCCTTGATCCACGCGGCCGCTCGCTCCTCGGCATCGCCACCGATCTCGCCGGTGAGAACGACGATCTCCGTTTCGGGATCCGCCTCGAACCTCGTCAGGACGTCGATGAAATCGGACCCGGGGATCGGGTCGCCTCCGATGCCCACGCACGTGGACTGTCCGATCCCACGCTGCGTGAGTTCGTGGATGATCTGGTACGTCAACGTGCCCGAGCGTGACACCAGACCGACGGGACCCGGCTGACAGATCTCGCCCGGGATGATGCCGACGTTCGCCTTGCCCGGCGAAATGAGCCCCGGACAGTTCGGCCCGATCAAGCTCACATCTCGATCGCTCTGGCGCAGGTACGGAACGGTTCGTGCCATGTCCATAGCGGGGATGTTCTCTGTGATTGCCACGATCACGTCGACTCCAGCATCGAACGATTCGACGATCGCGTCGGCCGCGAAACGAGCCGGAACGAACACCATCGACGTGTTAGCGCCGGTCTCTTGAACCGCTTGCGCCACGGTGTCGAAGATCGGCACGCCGTCTACATCGGTGCCACCCTTGCCGGGCGTCACGCCCGCTACGAGCTTCGTCCCGTATTCCTTGTTACGGCCGGCATGGA
>DASQLQ010000191.1:0-2657 GCA_035629935.1 Actinomycetota bacterium
TTCACCGATGACTCGGCCGGGTTAGCCGAATACACCGACGTCGTGGTGGACGCGATCGGCGATCGAGCCGATCTGATCTTGGTGGCCCAGTCAATGGGGGGCTTCACCGCTCCGCTCGTATGCGACCGCAAGCCGGTCGACATGATCGTTCTATTGAACGCAATGATCGCGGCACCGGGTGAGTCTCCGGGCGAGTGGTGGACGAACACCGGACACGAAGAAGCCAAGCGCGCGTTGGACGAAGCCGAAGGTCGGTCAACCGATGGGGACTTCGACCCGTTGACGATCTTCTTGCACGACGTGCCGAAGGAGCTATGGGCCGAGAGCGAAAAACACTCCGGGCCCCAATCGGGGACCCCCTTCGCGAAGCCCTGGCCCCTAGATGCTTGGCCTTCGATCCCAACGAAGGTCCTGATCGGTCGCGACGACCGCTTCTTCCCTGCCGAGTTCCAACGGCGCGTTGCTAAAGAACGGCTGGGGATCGCTGCCGACGAGATGCCCGGTGGCCACCTCGTTGCACTTAGCCGCCCTAAAGAGCTCGCCGAACGTCTTGAGAAATTCCGTTCGGCCTAGCCTCACGGATAACCGCAGCGAGCCACGGCAGGACGACGAAGGGGATCGCCAACTCGATCGCCATCAGCACGACGAACGTCTGATCGGGCGTGCCTACGACCACCCAGCTCACAGCCCTCGTACACCCGGCTAGAAAGGCACCGACCGACAGCGCTCTGATGACCGAGGCCTGCGATTCAAGATTCGGAACCGCACGAAGGATCAGGAACCCCACGATCGCGTACCAGGTTGCGAAGAATCGAAACTCGCTGTCGATGTTGGGGCTGAAGCCACCCGGTCCCGGTACGAATCCGGCACCCATGACCATGCCGAGAGCGCCGAAGACGAGAGCGACACACCCAAGGGTGATCAGCAAGGTTTGTAGTCCTCTTCGACCCATCGACTAGGACTTGACCAAGCGCTCGATAGCAAGTGTGGCCTCTCGGACCATGTCCCTGCCGTCCTCGCTGCCCTCCATGACGCAGTGCCTGATGTGATCGTCCAGGAGACCAACGGCCACCTTCTTCAGCGCGTTCGACGCTGCGGTTATCTGCGTGAGGATGTCGATGCAGTAGTCGTCGTTCTCGACCATCCGTTGGAGCCCGCGGATCTGACCCTCCACGCGTCGCAGTCGACCGAGGATCTCTTGCTTGTCGTCGTAGTAGCCCCTCATCCCTTGCTCCTTCTCGGTTTCTATACCCTGGGGGGGTATGGTACACCCTCGCCGACGGGCGGTTATGTCATGGTGCGGAACGACTCGCCTCTGGGGTGGCGGGCTGACGAAAGGAGAACCATGACAAACGGTTTGCGAAGCTTCGCAGCGATGGCACTCGTGATCGCATTAGCAGCGGTAGCCACCTCGGCACCGGTGGCTCTGTCGCAGAACGGAAACAGAGAAACCTTCACTCTGACGTCGATCGATAAGAAAGAAAAGACGGCGGAGGTCGACTCCAACGGTGACGGAGATTCGGAAGACCTCGGTGACCGCGACGCCGGCGGAGGTCCCCTATTCACCGGGAAGAACGGTAAGCGTGCCGGTACGCAGCGTCACGATTGTGTCGTGACGAAGGCTTCCCAGAACGATGTTGTCCTCACCTGCCAGGGAAGCTTCACGATCAAAGGGCGCGGAACGATCGAAGCCTCGGGATGGATCAAGTTCACACGGCAAGGGGGAGTGCGTTCGAGGCTCGCTATCGTGGGCGGCACGCGCGACTTCAGCGGCGCCACTGGTCACATCGCCTTCGGCGGCACGAACAAGACCACGACATTCGAGTTCCACGTAACACACTGATCTTCAACCGGGAGAGGTTTCCTCTACTGAAGCCTCTCCCGGTTGCCCTCCGTGCGGGCCTCAGCACCTTCGTGCTGAACAGCTTCGATCCGTCGATCCGGGATCAACCACATGAGGGCAACGATCACGTACAAGGCCAGCGCTAGGTACCGCAACGGATACGCCAGCGCTATCCCCGCCAGGTAGAGAAGCGGCGAGATCTTCCCCTTGATGTCACGGCCGACGGCCATGGCCAAGCGGGAACTCTCACCTTGTTCCTTGATGATCGTGCGTTGCAGGATGAAATAAGCGATCGCAGCCAAGAGTGATACGACCCCATAGAACGCGACGGGAAGCGAAGCGAAATGGTTCTCGCCCATCCAACCCGTCATGAACGGGAACAACGAGAGCCAGAAGAGAAGGTGAAGGTTCGCCCACAGGATCGCGCCGTTCACGTGGTCGACCGTCGTGAACATGTGGTGGTGGTTGTTCCAATAGATCCCGAGGTTCACGAAACTCAACGCGTACGCGAGGAATACGGGCAGCAGTGGTCGCAACGCTTCCATATCTACGCCATGGGGGATGCCCAGCTCCAGCACCATGATCGTGATGATGATGGCGAGCACGCCATCACTGAACGTCTCGAGTCGAGCGGTGGTCATACGCCAAGATAATGCGAGACAGCCGGCATCTGCCCCCGTTCCCTAGTCCACTACCGAGAGCGTGAGTTCCACCTACGATCGATCTGGCGCATGAGGGCCGGGTAGACGATGAGGTGGCGGAAAGGCCCGATCAGCCTCAGGTAGACCTCGCCGAGCTTCCCGCGAGGCTTCAC
>DASQLQ010000192.1:0-4725 GCA_035629935.1 Actinomycetota bacterium
CGAGGGCGCGAGGTCGACACGGCAGGTGACGGGTTCCTCGCTGCTTTCGATGGCCCCGGCCGTGCGATCAAGTGCGCGCAAGCAGCTCAAGCTGCGGTGCGCGAGTTGGGCGTCGATATACGTGCGGGTTTACACACGGGCGAGTGCGAGGTGTTCGGCGACAAGTTGAGCGGGGTCGCGGTCCACATCGGCTCTCGTGTGATGGGGCAAGCGGACGGTCCCGAGGTGATGGTGTCGAGCACCGTGAAGGATCTCGTCGCCGGCTCGGGCATCGAGTTCGAAGAGCGAGGCGAGCACGTCCTCAAAGGCGTGCCCGGCGAATGGCGCCTGTTCGCGGTGCGGCCCTAACGGCGGAATCCCTAAGCCTCACCGGCTCGTATCGTAGGTAGATACGGCTGTCGTCGAGGGAGGTCCGAGCATGGAACCAGTGATGAAACGCGCACGACTGAAGGCCTTTGCAGCATTAGCCGGCGCCTCACTTATCGCCGCGTCGTCGTTCGTCGGACCGGGTGTGGCGGCCGGAAAGCGCCCGAAAAGGATCGAGCTCCCGGATGGTTTTCGGCCAGAGGGCATCGAGACTCGCGGCCGCAAGTTCTTCGTGGGGTCCACCAACACCGGTGCCATCTACAGGGGCGATCTGAAGACCGGGAACGGCAAGGTGTTCATACCCGGCGGCGAGGGCAAGAGCGCGATCGGCCTTGCTCGCGCTCAAGGGATGTTGTTCGTTTCCGGAGGTGCGACGGGTGGCGCCAAGGTTTACGACGAGCTGAGCGGTGCCGAGCTGGGCTCGTTCCAATTCACAACGGAGAACTCATTCATCAACGACGCCGTGGCAACCGACTGGGCGGTGTACTTCACCGATTCTGTAAACCCCGTTCTCTACAAGGTCCCAATCCAAGGGAAGGGTGAGTTCCGGGAGCCAGAGACGCTCGCTTACACCGGCGACCTCGTTTACCAGGAAGGGTTCAACGTGAACGGGATCGACGGCCCGAGCGCGAACACGTACCTGATCGTCGTTCAGAGCAACACGGGAAAGCTCTTCAAGGTAGATCCGAATAACGGAGCTACCGACGAGATCGACCTCGGTGGCGAGACGGTGCCGAACGGGGACGGGATCCTGCTCGACCCGGACGGCCGGTTGTGGGTGGTACAGAATCAGCAGAAGTTGCTCACGCTCGTGAAGCTGAACTCGGATGTCACCGCCGGTCAGGTGGTGAAGCGATCCAACATCCCGAACAGTGACGTGCCGACGACGGTTGCTCGTTCGGGCAAGTACCTGGCACTACCGAACGCGCGCTTCGGGAACGAGACGCCGGATACGGCCGAGTATTGGGTGACGCAGATGAAGCGACCACTACCGAGGTAGTTAGGGGATAACGAAGTCTTTGGTGGTCGCCATCTCGTCGGCGAAGTAGGTCTGGGGGCCGAAGTGGATGTGTGCGTCAACGTCCACGGTCCCCTTCTTTCCGGTGCCGGAGACCTTCATGCCGGACCGGGCGCCGATGTCTTCGAACGGGATCAGGATGCTCGCGTATCCGTTTGCATGGTCGTAGGTCCCGGTCGGACTGTCGAGTTGCGTGAAGGCATCACCTTTGAGCTCGAAGAGATAGAAGGCGGGCTCGGAGTCGGCAACGGCCTCGGCCAAGAACGTTCTGCCGCCGAGATCGAAGATCCACTCGATCCCCGGGAGGGCCGGGTATCCACCCGTTCCGGGCAGCATCGTTTCGATGCCGATGCGCACCTCCAGCTTTTTCGCTGCCGCTCCAACCTCGAGGTAGGAGATGTCCAGGGCGGGCGGACCGTCGTTAGACGGATCGTCACCCAATCGCTTGAGCGCCCCGGCGGCGGTGGCTTGGGGGGCTGCCATGGCGAGCAAGAGAGCGGTGGCAGTAGCAAGAACGAGATATCGGCGCATGGGCTCAGTTTTCGCCACTTACCGCCCCGTCCCTGTTTCCCGGCCAGGGTAGGAGTGGGTTTCCGGGCGGCGAATCTTCATATATCGGTACACAACGGACAGCCTCGAGGAGGCGGATGACCTTGCGTAAGACCCTGACCTTGTTACTCGCTCTTGGAGTCCTCGCCGCACCGATCGCCGCGGCCAGGCCGAGCGACCGCTCGCAAGCGCGCGCCCAGGAAACTCTTCCCGGCTCGCTCGAATTGGTGGGTCACGAACCTCTGGAGATGCGTGGCATGAACGCGGCTCTGGCCGTGCACGGCAACCACGCCTACATCGGGAGCCGTACCGACAACCACGGGCAGGGGAATGCCGGGGTCATGGTCGTTGACGTCTCGAAACCCGACGCTCCCAAGGTCGTCAGCAAGATCGAAGAACCTCACGAGAACAATCCCGGTGAGACCTCGCGAGAGATGCGGGTCTGGAAGTCCAAGGACCTCCTCATCGTCATGAACCTGTTCTCGAATTGCGGCGAGATCCACGGCTGCGCCCCCACCGAAGGTGATGACAACTTCCGGTTCTATGACATCTCCGGTGCGAACGCAGCAGAGCCCAAGTTCATCTCGGAGTACAAGCCGACGGTCAACCCTCATGAGTTCTACCTCTGGGAAGATCCGAAGGACCCGAACCGCGCGCTCATGTTCATGTCGACGCCGGGTGGGAACACGCAGTTGATGGTGACGGACATCTCGGACGCGCGGAACGGCAAGTTCAAGGAGCTTTACACCACTAGATTCCCGGCCGACGGCTCCCTCCACTCGCTAACGATCACGCCCGACGGGTCTCTGGGCTACGTCGCGCATCTGACCGGCGGATTCATGATGATCGACACCTCTGATTTCGCAACCAACGCGCCCGATCCGAAGATCCAATTGCTGACGGCTCCTGCCGACGCTCCTAAGTGGGAGGGGCCCGGTGCGCACAGCGCTGTTCCCGTCTGGGGTACCGACTACGTGTTCGTCGCGGATGAGGTTTACGGAGAAGCGCTGCAGGCTCTCGGGGGACATGGTTGTCCCTGGGGATGGGTTCGGATGGTCGATGCCTCGGACCGTGCCAAGCCAAAAGTGGTGGCGGAGCACAAGCTCTTGCCCTACAACACAGAGGAGTTCTGCACGACGGACCCACCCCGACCGTTCTCGAGCTATGCGTCACACAATCCAACTCTGACCAAGCATCTGGCGATCATCTCGTGGCACTCCGGAGGCTTGCAGGTGATCGACCTAACGGATCCCGCAAAGCCAAAGCAGGCTGCGGAGTGGTACCCGGAGCCACTTCCGGCCGTGGTCATGGAGGATCCCGTTCTGAGCTCCGGCCAGGACAAGGTTGTCGTCTGGTCCTTCCCGATCATCCAGGACGGACTCATCTATGTGGTCGACGTCCGCAACGGCCTCTACATACTTCGGTACAAAGGTTTGTACGACAGCGAGGTTTCCGCAACGAAGTTCCTCGAGGGGAACTCCAACCTCGGCGACGCGCTCGCACTGGGTGGCGTGACTAACGAGCCCGAGCCGACCCCCGAGCCCCCCGCGGGAACCTGCACCATCACGGGGACGAGCGACCGCGACCTGTTGACCGGTAAGTCGGGTCCCGACGTCATCTGTGGGAAGGGTGGCAATGACGCCATCCACGGCGCGGGCGGTAACGACATCATCAAGGCGGGTCGTGGGAACGACTCGGTCCAGGGTGGCGCCGGCGACGACAACATCCGGGGCGGCGGAGGCAAGGACCGGCTCAGCGGCGGTAGCGGCAACGATCAGTTGAACGGGGGCCGCGGCAAGGACACTTGCAAGGGCGGCGCCGCCGACACAAAAACGAGTTGTTAAAGGAAAGGGCCCCGGTGATCCGGGGCCCTTTGAGTTTCTCGCCGACGGCCGAGCCCGTTCGACGGACCGACCTCGTTCTGGCACAGATCTTCTAATACTCGACCTCTACATCGTCGACTGCTTTCGGCATCGCCGTGAAGACTCCCTGCAGCTGCATGAGCTTCATCATGTTGCCGGAGATCTTGATCTTGCCCTGCATGAACGCATTCTGAGCGTTCAACTCCTGCTTGTTGATCGCCACGGCCGTCTCGTAGTTCTGAGTGATCGTGGCTTCGGCGTCGGCGATCTCGCCCAACGCCACTTCGGCGGCTCCACCATCGAGCGTGAAGTAATACTTCCCCTCACCACCATCCGGGGTGTCGGTCACCACCTGCTGCAACTTCACCTGCTGGTTCGCTGCCGCACTCTTGAAGTCGTCCGAGGCGTTCAGCTTCTCCGTCATCGTCGTGGCCCATTCCTCGGTGAGGAACTTGATACCCATGTTTCCTCCTTCGCCGCTTCTGGTTCGCTTCCGGGCGCCGAGAACATACCTTTTCGCGGATGAGACAGAACGATCGAGGCCCCGATGCAGTGCCCCGTATGGCCTCGACCCTCGTCATCCTGCGGGATCGAAGTGGGCCGGAGGTCTTGCTCACGGTCAGGCCTAAGAACCTGCGATTCATGGGGGGGTTTACCGTTTTCCCCGGGGGGGCCGTGTCGGATGCGGATGCGGACCCCCGCTGGGAAGGGCACTCTCGATTGAGCCGAGCAGACGCGGCGCAGGCGCTGAAAGAGGACACGAACGATGCGCTGGCCGCCTTTATCTGTGCCATCCGAGAGGCGTTCGAAGAGGTCGGGTTCCTGGTTACCGATGGAGATCGCCCTCTCCCGCGGGAGGCAGCCGAAACGCCCGAGTCCTTCCTCGCTGCAGCGACCGAGCTCGGCATCGTTCTGCGAACCGACCTCATG
>DASQLQ010000193.1:0-66730 GCA_035629935.1 Actinomycetota bacterium
CCGGTTGCAGCTCCGGGGGCCGGTTCAGGCGTAGCGCGTTCGAGCCCGGTAAGGCTCTCGTACACGAGCGCCGCGGCCGATGCCCCGATTATCGGTCCGACCGCGTACACCCACAGGTCACCCCACGGGATGTTGCCGACCTCGTATGGAAGAGACGCCACCATGGGCCCCAATGTCCGGGCGAAGTTCGCCGAACCACCGGTTGCCGCACCGGTGACGAGGATGCCGCCGGCCAGCGCCAGGCCGATGATCAGACCCGACCATCCCTTGGGTGCGCGGTGGTCGACCGCGATCGCCATGATCGCTGTCATCAGGATGAATGCGATGAAGGCTTCGGCGAGGATCCCTTGCCACTGATTCACATCACCAGACAGCGCCGTGGCGCCGAACAACACGTCCGTGCCGCCCAGTGACGCACCGTCCTGTCCGTACATGCCGGCGACGATGAATGCACCGAGAACGCCCCCGAGGATCTGGACGAGCCAGTAGGGGACAACTTCCTTCCACTTGAAGCGGTTGCTGACCGCCAGAGCGAAGGTGACCGCAGGGTTGAAGTGCGCACCGGACACACCGCCGAACGCGTAGACGAGCATCGTCAACGCGGTTGCGAACGCAAACGCAACCGGAAGCAGGTCCCCGAGGGAGTTTCCGAGGATCGCTTCGAACACGACGTCCTGTCCGGGGGCCCCCTGCAGAAGTTGCGTCAGACCCCCCAATCGCCGTAGGGGACCCATAGCCAGAACCGTGGCGGCACCCGTACCCACCGCCACGAATAGAAGCGTCCCTACGAACTCCGCTGCCAGGCGACGCCCCAGGGGCGCGGCCCCGTCATCCACCTCCACCACGGTCTCTGTTAAGACCACTTCCTCATCAACCATCGAACCTCCTTGCCTTTCGGGCCTTATTTGATCGAGCACGAACGCCGATGGGCTGGGCCGTCGGCGGAAAACTAATCGTCGGACGTGAGGGTAGCGGCTTTTGCCTTGATCTCGTCGAGTATCGGCGCATTCTGCAGAGTGGTCACGTCTCCCAGCTGCCGACCCTCGGCCACGTCCCGTAGGAGTCTCCTCATGATCTTCCCGGAGCGGGTCTTGGGCAGGTCGTCGGTGAACACGATCGAATGTGGCCGGGCGATCTTTCCGATCACGCCGGCAACGTGCTCCCTCAAGCCCTTCATCAAGGCCTCATCACCGACGCTGGACGCTTTGGGCGTGACGAACGCCACGATCGTCTCGCCTTCCTTCGGGTGGCGACGGCCTACCACGGCTGCTTCCGCCACCGAGGGGTGGTCCACCAACGCCGACTCGACTTCGTACGTCGATAGCCGGTGTCCGGACACGTTCATGACATCGTCGACCCGGCCGAGCAACCAGAAGTAACCGTCTTCGTCGAGCTTGACCCCGTCCCCAGGGAAGTAGATGTCATCGCCGTACTTCGAGAAGTAGGTCTCGCGATATCGCTCGTCGTCTTTGAAGATCGTGCGGAACATCGACGGCACCGGGCGCGTCAGCACCAGATACCCCCCACCCCCCGGCCCTACGGGGTTGCCCTTCTCGTCGAGCACGGTTGCGAACACCCCGGGGAACGGTTTGGTTGCGGATCCGGGCTTGAGCGTCGTGATGCCGGGTAGAGGGGTGATGCAGATCGCTCCGGTCTCGGTTTGCCACCACGTATCGACCACCGGCGTCTTGCCGCCGCCGATGAATTCCTGGTACCAGATCCAAGCTTCCGGGTTGATCGGTTCGCCGACGCTTCCGAGCAAGCGGAGCGACGACAGGTCGTGTTTCTGCGGGAACTCCGGCCCCCACTTCATGAACGTTCGGATCGCGGTCGGGGCGGTGTAAAGGATCGACACCTCCTTCTCCTCGATGATCGACCACCAACGATCCTTGTCGGGGAAGTCGGGCGCACCTTCGTAGAGCACCGAAGTGCATCCATTCGCGAGGGGGCCGTAGACGATGTAGCTGTGGCCCGTGACCCAACCGATGTCGGCCGCACACCAATAGACATCCGATTCCGGCTTGATGTCGAAGATAAGACGGTGGGTGGCCGCAACGCCGGTCAGGTAGCCCCCTGTCGTGTGAACGATCCCTTTGGGTTTCCCGGTCGTACCCGACGTATAGAGGATGTAGAGCATGTCTTCGGCATCCATTGGATCGGCCGGGCAGTCCGGAGACGCGTTGCCGACCACCTCCTGGTAATCCAGGTCTCGACCGTCGACCCAGGCGACGTCTTCATTGGTTCTGCGAACGCAGATGACTTTCTCGATGGAGGGCGTCTCATCGAGCGCCTCGTCCGCGTTCACCTTGAGAGGGACGATCTCGCCCCTTCGATAGCCGCCGTCGGCCGTGATGAGGACCTTGCACTCCGCATCGTTGATCCGGTCGCGCAATGATTCAGATGAGAACCCGCCGAAGACGACGGAGTGCGGCGCCCCGATCCGCGCGCACGCCAGCATCGCAGCAGGCAGCTCCGGGATCATCGGCAGGTAGATCGCCACCCGGTCGCCCTTGCGGATCCCGAGCTCCTTGAGACCGTTGGCGAGTCGGCAGACCTCCTCGTGCAGGTCCCCGTAAGTGATGGTTCGCTCTTCGCCCGGCTCACCGATCCAGTGATAGGCCACCCGATCCCTATTAGAAGTCAGGTGCCGATCGAGGCAGTTGTGAGCCACGTTCAAGCGGCCGCCTTCGAACCAGCGATGGTGAGGTGGTTCCCAGGTCAGCACCGTGTCCCACTTGTCGAACCAGTCGAGCCGTTCCGCTTGGGAGGCCCACCACCCATCGGGGTCACGTTCCGCCTCGGCGTAGATGGAGGCATCGTTTGCGATCGCGGTGGCGGCGAAGTCGTCGGGAGGAACGAAGGTGCGTCGCTCCTGAAGTAGCGCCTCGATCGTTGCTTCGACGTCGGTCATTAACAAACCGTACCTTCGAGGGGGGTCGGTCCGTCGAACGCCGGTGGGCTCGGCCACCGGCGAAGAACTAATAGCATGCCGGCCGTGCGCATCTTGATCCTAGGAGGCGACGGTTACCTCGGCTGGCCCACTGCTATGCACCTATCCGCAGCGGGCCACGAGGTCTCGGTTGTCGACAATTTCCTACGGCGAGCGATGGCTGTCGAGCAGGGGGCCGAGTCCCTCACGCCGATCCAGTCGTTGCAAGAACGCGTCCGAGCCTGGAAAGAGGTGTCCGGCAACGAGATCCGGTTCTTCATCGGAGACCTGACCGACCCGGGCTTCGTCGACTCGGTGTTCAGAGACACGAGGCCGGAAGCCTGTGTCCACTACGGGGAACAGCCGAGCGCTCCCTACTCGATGATCGACCGGCGCCATGCGATCGAAACACAGCGCAACAACGTCGAAGGCACACTGAATGTTCTCTTCGCGATGCGCGATCTTGCTCCCGAAGCGCACCTGGTGAAACTGGGCACGATGGGGGAGTACGGGACCCCGAACATCGATATCGAAGAGGGATACATCGAGATCGAACACAAGGGCCGCAAAGACACACTTCCGTTTCCGAAGATGCCGGGGTCCATGTACCACCTCTCGAAGGTGCATGACTCCCACAACATCCATTTCGGTTGCCGGATCTGGGGTCTGCGCGCGACGGATCTCAACCAGGGTGTGGTGTACGGGATCCAGACGGCCGAGACGGATCTGGACGAGCGGCTGTGCACCCGGTTCGATTACGACGAAGTGCTGGGGACTGCACTCAACAGGTTCTGCGTGCAGGCAGTCGTCGGCTATCCGCTGACCGTCTACGGAAAGGGCGGCCAGACCCGCGGGTTCTTGAACATCATCGACACGATTCAGTGCATACGCTTGGCGGTCGAGAACCCCGCCGTAGCGGGGGACTTCCGCGTCTTCAATCAGTTCACCGAACAGTTCTCGGTGATGGACCTCGCGGAAAAGGTCCGAAGCGTCGGTGAAGGCCTCGGGATAAACGTGACTCTCAACCGGATGGCCGATCCCCGCATCGAGGCCGAGGAGCACTACTACAACGCGACCCACACCCGGCTGTTGGAGCTTGGTCTTGAGCCTCATCTGTTGACAGATGAGGTGGTTGCCCACCTCATCACGACGATCCAGCGTTACAAGGACAGGATCCTCCTCGAGCCGATAGCCCCCAAGACGAAATGGGACCCTCGGGCGTAGCGGGCTCCGCAGGAGGATGCCTCGCAGCGGCGAATCCCTGTTTCAACGAAAAGACAGCCGAAGGGATCAGCCGTCATGCGTAGATCTGTTGCCTTGTTCATGGTTCTAGCCGTCGTGGCATCTCTGGGTGCACCGGCCGTTGCCGGCGGCAAGAAGAAGAAGATCAGCGGTTCGTTCGGCGCCTCCCTCGCTCCCTTCCCCAAGCTGGCGGCGGCCGGCGACGCGGTTGGTCTCACGAAGCCCGGCTGTACGGCGGGGGAAGAAAACGTCCACTGGGTCGGCCACGAATTCACTCCTCCGGCCAAGGGAACACTCAAACTGTCCATGGAGGGCTTCACGGGTGATCACGACGAGTACGTCTTCGTCGGCGATCTGCTTCTGGCCCGCGGCGATCAGGAGCAGGTAGGACAGGGGATGGCCCCTCCCAACGAAGACATCACTGTGTCGCTGAAGGCCAAGCAGACTGTCCTACTCGTAGCCTGCAACTGGTTGGGGCAGCCAGACGTCGAAGCTCACTACGAGTTCACTTTCACGAAGTAGTAGAGCTCGCCGACGGTGTCGAAGCCGAGTTTCGCGTAGAGCTCCTTCGGCCAGTCCTCATAGTCCGCGACCAAAAAAACCAAAGTGCTTCCGCCCGCCCGCGCTTCTTCTAATGCCTTGCTGATGACGGCTCGCGATAACCCCTGGTTGCGGTAGGCCTCCAGCGTTGCGACGTCCTCGATCTGAGCTGTTCCGCCGTCGGTCCACAGCATCGCGAAGGAAACCGGACGGCCGTCTCGTTCGATGCCGAAGTCTCGACCGTTGCAGGCCGACATCCAAACTCGGTAAGCGCCATGCATCTGGGCAACGGTCTCGTCGTCGCGGCACCACTCATACGTGCGTAGGTATTCGGCCCTCGTCGGCCACATCTTGGCCTCTTCGAACTCCTTCACCTCGGCCGTGTCGGAAACACGATCGGCGAGGCGTCGATGCACCATCACGATGTGACGGTTCACTTTCCACCCTCTGGCTTTGAAGTCGGGCTCTAGCTCGCGGCCGACGGATTCGTCTTGGACCCAGATCTCCCGATGTCCCAAGCGGCTCTGGATCCGGTCGGCTTCCTGGATGACCGCGTCGACGCTGAGGTCATCGGTGATCTCCTCCAACCTGAGGAAGTTCAGGTCGTAGACGCGCGGCAGGCCTTCGTGCGTGCACGCCGTTCCCCATCGCCATCGCTGAACGCGAGTTGCACTCGCATCCTGGTGCCGCCGCAAGAAATGGTGGACCCGAGCGAGCTCGGATCCGTTGGAAGGTGGGGTCATCCTAAAGAGTCGATGATGGCGTCGGCCACCTGCGCAGTGGTCGCCGGTTCGCCTTCGGGCCGGAGGTCACCCGTTCGTGTCTTACCGGTGGCGAGTACCGCAGCCACGCCCCGCTCCAGTCGGTCGGCATCCGAGGAGCGACCCAGGTGCCTCAGCATCAGGACGGCTGAGAGGATCATCGCGATCGGGTTTGCGAGGCCCCGTCCGGCGATATCGGGGGCCGACCCGTGAGTTGGCTCGAAAACCGCGTACTCACTGCCGAGGTTCATGCCGGGAGCGACTCCAAGCCCGCCGATCAGTCCCGCGCAGAGGTCGGAGATGATGTCGCCGTAGAGGTTGGAGAGGACGATCACATCGAGATCGTCGGGATGCCAGACCAGCCACATGGCGAGCTCATCGATCTGCGTCGCCTCGAAGCCGACCTCTCGGTGTCCCTCGGCCAGCATCTCCCCAGTTTCCAGCCACAGCCCATCGGAGAACTTCATGATGTTCGCCTTATGACCGAGGGTGACCCGCCGGCGGCGATGTCGCTTTGCGTACTCGAACGCGTATTTCACGATCTGGCGAGAGGCCGTGATCGAGATGGGCTTCACGGACACACCAGCGTCGCGAGCGATCTCGAACCCGTACATGTACTTGAGGTAACCGCGCAGCTTGTTGACTTCCTTCGACCCCACGTCGAACTCGATGCCTTCATAGAGGTCCTCGGTGTTCTCCCTCACCACGACGATGTCGATGTTCGAGAACCGGGATGGAACGCCCGGGTAGAGCTTGCACGGCCGGACGCTGGCGTACAGGTCGAGGTCCTGTCGCAGAGCCACGTTGATAGACCTGAATCCGGTACCTACCGGCGTGGTCACGGGGCCTTTGAGCGCGACCCGGTTCCGGCGGATCGACTCGAGAACGTGGTCGGGCAGGGGCGTCCCGTGCGTAGGGACTGTCGCTGCTCCGGCCTCATGGACCTCCCATTCGATGCCCACGCCCAAGGCATCGACCACGCGCCTGGTCGCTTCGGATACCTCGGGCCCGATCCCATCCCCTGGGATCAGCGTCACGGTTGCCATGCACCAACCTTTTCATATGCTTCGGCGCGGGTCTGAGGTCTATGAAAGAGGAGGGGTCGGCGGTGGCGCAGTCTGTCTCGACGCGGGGAAGTGGGCTCGACGGGTTCTTCCGGATAACCGAGCGCGGATCGACCGTGCGCACGGAAGTGATCGCCGGAGTCACCACCTTCATGACGATGGCATACATCCTGTTTCTGAACCCGGCGATCCTTTCTCTGCCGGATAGGAACGGCACCGTGCTTCCGGCTGCCGCGGTGCTTACCGTGACTGCCCTGGCGGCCGGTCTCTCGACGATCGCGATGGGTGTGTTCGCCAATTACCCGTTCGCGATCGCCGCCGGACTCGGGCTCAATGGGGTCGTCGCGTTCCAACTTGTGGCCGGCGAGGGGCTGACGTGGCCCGAGGCCATGGGCGTCATCGTCGCCGAAGGGATCATCATCCTGATCCTCGTGCTAACGAAGTTCCGCCAAGCGGTGATGGACGCAGTGCCGCTTCCTTTGAAACACGCCGTCGCGGTCGGTATCGGCCTGTTCATCACGATCATCGGGTTCGTCGACGCGGGGTTCGTCACGAAACCGGCAGAAGGGCCGGTGCCGGTTCAACTGGGCACGGGTGGGGAGCTTCGAGGCTGGCCGATCCTGGTGTTCGTCGTGGGGTTGCTTCTGATCGTCTTCCTCTACACGCGGGGGGTGCGCGGAGCTCTACTCATCGGGATCCTCGCGGCGACCGTATTCGCCGTGATCGTGAATGAAGCGTTCCTCGATGGCGCGGGTTTCAACGGCGCCGCCAACTTCGGATCGATCGTCGACATTCCTTCGGGGGACAACTTCGCCTTGGTCGGCGACTTCTCGTTCGGGTTCTTCGCTCGGATGGGGGCTCTCGCCGCGATCCTCGCGATCTTCACGATCATGTTGTCGGACTTCTTCGACACCATGGGTACCGCCATCGGACTGGGTCGCGAAGCGGGTTTGCTGGATAGCGAAGGCCGTCTTCCCAACGTGGATCGGGTGTTGTTGGTCGACTCCGCTGCAGCCGCGATTGGTGGTGTGTTCTCCGCCTCCTCCAACACGACGTACATCGAAAGTGCCTCGGGTATCGCCGACGGAGGCCGCACCGGCCTGACAGCAGTCGTCACGGGGGGCCTCTTCCTGCTGGCGATCTTCTTCTCGCCGCTGGCTGGGATCGTGCCACTGCACGCGGCGGCACCCGCCCTCGTCCTCGTGGGTTTCCTGATGATGACTATCGTCAAGGAGATCCCGTGGGACGACCTCGATGTGGCGATCCCCGCGTTCTTGACGATCGTCGTGATGCCCTTCACGTACTCGATCACCAACGGGATCGGTGCAGGATTCGTTGCGTACGTGTTCATCAAGCTCACCCGAGGTAAGACGAACAGTGTGCAGCCGATGATGTGGGTCGCAGCCGGCGCGTTCCTGGTGTACTTCGCGATCTTCTACGTGCGGGGTCTCGTCACGTGATGTTTGGCCCGCCTTCTGTGACCTGACGCACAGCTGCGCCGCGGCCCCCACGCGAACCTTTCGTGGTGCGCATTTTCATAACGCTCTGTACCGCTTTGTCGATTGCCTGTTCCGGCGTTGCGTACGCGCAACAATCAACGGTGCTCGTTCCACCTCTCGACGCACCGATCGGCGAGAGATTCGTTCCTCCCGAGAGTGACTTCGGACCCGGCCACCGTGGCATCGACTACGAGACCGGGCCGGGCCAACGTGTCCGTGCTGCCGCGCCGGGGACGGTGACGTTCGCCGGGGCCGTGGGAAACGCCCTCTTCGTCACGGTGGCGCATGACCCGCATGTCGAGACCACTTACTCGCGTCTCGGGGATGTCTGGGTCCGCGTTGGGCAAGACGTGGGCGAGGGGACCTGGCTGGGCGTGACCGGCGCTGCTCACCCCGGTGATGCCGGCCTGCACTTCGGTGTCAAGGTGAACGGGAGCTACGTAGATCCGTTATCGATGCTGGGTCTGAGTGATGTGACGGACGCCATCCATCTCGCTCCTTTGGTGTGGGAACCGTCGTCCGAGTTACCGGAGCCTTTGCGCGAGGCGTTGATGCCTCGGTCGGCGGGGACGTCTGTACGGACTTGTGTTGAGCGTGTTCCGCGCGCGTTCGCGACGGTCCCCCCGAATCCAAACATCGCCGTTGCGGTGGCCGGGATCGGGAGCAAGACGAGAGGCGGCGTTGCCGCCGACATGTACCTGCACGGACCGGAGTTGCTGGGGTACGCGGCCCGAAGTGTGTACGAGTTCTCCTATGCAGGAACGGACGGACCAGGACTTCACGACCCTTACCAAAGCCGCTCGACGTTCGATGATCTGAACGCTTCTGCGCGTAAGCTTGGCGACCTATTACGCGCGATAGGGGGCCGGCATCCGGGCCGGGACGTGGATCTCATCGCCCATTCTCAGGGCGGGATAGTCGCCCGCACCTGGTTGGCCCGGCAGGCGCAGGCTTTCGACCCCGACCTTCCCCGCGTCGCCCATCTGGTGACGTTCTCGTCACCGCATTCAGGGGCACCCCTCGCCGGTGAGGTCGACGACCTGGCTACGTCGAGCCGCAGTGGAGCCGCTCTTCTGCTGGGAGCGGCCAAGTTGTCCGGCGTCGGTGCGCCGGTGCCGGACCCATTGTCGGCTGCAGTGCGGCAGCTAGCGCCCGACTCTCCGCGTATGAAGACCCTTGCGCGGGAAGACGTTGCTTATGGAACGAGGGTGCTGACACTAGGGATCCCGAATGATGTCGTGGTCCCGGCCGATCGAACGCAGATCGGGGGCGAACGCCACCGCCTCGTGGCTCCGAAAGGAATCAATGGCCATTCGGCGATCGTGGCATCCCCAGAAGCACGCGGCCTTGCCTACGACTTCCTTCGCGGTGCGGCCCCGGCCTGCCCCGAGAGCTGGGATAGATGGGGCTCAGCGGCCGGCCGCTTGGTGTCGTGGTTCGAGTCTCGATTGGGCGAGGGCTACGGGCTGGGGGAGTCGATCGGGCTGCGGATCCACGGGCCGTAGAAAAACCAAGCCCCCTCCGTCGGGGGATGGGCGGAAACGGAGGGGGCTCTGGGTTGTGTTGCATCCACATTCTCCAACCGCAGTGAGGGTCCGCTCAAGGGGTAAGAGGAGCAGAGAACGGCACCTCCAGTTGTGTCTTCGGCACAAAACCGGGACTTTCACCCCTCGGTAGCCCAAGATTCCACCATGGCGATCAACCGCCTCCCCCTGGATACGCCGGGACTCGAGGAGGAATTCCAGCGGGTGGAGGTGCGGCGCAGCGAGCGCCGCAAGAAGACCATCACCGCCGAGATCGTCGGCGACGCGTTGATAGTCATGATCCCGCACCGGATGTCGCGCGCCGAGGAACAAGAGTGGGTTGCTCGGATGGCACAGCGGATGTCCGAGCGTCGCCGAAGGGATCGTCTCAATCAAGCGGGGGACCTGGCCCGCCGGGCCGCCGAGCTGAGTGACCGGTATCTCGATGGGGTTCGCCCCAAAGACATCGCGTGGGTAACCAACCAGCGATCTCGATGGGGCTCCTGCACCCCCGATGAAGGAGAGATCCGACTGTCGTTGGAGGTCTCCGAGTACCCGCCGTGGGTGCGCGACTACGTGATCGTTCACGAGCTCGCGCACCTCTTGGTCGCAGATCACTCAGCGAGGTTCTGGAAGCTGGTCAACCGATACCCGTTGACCGAGCGCGCCCGCGGCTTCCTAATCGCCAAAGGGATGGAAGAAGACTGACTTCTTCGTTTAGTAACAAACGTTACGAATCAGTCATACCCGCAACCCCATAGGAATCTTGCCGTTCCGTAACTAGGATTTCCCAAACGAGTGCGGTCCAGGAGAGGGCTTATGGGTTACCGACCTGCGGGTGATCACGTCGTCGCCGAGAAGATCGACGGCGAGGTACTGATCGTCAATCTGTCTACGGGCTTCTATTACAGCCTTCTCAACGCAGCTGTCGATGTTTGGGAGTCTGCCGTCCTCGGGGGCGACCGGCATCAGGTCGTGGCGGGCGTGCTCGAGAGGTTCGAAGGCGGCGAGGAATCGATGGCGGGGCCCGTCGACACTGTGCTGGGGCAACTGCTCGACGAGAACCTCCTGGTCGATGACCCCTCGGTGGCACTAAGGGATGCGCGACCGAGCAACGGAAAACGACTTTTCAAGGCCCCCGTCTTCGAGAAGTACGACGACATGCAGGACCTCATCCTTCTCGACCCCGTTCATGAGGTCGATCCCGAACAAGGCTGGCCTCGCGCTAAGGACGACACGCGGGATGAAGAATCTTCAACCGCCTGAGGCAGGAGAGATCAACGGCTTAGCGGGAGTCATCCAGGATTGTTGGTCCTACTACGGGAAAGCCGCAGCCGAAGAGGCGGAGGTCAGACTCTCCTATGAGCTTGCGAGCGAACGCATCGACCTTCTCTTTGCGAGTGAACGCCTAGTCCCCCGATTCACACGTGCCCTTGCTCATCTGAAGACTCCCACCAAGCAAGATCCGGACCTGGTCATCCGAGTTTGGGATTCTCTTTCCGGATCACACTGCGACCCGCCCCGCCCCGACATCCCACCGGAGGAACGCGATGTCGTGCCTCGGTTCATGTCGGTGGACGAGCGGTTCATCTATTGCTGGCAAGCGGCGCAAGTCTTGAACATGCTCGATCGTGAGTCGTCGGAGGCCTTCGCCTGGACGCCGGACGTTGATGCCCTTGAACGTCATGAGACCGCGGCGCCGTTCCGTTACATCCTCAGTTGGTGGGGTGGAGTGAGGCGAAAGCCGTTGATACACGCGGGGGCCGTGGGGCGAGACGGGCAATGCGTGCTCTTCGCCGGTAGAGGAGGTTCGGGAAAGTCCACTACCTCTCTAACGTGCGTCGCGGACGGGCTTGGCTATCTTTCGGATGACTACCTGATGGTGGACGGATCAGCCGACGAACCCATCGCTCACAGCCTCTATAACTCCGCGAAATTGCTGCCGACTCGGGATGGGAGTGTCGATCGCCTCCTGGGCACGACCCTCGATGTACCTCCCGCGGGTGAGAAGGAGATCGGTTTCATGTGGGAGAACCGCCGTGAAACGATCGTGACGTCGGCTCGGGCTGTGGCGGTCGTGCTTCCCCGCGTCGTCGGGGGCCGGACCGAATTACGCCAGGTTTCCCGAGCGGCGGCCTTGAAGGCCATAGTCCCGAGCACTTTCCTGCAGGTTCCGGGGAGCTCGAAACAGGACCTCCCAGGCGTCATGCGCTTCCTTAGCCGATTGCCGGCTTACGAACTTCTCCTGGGGGACGACACCGACCGGATCTCTGGGTTGGTCGACGGCCTGATCGATCGACATGGCGAATGATGACGACGCCGGCGGACATCAGCGTGGTGATCCCTGCCTACAACGCGGGTCGCTACCTTGGCGAAGCGATCGAGTCGGTTCGGACTCAGGTCCTGCAGCCATTGGAGATCATCGTTGTTGATGACGGATCCGATGACGACACCTCCGAAGTGGTGAAGCGGTATCCCGAGGTCATATACGTGCGAAAAGAGAACGGGGGGCCGGCGTCGGCGCGCAATGCGGGCCTCCGGATCGCCAAAGGCTCGGTCATCGCTTTCCACGATTCCGACGATCTGATGAAACCGACGCGTCTGGCGGATCAGTTCGAGTACCTGGTTGAGCATCCCGAGGTGGATGCGGTTCTTGGCCGTCAAGAGATCGATCTGTTGGACGGCGTCGAACTTCCTTCCTGGGTGAGGCCCAGCCCCTTATTGGAAGGCGCCACGGGTGTGCAGCTCGACGGATCGATCATGGCGCGCGTCGATTCGTTGAATCGTGTCGGGGGGTTCAACTCGGAGCTCACCTATTCCGAGGGAATGGACGTCCTGGCGCGACTGCGTGACCACGGGATGAACTTTGCAGTGTTGGACAAGGTCATCATCACCCGACGGGTCCACGACGAGAACATGTCCTACGACACCGGTCCGATGATCAAGAGCTTCCCGGGCGTCCTGCACGCACATCTGAAGCGCACGCGGGGGGACCGATGAATCCTCTCGTGAGCATCGTGTCGCCCGTCCACAACGGTGAGAGGTGGCTCGATGAATCCATCGCGAGCGTTGGAGCTCAGACGTACCAGCCGATCGAGCTGATAGTGGTCGACGACGGATCGACCGACGGAAGCGCTGAGGTCGCACGTCGGTTGGGTGTGAAGCTCGTGCAGCAGTCTCAGGCCGGCCAACCCGCAGCCATGAATACGGGCGTTCGAGCGACACTGGGTGACTTCATCGGATTCATCGACGCGGACGATAGATATCCGCCCGGGCGCGTCGAATCGATGATGTCCATCCTGTTGACCCGGCCGGAGGTCGAAGGGGTGTTTGGCCTGATGGAGGAGTTCGCCGAAGAGGTGGTCGGGCCCATCCGCTCGGTCCGGGCTCCCGCAACCAATCGTCACCCCGCTTGCATGGTCATGCGAAAGTCGCTGTTAGAGCGGGTAGGGCCCTTCGACGAAACGCTCGAGCTCGCATCGGTACCCGCGTGGGTTGCTCTTGCACAGTCCCAGGAGGCCCGACTAGTGGCAATCGACGAGGTGGTGTTGTTCCGTCGCCTGCACGACTCCAACATGGGACTGAGTGGATGGAAGCACCGAGCGGAGTACGCCCGAGCGATGCACTCGGGACTCGTCGCGCGCAGGAAGCCGCCGGGCAAGAGCGACCAGTGAGCGTCAGAAGTGCTTTCTGGCCCACCGAGGTTCAAGAGAGCGTTCTGAAAGCTGCCCTCTTACCCCCCGAGCCCGCCGCCCGGCACTGGGAATTGCTGCTGCCGTCTCTGGATCTCGATCATCTCGACTGGGAAACCACCGTGGTGCTTCCGATGGTTTATCGGAACCTCGAGTCGACCGGAGCTCTCGGATCCGAGGCGGGTCGTCTCAGAGGCCTGTATCGACGAACCTGGTATGGCAACCAGAAACTCTTCCATGAGCTTGCTCGCTTGCTCGATGTTCTTGCCGACGCCGGCATAGCGACCGTCGTGCTCAAAGGTCTGGCGATGACCGAGACCCACTATGGGGATCGTGGCGTTCGGGCGTCGGCCGACATGGACGTGCTGGTGCCGCCGGAGCACGCGGCGCGCGCGATGGACGTTCTTGCCTCCGACTCGTGGCAGCCCGCAGAAAGGTTCGGTTGGTACGGGGACGAGCTGACGCCCGAGCTCATGCGACGTGTACACGCTTACCCCATGAGCTCGGAGCGCGGAGGGGATTGTGACCTGCACTGGCACCTCGACGACGACCTGGTGGCATCGGATGCTGTTTACAGAAGCATCGGGCAGGTGTGGGAGCGCACCATCCCGTTGAGGATCGGCGATTCGAAGACCGCCGTTCTGGATCCGGCGACCGCTCTGGTGCACGCCTGCGCTCACGGAGTGACGAGGTCCCCGGCGGTGTCCATCCGCTGGATCGCCGACGCGTACACCTTGGTGACCTCGCCCGATAAGCCGGTCGATTGGGATGCCGTGGTCACCATTGCAACGGCTCTGCGCGCCGTGCTCCCGATGCGAGTGGCGTGCGACTACCTCGTGAAGCGTTTCGAAGCGCCGATCCCTCCCGAGGCATATGAGGCTCTCTCGCGAGCCCCGGTAAGCGTGCGCGACCGCATCCTTTTCCGGTCTAAGGGCCGAGCGGCTCCCCCAACCCGGTTGGGGAATGCACAGCGCGTGTTGGTTCGGTACACGCGCTCACATCAGGACGAGAGTCCGGTTGCATACGTCGGCGGGATGCCAGGTGCGATCAAGGATGCCTGGAACCTGAAGAAGGGTGCCCAGATCCCGGGACGTGCGGCGGTGGCTCTTTACCGGGCGGCGCGTGATCGGGTGCTCAAGAGCTCGGGAAAGTCTCCGGAAGCCTAGCTATCGGACTCCGAAGGGGTCACCGGGTCCCGTTTCTGAACATCGAGTCGGCGTGGGCGATTCTCGGGGTAGGGGAGCACCGGCCCAACGACACCCTGCTCGGGATACGCCCCCCGGTCGAAGTCCTCCACCGGTCGAACGTGACGGTTGATGCGAACACGCAGTTCCTCGGGGTACTCGCCAACATGCACGGGTATCCCTAGCTCTTCCGCAACAGCCTGGGCTTCTTCTACCGAGTGGTAGACCCATCGTTGCCATACCCCGTCGGCGTCAACAAGGACGAGCTGCGCATCGTTGAGCCCGATCCGGATCACGACCGCTTCCACGCCTTCACCGCGAGCTTCGAGCAGATCAGACGGACGGCGGAACTTCTCCTTCTCGTCGACGCCTTCGAAAGGCCAGGCTCTTTCCATTGGCCAGAGACTAGTGCACGTGAACTAAATGACGAGTCCACCATCGACGTTCAAGACCTGACCCGTGATGAGGTCGGATTCCGCCGATGCGAGGAACACGAAGGCCGGTGCTATCTCTTCCGGGGTGGCGTATCGACCGAGGGCGAACCGCGCGAAGCGCCTCTTCTTCTCTTCCGGGTCTTGGATGAGAGGCTCGGTCATAGCCGTGAGTGCCGCCGGTGCTATCGCATTCACGTTGATGGCCAGCTTCCCCAACTCCTTGGCCCATGTTTTCGTGAGTCCCACGATCCCCATCTTCGCGGCCGCGTAATTGGATTGCCCCGGAGACCCGATCAAGCCCGATGCGGAGGACACGTTGATGATCTTGCGATGACGGGGAGTGCCTTCCTCGGCCTCCTGTTTAGCGAGCGGTCGCCAGTGCTGCACCGCAGCGCGCCCGCAAGCCCAGGTTCCTTTCAGGTGGACCTGGATGACCGCGTCGAACTCTTCCTCGCTCATGTTGTGGAGCATGCGATCTCTCAGGATCCCGGCATTGTTCACGAGAACGTCCAACTCCCCGAATGCATCGAGAGCGGTTTTCAACAGCGAATCTGCTGCGCTGACGGATCCGATCGCCTCCGTGTTGGCGACCGCACGGCCCCCTGCCTCCTCGATCTCTTTGACGACGGACTGAGCGTTCTGCTCGTCGACGTCGTTCACTACGACGCGAGCTCCTTCGGTCGCGAACGCGATGGCTATAGATCGACCGATCCCCCGTCCGGCCCCCGTGACGATGCACGATCTGTTCTCGAGTCTTGGCATGACGTGAATAGTAGTCTCGTGATCGATGACGGAAGAGAAGAAGGTTCCGCTGAGCCAGGATGCCTACGAGCGTCTCAAGGAGAGGCTCGAGTTCCTCGAGGGTGAGGATCGGCAGCGCATCATCAATGACATCGCCGTTGCCCGAGCCCATGGTGACCTCAGTGAGAACGCCGAGTACCACGCGGCCAAGGACGAACAAGGTCAGAAAGAGGCCGAGGTTCGCAAGATCCGTCAGATGATCGAGAACGCCGAGATCATCAGCGGCGACACGGATTCGACGATCAAGCCCGGCAAGATCATCACGATCCGGCACGAGGGAGAAGAGCCCGAGACCTACCTCCTCGGTCTGCGAGAGGAGAAAGGCGGCGAGTACGACGTTCTGACGCCCGACTCGCCTTTGGGCCGCGCTCTCGTCGGACACAGCGCAGGTGAGACCGTGGTGGCTAAGGTGCCGGCGGGCGAGCTAAAGATCGAAGTCGTCGAGGTCCGGGCTCTCTAGCTCGGCTTCCGGTGAACGACGCCGGCGCGCATCACAAAACGAACATCGGCCAGCGCTCGAGCGTCCTGCAACGGGTTGCCGTTCACCCCGACGATGTCGGCCTGCATCCCGGCTTCCAGAACGCCAACATCCGTTAAGCCGAGTTCCCTGGCCGAGTTCACGGTTGCGGATGCAACGATCGATCCTCCGTCCATCCCCGCAGCCGTCATGTCCGCGATCTCCGGTGCATCGATGCCGGGTAGCGGTCCTTCGTTGCCTAGATCGGTCCCGTAGATACAGGAACCGCCTGCGGCGATGAAACGTTGGAGGTTGTCTATAGCGAATGGTTTGACCCTCGTCTCCTGGACCGACAGGGTCGGAACGCATCTCACGCCGTTCTCCACCATCCGAGACAAGGTTTCGTCCGGGATCCTTTCGGGGCTCATCAACATGTGGGCGAGCTCGTCGATGCCGGCGTCCAGAGCCTTGTG
The DNA here is from genome assembly GCA_035629935.1 of Actinomycetota bacterium. Classification (GTDB taxonomy): domain Bacteria; phylum Actinomycetota; class CADDZG01; order CADDZG01; family WHSQ01; genus DASQLQ01. Next base: position 16,600 of record DASQLQ010000193.1, read on the forward strand.
AAGCTCTTCCAGGCCGTAGATATGACCCGTTACCTGAAGATGGCTCTCGTGCGCGGCTTCGCAGATAGCGGCCAGCGTGGAGGCGTCGAGCACCGGCCCTGCGGCGGCGTTCAGTGCGATCTTGACGACGGCCGCTCCCTCCGCTGCGCGCTCTGCGACCGCAGCTCGGGCCTCCTCGACGCCGCCGACGATCCGGCCGGTTCCCGGCGGCGCCCATGCGGCACGGGTGGGGTATCCATCGGCGCACGTCAGCATGGGCCCGGCCGCCAAGATGCGGGGGCCGGGCCATAGGGGATCCTCAGATCGGGTCACGAGCGGATAGATGTCGATGGGAGGCCAACCCAGATCACGGGCGGTGGTCACACCACCCGCCAGGACGTCCTTCGGCGGGAAGAGCCCGATGTGGACGTGGGCATCGATGAACCCCGGGATCAAGGTCAGAGACCCGAGATCGATGTCCGTCGGACTCTTCTCGGTGCGACGGCGCACCTCGCGGATGATTCCGGACTCGACCACGATCTCTGCCGGTCGAACCTCTTCCAAGGCGCTACCGGAGAGACAAGCAGCTGAGCGAAGGATCGTCTGTGGACTCATCCCGACTAGTAAAAACCGTTGGTTTCGCCTTATCCGGTAACGTTAAGAACATGGAACAGAGCGATGTCATCTGGGAAGGCAAGATCGGCACGACCCCGCTCAGGGTCGGCGTGCCCCATTCAGAGATGATCATCGCCGAGTGGGATTCTCCTCGGGGGCCGCGACACAAGGTGTCCGACTCGATCGAGGAATTCGAACGTGCCGTCCTTTTCCAGTTGCTGCTCGAGGCGGGGACCGGTGAGGATCCCGCCACACAGGATGTGCTCGGAGCGATCCAGATCGCTCAAGCTGAGCGCCCAAAGCCGGTCGCTCAGCAGCCCCGTCGACGGAAGAACCCCAAGGCGCGCCAGCACCGTCGCTCGCGCAGGCCGCCCCGCCGCCGCTAGCTCAGATGGCTCGGCCGATCGATAAACGGCGCCCGGTAGAACCTCCTTACAGTGTGCTCACCGCGCTCGCGCGCGGGGTGTTGGGCAAGGGATACATCCCCGAAGTGCCCAAACGCATGTGGGACCTCATCTCGAACGCAGCTTCGGATGCCGATCAGAAGCAACTCCTCGGTTTGCTCCGACTCCTCGACACGAAGGCCGGAGCCCTCCTGTTCACGGGGCGTCCGACGCCGGTTTCGTGGTTGTCGCCGCGCGAGGCCGAAGCTCTGGTTCAACGGTGGAAGGCCAGCAGCATCAAGCTCCATCGCGTGCTTGCGGGGTTGGCGATATCAGCATCCACGACATCTCTCTACGCGCACCCCGGCCCAGATTGGACAACGATGGGTTACGCGGGGCCCCTCGGTGATGCACCGAGCGGACCCAAGCCGCTCGATCCCATAACGATCGAGACAGACGAAGTCGTGAACTGCGACGTTGTGGTGGTTGGGTCGGGGGCCGGAGGCGGTTGCGTGGCTGCAGGCCTGGCGGCCTCGGGATATTCGGTGGTCATACTCGAGAAGGGTGGCTATTTCGCCGAGCCGGACTTCCATCACAACGAGTCGCAAGCGATGCGCGAGTTGTACCTGTACGCCTCGACACTCACTTCATCAGACCTGAGGGTTCGGATCATCGCTGGGTCGGCCGTCGGCGGGGGCACCCTCGTGAATTACGCGACCGCGTTCAGGACACCCGACCACGTGCTCAAAGAATGGGCACGCGTTTCCGGCATCGACGCCTTCATCTCCGGCGAGATCGACGAATCGCTCGACGTGGTTTGCAAACGAGTGAACGTGACGTTTGACGAGAGCGAGCCGGGGCGGCGCGACTCCTTGATGGAGGAGGGCTGTCAGAAACTCGGATGGCATGTCGCTCCGTTGCCGCGAGCGGTTCGAGATTGCGGTCAGGACGCGGGCTGTGGGTATTGCGGCATGGGCTGCCGCCGGGGTGCCAAGCAAGGAACCATGAAGACATTCCTCGAGGATGCCGTGAAGTCGGGGGCGCGCATCTTCACCGGCGCCGACGTTGAGCGAGTCACGATCAAGGATGGTGTTGCTCGCGGCGTGAGTGCTCGGGTCGGAGATCACCGATTGACGGTGAACGCCCGGGCCGTCGTGTCCGCGGCCGGGTCGATCGAAACCCCGGCGTTGCTGTTGCGTTCAGGTCTGAAGGGCGAGGTCGGCAAGAACCTCAGGTTGCATCCGGGACTCGCGTCGTGGGGGTTCTTCGACGAAGACGTACGGATCTGGGAAGGCACCACTCAGGCCCGGTACTGCGCCGAGTTCGCGGAGTGGGACGGCGGCTATGGCCCTATCTTCGAAACCGTCCCGATCCATCCCGGCGCGGGCGGATCGGCGTTCCCCTGGTTGTCGGCCGCGCAGCATCGTGACCTCGTCGCCCGCTTCGCCAACATCTCGTTCGTCGCCGTCCTCCCTCGTGACGAGGCCGGGGGCAGGGTCAAGATCCGCCGGGACGGAAGCCCCAAGGTCGACTACAAGATCACACCGGGGGATGACCGGCGCATCACGGAAGGTGCGATCCGTGCCGGACGAGTGCTCGAAGCAGCCGGCGCAACCAAGATCCACTCGCCGCATCCGCTCCCGATCGAGTACACACCGGGTCCTGGGGCGCACGAGAAGTGGGCCGAGGAGGTGCGGGCGAGAGGCGTTGCAGGTCAAGCCAACATGTTCTCGTATCACCAGATGGGCTCTTGTCGGATGGGCACCGACCCGAAGAAGTCCGCTATCGACGCGAGCAATCAAACGCATGAGGTCAAGAATCTCTTCGTGACGGACGCATCGACCTTCCCCACCGCGTCGGGGGTCAATCCGATGGTGTCGATCTACGGGATCGCTCATCGGGCCGCGAAGAAGATCGCCGAACACCTAGGCTGATCCTGGATCCTTCTCTCGTAGAGCTGGTCGAAGCGGCCGACATGAACGGCCTGTTGCGCGCTATCGACGGGCTGTGCTCCGCGCGCGATTGGGACGGACTCGAGGATCTGGCCGATCTTTGCCTGCAGGCCGTCGAGCGAGGCAAGCAGCTGTGGCCGATCGCAGCGCACATCGATTACCGACTCGCTCTGGAGGCCCCGGGTGACTACGCGGCCTCCGTGCTCGATTCCGATGCCGGCAGATTCGCTCTCGGCCCCCTCACCGAGGTCGCGGCGTCGACACATAGATGGGACGAGCTGGCTCCCTACATCGAGGTGCCGCAGGCCGCGGCGTACGTCGCGCAGGAGCGCGTGTTGCGGGGTGAGGACCTGTCGGACGATCGGGCGATCCAAGCGGACACCCTCGATCTGCCTCTGAAGCTGTGCGACTTCGAGCCGACCTATGCGCTCGCCACCTTCTCCGCACGAACGGTCGAAGTGGCCGAACCGTGGACCCCGCGTGCGCCGGTCGTGTCGGTCGATGTTCGCCCTGCCCCCGAGGTGCGCGCGGCAGCGATCACGGAGGTGTTGCTCGACTTGGTGCAACCATGGACCGCCGAGTCCAACGGAGCGGCACGAGCCGTCGTGGTCGAGGACGATGCGATTGCTGCAGCGTCAACCTTGTCCGGTCCGAGCGCTCTCCACATGCAGTCCTTGGAGGCGGAGGAGGCCCTCCAGCGGATCGCGTGGGCCGCTGCGAGCGGAGGCGCTCACGGGCGACGGCGCGGAGCCGCGTTCGGTCGGTTTATGGCTTTCTATACGACGGCAGCTCTGGCCGGGTTGCAATGGCCCGTCGCGCCGGACCGGATCGGCCATACGGCCGGATCCCTCGACTGGTACCGGTGGGACGAGGGTGAGCCGGAAGAAGGTTGGGTGTTCCGTCTGGCGGTCGAGGATCGCGCCGCGGGGTGGGCCGCCGCCATCGGGGCGACCGACGTGAAGTCACCGGAAGAGGACGGATAAAGCAGGTTTTCACGTTTCTCTCATCTTCATAGGGGATGATTCAGCCGTAAGGAAGAAATTGCCTGACCCTCACAACAGAGGAGGCGGCGGTGGCTCGGGCATCCAGAGACAACCTGCGACTGCTATTGCCGACCGGGGGAACCCTCCCGGCTAAGGCTTGGGAGAGCCGTCACCGGGCGATCCTCGCGATCCTGTGGGCTCACGTTCCCGGGTTGGTGCTGTTCGGTCTGGCGAGCGGCGTGGGCGCACTCCATGCCATCGCAGAGCCGGCGATGATTGCAGCAGCCGCGGGGCTGGCGTCCCTTCCTTTCCCCAGTCGTCGCCTGCGTGCTGCGCTGGCGACTTTCGGTCTCGTCACGTCCTCTGCTCTACTCGTTCACTTCTCTGGTGGAGTCATCGAATTCCACTTTCACTTTTTCGTCGTGGTCGCGATCGTCACGCTCTATCAAGATTGGACCCCTTTCTTGCTTGCGATCGCTTACGTGTTGCTCCACCACGGGATCCTCGGGGGTCTGTATCCCCACGATGTGTTTAACCATCCTGCTGCGTTGACCCATCCGTGGCGATGGGCAGCGTTGCACGCCCTGTTCATCGCCGGCGAGAGCGTGGCTCTGCTTGCGGCATGGCGCTACGCGGAACAAGGGCAGCAGGAAACACTTAGATCCATCCATCGCTTGAACCAGGCACAAGACGTCGCTCGGATCGCCACCTGGACCTGGGACCCCCGAACCGATTCTGTGGAGGTAAGAGACGACATAGATCACCTCGCCTGGCGGAAGAGCGGTATGGAGCCCCCCGCAACGCTCGAAGAGTGGCTAGGCCGGATCCATCCCGACGATCGCCCGGGGATGCGCGAGGCCCTCGAACAGGCGGCGAAGACTCACTCAGCAGTTTCCTTCGACACGCACCGCGATCTACCCGACGGCAGTCAACGTTTCTTCACCCACGTTGCCGAGTCGACGATGGACTCAACCAACCGCAAGCTCTGCGTCGTAGGAGCGAGCCGCGATGTGACTGAGGAGAAGCGTCTCTACGCTCAGCTTCTGCAGGGTCAGAAGATGGACGCGATCGGTCGTCTTGCGGGTGGGATCGCGCACGACTTCAACAACCTCTTGGCCGTCGTCATCAACTACGCGCGCTTCCTCGTAGACGAGCTGGATGAAGGTGACGCTCGTCGCGCTGATGCCCTCGAGATCCTGAAGGCAGGAGAACGCGGAGCAACGCTTACACGGCAGCTGCTCACGTTCTCCCGCAAGGAGATCATCCAACCCCAGGTTGTCGACTTGAATGAAGTGGTGCTGAGTTTGGAGAAGATGTTGCGTCGAACGCTCAGTGAGTCGATCAAGTTGGTGACCAAGACCGCCCCCGACCTTCCGAGCACCAAGATCGACCTAGGACAGATCGAACAGGTCTTACTGAACCTGGCCGTGAATTCGCGGGATGCCATGCCAAGGGGCGGCATGCTGTCCATTGAGTCCTATGGGCGATTCGTGGATGAGGAGATGGCGCTACAGCACCCCGGTCTGAAGCCCGGTGAATACGTTTGCTTGGCGGTCAGCGATACGGGGGCCGGGATGTCCGACGAGATCAAAGCGCGCGTGTTCGAACCGTTCTTTACGACGAAGCCCAAGGAGAAGGGCACGGGACTCGGCTTGTCTAGCGTCTACGGCATCATGAAACAGAACAACGGATACGTTTCCGTCTATTCGGAGCCCGGTGTCGGTACGACCTTCCGGCTCTACTTCCCGCCGGCAGGAGAACGCGCTCTGCCGCTCACCACCGAAGCCAAGCCCGAACAGACGCGCGGCCATGGGGAGAAAGTCCTCGTCGTCGAAGACGAACCAGCAGTACTGGAACTGGTCGGGCGGATCCTCGGTCGAAACGGTTACGCGGTCATCTCGGCGACGACGGGCCAGGCAGGACTAGAGTTGATCCAACAGGAACAGGGTGTCGATCTGCTGTTGACCGACGTGATCCTTCCGCAGATCTCGGGCAAGGAGCTGTCGCGAAGGAGCGGTCTTCCGACGATCTTCATGTCTGGCTACACCGACGAGATAGTCGCCGAACAAGGGATACTGGGCCAAGGCGAGCGTTTGATCCAGAAACCATTCGATCCCGCTTCGCTATTGCGCATCGTCCGAAGCGCGCTCGACGATGCATCCGAGGCGCCGGGTCGAGCTCCAGCAGATCAGATCAAGCGAGCTCTTCATGTGTTGGTGATCGAGGACGACCCCCAGATCAAAGATCTGTTGCGTCAGACGTTGGGCTCCGACGAATCCGTCGCCCGGATCAGCGAAGCAGGCACGACGATCGAAGCGTTGGCACTCTGCCGGTCGGAGGGACCCGACGTGATCGTCGCCGATTCGGTCGTACAGGGCCCGGAGGAAACACCCCCGGGCCAGGCCATCAGGGCGGAATTCCCCTCGGTTCCCATAATCTCTTTCTCGGGGCGGGATCAGATTCGGGCCTGGGCGGACGTCCATATCCTCAAGGATGTCCACGGCGTGGCCTCGGTTATCGAAACCGTCCGGGATATCGCCCGCGGGGCTTCCGTCCGGTAATACCCTTAGCTCGATAATCCGCGTCCGATACCGACAAGGGACTAGATGGCTGGGAAAACCGCGGGCGGCAAGAAGGTGCTCATCGTCGATGACGAGCCGCAGATCCGCGACTTGATGAAGCGCTACCTCGTTAAAGCCGGTTACGAGGTAGTGGGCGAGTCGAGCGACGGCGAGGACGCCATCGGCAAGGCCTCGCGGCTCAAGCCTGACTTCGTATTGCTCGACAACGAGATGCCGGTGCTGTCCGGGGAGGATGCTGCGGGCCGCATCCGACAGGCCGCGGGCTCTGCGCGGATCGTCGCGGTCTCTGGGTCGCTGACCTCTCGGCCCGCCTGGTCGGACGCGTTCCTGAGCAAGACCGGGCTCGCGATGGTCGGGGAGTTGCTAGACCTCGTCGAGTAGCCGGCTCCGAGCGTTAGCCCAGCGACTGACCGGGCTCTAGCTCGATGATTTCGAGCCCGTCGATGTCTTTTGCTTCCTGCCGCAATTGTTCGGGGGTTCCCGTCAGCACGGGGAACGTGCCGTAGTGCATCGGGATGACGGTCTGGAGCTTAAGCATCCTGATCGCCTCAGCGGCCGAGCGAGGCCCCATCGTGAAATGGTCACCGATGCACAGCAGACCTAAGTCGGGCTCCAGCAGTTTGCCGATGAGAGCCATGTCCGCTGTAACCGCGGTGTCACCCGAGTGATAGATCTTGTAGCCGTTCTCGAACTCGACAACGAAACTAGCCGCAACGCCGGCACTTATTGCTTTGCCCCCGTCCTCGATGCTGTTCGAGTGGACCGCAGCCGTCATGTGAACGCGGCACCCTGCGATGTCCACCGTCCCGCCGATGTTCATCGGCACGAGATTGCTCTCATCGACCCCCTTAGATGTGAGCCACATGGCGGTTTCGTTGATCGCAACCGTTGGGGCACCACTCGACTTCGCCAGCTCGACGAGATCACCATCACCGATGTGGTCGCCGTGCGCATGAGTGACGAGGATGGCGTCTACATGCCCGGGATCCTTGAACTCATCGGGGCACACCGGGCTCGATTTCAACCACGGGTCGATGATCAGGCGCTTGTTCGATGGTGTCTCGAGGATGAAGGTCGCGTGACCGACGCAGGTGATCTTGATCCCGTTGGGTAGTTCCGCCATGCGTTATCTCTCCTTGTTCGTGCCTACAAACCGAGTGTCTTGGCGATTATGTACTTCTGTATCTCCGACGTCCCTTCGACGAGTGTGAAGATCCGCACGAGCCTGTAGATCCGCTCGAGTGGCAACTCCCGCATCCAACCCATGCCGCCGTGAACCTGGATCATGCGCGACGCAACCCGGTTAACCATCTCCGACGCGTAGTACTTCACGATCGACGACTCCTGGATCACCGCATCACCGTTGTCGTATTTCCATGCGCACTCGTAGGTCATCAGCCTGGATGCCTTGATCTCGATCAACGATTCGACGATGTGCTGCTGGACGTGCTGGTTCTTCCCGATCGGTTTGTCGAATGCGACGCGATTCTTGGCATGCTCGATGCCTAGGGACAAGGCGTAGTCGGCGATCCCGTTACACATCGAAGCGATGGAGAGCCTGCCCATCGCGAGGAATTGCATGGCCGAGTAAAAGCCCATCCCCGCGTTCTCGGGGCCGCCGAGGATCTGTTCCTCGTCGACACGACAGTCCTTGAAGACCAACTCGAATTGACCTTCGCCTTCGACCATCCCGCGCTGAGCGCGGCCGACTTCGAATCCGGGAGTTCCCTTCTCGACGATGAACGCCGTTATCCCCCCCTGTGCTTTCTTCTTGCGGTCGTTGGCGGCGAACACCAGAGCGAAGTCGGCATGTTTGCCATTTGTTATGAAGTGCTTGGTGCCGTTCAGCACCCATTCGTTGCCGTCCTTGACCGCGGTCGTCGCGATGTTCTGCGCGTCCGAGCCGGCATCAGGCTCGGTCAAGGCGAAACACATCGATCTCTCGGCGGAGATCAAGGGCACTAGGTACTTCTTCTTCTGTTCGTCGGTCCCGTTCAAGAGGAGCCCGGTTGGTCCCTCCGGTCCGTAGGTGGTGAACCCCGCCAGCCGGCAACCGGAGCCGGCCGCTGCCTCTCGCAACATGACCATCCCCAGTTGGGGGAGGCCGCTCCCCCCGAGGTCCTCGGGGAAATCCGCGGCGTAGAAGCCAAGCTCGGCGGAGCGACGTCGCACCCGGTCTCGTAGCTCGACCGGGACGTCGTCTTCCTCCGGGTCGAGGAGGTCGGCTTCCAGGGGCCGGAGCTCCCGGTCGACGAACTCGGTCAGGTTGCGGGTCAGTTCCGCATACTCGTTGGGCACTCCGAATTCCACGTCGATCCCTCCTGCCGATTCGAGGGCAGACCCTACATTTCCCAACCAGTTCGACAGAAGGCTAGGCTTTCATCGGACTCTCATCTGGATGGAAGAGGATTCCAATCTGGGGAGGGTGCAACGGGCGAACAACGAGGAGGCCGGGTGCAGGCGGCTGAGCGGACGCTGATCCCATATCGCCTCCGGGCGGTGAGAGTCGGGATCCAGTGCACGATCCTCGTCGTTGCCGTGCTCCTCGTCTTCCGCCTCTTGCCCGGCAGCGAGGGCGTCTCGTGGCCCGCCCTCCTGACGTTTTGCTCTATAGCCCTCGTTGGGACCGCAGCAGCGGTGGTTCTTCCTTGGCAACGCCTGTTCGAGGGTCCTTGGGGCCTCCGGCTCATGTACGCGTGGTCGGTTGCAGACATCGTTCTGATCTCTGTTGCGCTCGGCGTCGTGGGCATGGACAACCCGAGCCTCTTCCTTCTGTACACGTTCACGACCATCTTCTTCGCCGCCTCTTATCCCGCTCGGAGCCAGATCGTGCTTTACGCACTGACGGCGGTTGCGTATCTCACGGTCATCTGGTTCACCGGGTGGGATGAGTCACCGGCGGAGACACTCTTCAAGTTGGGCTCCTTGGGGGTCATTGCTTTCGTCGCCAGCTTCATGTCGCACGAGTTGATGCAGCAGATGACCCAGGTCACAGAAGGCCGTATCGAAACTGAGGACGAGAAGGTCTTCTATGAGTCGCTGGTTCAGGCACAGAGTGATCTTGAGGAAGCCGTTGCGATCGTGGATATCACCACCAATCGGCTCCAGTTCGTTAATGAAGCGATGTGTCGGATGGTTGCTTACTCACGCGAGGAATTGCTTGCGATGTCCAACCTGGATCTGTTCCCGCCCGAAGATCGCGAGTACATCGAAGGGCTACGTCGTGAACGGCAGCACGACCAGCGACCGGCCGAATACCACCAGGACTTCCGTCTTCAGCGCAAGGACGGAAGCGTGATCACCGTCGAGATGGTGTCGAAACAGCTCGACGAAGGACGAGTTGTCACCTTGATGCGAGATGTGACCGAGGCCCGCCGTGCAGAGCGGTCGGAGACTGAGCGCAGTCATTTGTTGCTAGCGATCTCGGAGCTCACGTCGGATTACGCGTACTCAGTCGAGGTTCAGGCAGACGGAACTTTGGCGTGGGAGTGGGTGACGGATGCTTTCGAGCGCGTTACCGGGTACCAGCCGGACGAAGTCCTCTACGACGAGGGATGGCCGATCCTGTTCCATCCCGACGACATGGCAACCGCGGCAGACGCCTTCGCAGGGCTCCTGGCCAGTCCCGGGGCATCGGTTGTGACCAGTATCCGGATCGTTAAGAAGTCAGGTGAAGTCCGAGGCATCCGCCTGCGTGCTCGCGCCATCTGGGACGAAGGGATCGGTCGCGCCGTGCGTATCTTCGGCTCCGTCGAGGACATCACCGACGCGCGCCATGCAGAGGCTGCGCTGAAAGCGAGCGAGGAGCGCTATCGCATCCTGTTCGACAGGTTGCCGATCGGTCTCTTCCTGAGAACGCCGGATGGCGTCGGTCTCGATGCCAACCCGGCCTGCGTCCGGATGTTTGGTTATCCCGATAAGGAGACTTTCCTGACGACTAACGCTCGAGACTTTTATGTCGAAGAGCAAGATCGGCTCGACTGGCTCGCCCGGCTGGACACGGAGGGGCTCTCCCCCCAGGTGATCGAGTTTCGTCGTTGGGATGGATCGACGTTCTGGGCCCGCGTGACCGCACGTTCGATCCGTGTTGAGGACGGAACGGTTGCTTTCATCGAAGGGGCTATCGAGAACATCTCGCACGAAAAGGAGATGCAACAGGAAAGAGAGCAGTCCCTGTCTCTGTTGCGGGCCGCGCTGGAGTCGACCTGGGAGGGTTTGCTCGTGGTCGATCTGGATGGCCACATCGTCACCTTCAACGAACGATTCATCGAGATGTGGTCGGTACCGCGCAAGATCCTGGACTCACGCGACGACGACAAGGCGCTTGCGGCGGTGTTGTCGAAACTGAAAGATCCCGATGATTTCCTCGAGCGCGTCAAATATCTGTATGGGAAACCGGAGGAAGTGAGCTTCGACACGATCGAATTCAGCGACGGTCGAGTCTTCGAACGTTCATCGATCCCTCAGCGGATCGACGAACGCATCGTTGGCCGCGTGTGGAGCTTCCGGGACATGACGGACCGGCATCGTCTCGAGCAGCAACTGCTCCAGGCACAGAAGATGGAGGCCGTCGGAAGACTGGCTGGTGGCATCGCGCACGACTTCAACAACCTCTTGACGGCGATGCTCGGCTATTGCGAGCTCGTCCTGACCGCCCCCGAAACTCCCGAGACGACGCGCGAGGACGTCAAAGAGATCGAGCAGGCAGCCCAGATGGGCGCCGATATCGCCGCGCAACTCTTGGACCTGAGCCGCAGACGAGTGTTGAGGCCGGAGGTCCTGGACATGAACGAGATCGTGCGGTCGATGGAACCCATGCTGAAACGCCTCAGTGGCCACGGGACGAAGTTGGAGACACGGCTATCCGATGACGCCTGCACGATCGAAGCGGATCGCAGCCAGATCGAACAGATCATCCTCAACCTGGTCGTCAACGCTCGTGATGCTGTATCGGACGGAGGCGAGATCAGTATCACGACCAAAGGCATCGAGATCTCGGACGAGCTCGCATCCAAGAGTTTGCGACTCTCACCGGGACGTCACGTTCTGTTGAACGTTTCTGACACCGGTCATGGCATCGATCCCGAGATCAAGGACCACATCTTCGAGCCGTTCTTCACGACTCGGTCGGGCACTCGGGGAACCGGCTTGGGGCTGTCGACGGTTTACGGGATCGTTACTCACAACAAAGGGCACATCGCCGTCGAGAGCGAAGCGGGCCGCGGATCGAGCTTCCGCATCTATCTGCCGGAGTCGATCCGCGAGCCGATCCCGATGGCGAGGGCGCGTGCAGCCTCCAAATGGTTATCGGGAACCGAGACCGTGCTCCTCGTCGAGGACGACGACGGTGTGCGCCGGATCGCGCGTCGGGCTCTCGAGAAGTACGGGTACCAGATCATCGAAGCGTCTAGCGGGGGAGAGGCAGTGCGACTGGTGCTCGCCAGTGATCGAATCATCGACGTACTGATCACGGACGTGATCATGCCCGGCATGGATGGGCGACAGCTGGTCGAGAAACTTCGCCCCGAGAGACCCGACCTGAGTGTCTTGTACATGTCGGGATATACGGGCGAAGCCCTGGCGCGATTCGGGGACCTCGGGCCCAACGAGGACTTCATCGCAAAGCCTTTCCGACCCGATGAGCTCATCGCCAAAGCGCGGGATCTCCTCAACCGGCGAGCCAAACGCAGTGCGGGATAGCCGATGCATCTGCTGATCGTCGACGACGAACCAAAAGTGGTCGCACTTCTCAGGCGCGCCATGAAGCGCGAAGGCCACACCCTCGAGGTGGCAACGACTGGCGACGAAGCTCTGAAGATGGCGGGTGAAGGCAGCTACGACGCGATCGTCTTGGATGTCATGATCCCCCCACCGAATGGCCTAGAGGTCTGTCGCCGAGTGCGTGAGAAGGGGATCTGGACGCCGATCCTTCTTTTGACCGGACGAAATGCGGTCGAAGATCGCGTCTCAGGCCTCGACGCCGGTGCCGACGACTACCTGCCGAAACCGTTCTCGTTGAACGAACTATCCGCTCGCCTTCGGGCGATCACCCGGCGCGTGGAGCAAACGGGCTCCGACGTCCTCCAAGTCGGCGAGCTGGTTCTGGACCCCGCCGCACACCGCGTGACACGAGGGGGGACGTCGATCGATCTGAGCCCGAAGGAGTTCGCTCTACTCGAGCTGTTCATGCGTCGGCGCGGCGAGGTTCTTTCCCGGATGACGATCCTGGACCATGTGTGGGACTTTGCCTACGAAGGTGGCTCGAACGTGGTCGACGTCTACGTTCGCTACCTCCGTGACAAAGTCGACCGGCCGTTCGGTGAGAAGTCGATCGAGACGGTGCGAGGGGTCGGCTACCGACTCAAGACCTGATCGGGGAATTACCGGCGGTCTCATCGCTTTCTCATCTGGACCGGGAATCATCCGACCATGGCGCAGGCGGTCGACATCCGGGTGCTCGTGGTCGGTGCAACCCACGCACTCACCGACGGGATCAAAGACGCGCTTAGTAGTGAGGATCCCCAAACCATCCTTCATGCAGCCGATGATCAGACTGCTACAGAGCTCGCGCTCGAGGTTCAACCAAAGCTCGTGATCTTGGACTATTCCGAATCACGATCGGGGGCCGAGGCTCTGGCCGAGAAGTTGCGTTGGTTGAGCCCGGGATCATGGGTGATGGATTTCAGCGGTGCGCTCCGGCGGCGTCCTGAGCAGGCGCAGATCAGACTCGAGCGGACGGTGCCCTTCCGGTTGGGCGGATCACTCCCCGGAGGCTAAAGGCGTTTCAGCAACTCGGCTTTCTTGCTTTCGAACTCCTCGCGCGTCAGCGCGCCCTGATCTCGGAGGCGATCCAGGGCCTCGATCTGTGAGGGGATGTCGTCGACGGGTTCGGGGGCACGCGGTTGCATCGTGCGCGCGGTATTGGATTCGATCTCTTTGAAGATGGTGAGTTGAACTTGCTCGGGTTTGCGGACGTTTTCGATGCGGTTCTGCCCACGCGTTCCGGCGGACTCGATCATCAGGTCGCCGGCCCCGACTAGGCGCTCGATCACGGACTGGTTGAAAGCAACGTCGTTCACGCTTTCGAGTGGGATCTCCTTGGAGTGTTTAGCAACTATCCCGCCGCGGGTGATCAATCGGTCGGTCGTCAAGACGAACATGGTGAACCGCCAGCGAAGGAAGGGGATCACCGCGAGCCAGATCCAAGCCAGCAACACGAGGCCTCCCACGATCGCTTTGCCACCCGTCGTGTTCCCGCCCGCCCCGTTTGAATCGACGATCGCGTCCACCGCCCGGTAACCGAAGAACAGGACCACGAGCAGCACGATGGACCAGAGGATGGACGGCAGGATCGCCACCCAGTGCGGTCGAAGGTCGAGGACCAGGTTCTCGTGCTCGGCGAGCAGCTTGCGCGGGAATCCCACCACCCGAAGTTAGCCCCTCTAGGATGTCCCGCGCCAGGGGCCTCGAGGAGGAATACGGATGCCGATCGACAGACAAGCGGTGGATCACGTGGCCCGTTTGGCGCGCCTCGACCTCTCCGATGAAGAGAGGGAGCGGATGCAGGCCGAGCTGACGCAGATCCTGGAACATGTCGAGAAGATCCAGACTCTCGACCTCGACCCGGTCCAGCCCACCTCCCAAGCTCTGGACCTGAGCAACGTCATGCGCCCGGATGTCGCCGGCCCTTGCCTCACCCAGGCGGAGGCGCTTGCGAATGCACCCGACCAGGAAGACGGCCGGTTCCGCGTCCCGCGGATCTTGGAGGAGACGTGAGCGTCGATCTCACATGGAGCTCGGCTGTGGCGTTGGCCGATGCTCTGGCCGCCGGAGATGCCACTTCGGTGGATATGACTCAGGCTTGCATAGATCGCGCGGACGCGGTCGACGATCGCCTGCATGCCTACCTGCACAGGACGAATGAACGCGCGCTCGAGCAGGCAAGGGCGGCGGATGACCGTAGGAAGAACGGGAACCTGCTGTCCCGTTTCGACGGAGTGCCGATCGCCTACAAAGACATCTTCGCAACCAAGGATGTGCCGACGACGTGTGCCTCGCGCATCCTCGAGGGATGGATCCCTCCGTACGACGCAACGGTCGTTGCTCGCGGTCATGCCGCGGGGCTCCCCATGCTGGGCAAACTCAATCTCGATGAGTTCGCGATGGGCTCTTCGACCGAGAACTCGGGCTTCGGCACGTCGCACAACCCTTGGGATCTCGAACGCGTGCCGGGTGGGTCGAGCGGAGGCTCGACGGCGTTGGTAGCGGCAGGTGGGGTTCCGTGGGCGTGGGGGACCGAAACCGGCGGCTCGGTCAGACAGCCAGCGTCGTTATGCGGTTTGGTCGGAGTCAAACCGACCTACGGTCTCGTCTCCCGTTACGGCCTTGTTGCATTCGCATCGTCGCTCGATCAGGCAGGACCGATCACGCGTACGGTCTCGGATGCGGCGGCATTGTTGGGGATCGCGGCCGGACACGATCCGATGGACGCAACTTCCTATCCCAGGGCTGCCCCCGACTACCTCGACGGGATCGATTCTGGGATCGAAGGGATGCGGATCGGGATCGTGAAGGAGTTCGCGGGCGAAGGTTCGCAACCGGGCGTTCGCGCCGGTATCGAAGACGCATACAGGGTGCTGGAGAAGCTGGGGGCCGAGCTCGAGGAGGTGTCGCTGCCCTCCTTCGAGTACGGGATCTCCGCCTACTACTTGATCGCTCCTGCCGAAGCCTCTTCGAACCTGGCGCGATTCGACGGCGTTCGTTACGGATACCGCACAGCCGAAGCGAAGGATGTCGTCGAGATGATGTCCAAGACGCGCGACGAAGGATTCGGCGACGAAGTCAAGCGACGCATCATGTTGGGCACTTACGCGTTGTCGGCCGGCTACTACGACGCCTACTACGGGAAGGCACAGAAGATCAGAACCCTGATCATTCAGGATCTCGCCAAGGCCTACGAGTCTGTGGATCTGATCGTGTGCCCGACGACGCCCAGCACCGCGTTCAAGATCGGGGAGAAGTCGGCGGACCCGCTTGCCATGTATCTATCGGACATCTTCACGGTGCCGGTGAATCTCGCCGGTAACGCGGCGATCAGCGTTCCATGCGGAGTCTCGGCAGACGATGGTCTTCCGGTCGGATTGCAGATAATCGCCAAGTCACTCGACGAGGCAACGATGTTCAAGGCAGCGTTCGCGTTCGAACAGAGCCTCGGGTGGGCGGGAACGGATGCGTCGCGGCCCCCTCTGGACGGTGCGGCATGAGCGGTGGTGCGGACGCATACGAGACGACGATCGGGCTCGAGATCCACGTCGAGATGGCCACCAACTCGAAGATGTTCTGCGGTTGTCCGGTCGCGTTCGGCGGCGAGCCAAACACCAGAACCTGTCCCGTCTGTCTGGGGTTGCCCGGGTCACTGCCTGTACCGAACGAGAAGGCAGTCGAGTCCACCATCAAGATCGGCCTGGCACTCGACTGCCGTATAGCGGAGCGTTCGCTGTTCCACCGCAAGAACTACTTCTATCCGGACATGCCGAAGAACTACCAGATCAGCCAGTACGACATCCCGCTGTGCCTTCAGGGGGCGGTCGATATCTCGGGAGACTTCGGCAGCACGCGGGTCGGCATAACCAGGGTTCACCTCGAAGAGGACACCGGGAAGTCGGTGCACGTCGGTGGTTCCGGCCGAATCGGCGACTCCGAGTATTCGCTCGAGGACTTCAACCGGGCCGGCACACCCCTTGTCGAGATCGTCACCGAGCCCGACATCCACTCTGCCGACGAGGCCAGGGAGTTCGTCTCCGAGTTGCGCGCGTTGCTCGAGAACCTTGGCGTCTCCGACGTCCGCATGGAGGAAGGCAGTCTGCGCGTCGACGCGAACGTCTCGGTGCGGCGGATCGGCGAGAAGGAATTCGGGGCCAAGGTCGAGGTAAAGAACATGAACTCGATCCGTTCGGTGGGCCGCGCCCTGGAGTACGAGGAGAAACGACAGCGCGAGGCATTGGATGCCGGACAAACCCTCGTGCAAGAGACGCGGCACTTCGACGAGAAAGCCGGAACGACATCATCCGGTCGTCTCAAGGAGGGCTCGTCGGACTACCGTTACTTCCCCGAGCCCGACCTGGTGCCCTTCACTCCCGGTGACGAATGGGTCGAGACGATCAGAGCCACGCTTCCCGAAACACCGGCCGAACGCCGCGAGCGTTTCGCAGCTCACTACGGGCTCGGCGAGTACGACATCGGGGTGCTCACCTCGTCCAAAGCGACGGCGGACTGGTTCGAGGCTGCGGCCGAGGTGTACACGGGCGAGGCGAAGAAGGTCGTCAACTGGATCACCGCCGACCTGTTCGGGTTGCTCAACGAGGCCGGACAGGAACTGCACGAGACGAAGATCCGTCCGCAACAGCTGGCTCGTCTCGTTGGTCTCGTGGACGAGGGGACCATCTCCGGCAAGCAGGCGAAGCTGGTGCTCGAAGAGATGTTCACTTCCGGCGAGGACGCGGATGAAGTCGCAAGTAAGAAGGGTCTGAGCCAGGTCTCCGACGAGAACCTCCTAGCCGCCGCCGTCGACGAGGTCATCGCGGAGAATGCCGATGCCGCCGACAAGGTTCGCGGGGGCCAGCTCAACACGATCGGATTCCTCGTCGGTCAGGTGATGAAGAAGACGCGCGGGCAAGCGAACCCCCAGATCGTCAATGACCTGCTGCGCAGCAAGCTGAGCTCCTAGGTCTCGTGGCATTCGGTCGGGGTTGGCCGGTCACCATCGAGGTCGGGCTCACGCTTCCCGGCCCCCCCGCCGTGGTGTGGCGATTGATCACCGACTGGGAGCGCCAGAGCGATTGGATGCTCGAGGCGTCCGACTTCGTGGTGACGTCGGTGCAGCGTGAGGGGATCGGTGTCGAGGCGGAGGCCACGATCACGATCGGTGGGATCAAGACGAGGGACGCGGTCCGAGTTGTGGGATGGGAACCCGAACATCGCTTGGCGATCCAACACCTTGGGTGGGTGAGCGGTACGGGCGAGATCTTCCTCACCCCAACCGGCGCCGGCCTGACGTATCTGTTCTGGCGCGAAGAGCTGGCGAATCCCGCACTCGGTCCTCTTGGTTCGGTCGGCCTGTCGATCTTCAAACCGCTGATGAAGCGAATCTTCGAACGGGACCTGCTGGTCCTGGCAGCCCTGACCCGCTCTGAGGCACTGGCACGGGAAGGAGCCCCGGCCTCGGGGGCGAATCAATAGGCGTGGCTCTTAGGCGGATAACAACACTGTTCCTCGCAGCGTTCGTCGCGGCCTCTGCGCTTGCGCCCGCGTCCAGCGCGGCCGTCGCCCCACCCCAAACGGGGTTCGAGAAGACAGACGGTGCTGCGTGGACCACGCACGAGGAGGAACTGGAGTTCCTGGCCGAGGTCGATGCCATGTCGGAGCGACTCTCGGTGAGCGTGATCGGTAAGACCAAGGAAGGACGTCCACTACATCTGGTCAAGTTAGGAAATCCTGCTCCTCACGCCCGCGCTACCGCCCATGGGCAGCCGACGATCCTTTACGTGTGCAGCCAGCACGGAAACGAGCCGGCCGGTCGCGAGGCCTGTCTCAAACTGCTGCGGGACCTTGCCTTCACCGACGACCCGGAACTGCTACAGCAACTGGGCGGGAACACGATCCTTTTCGTCCCGAGTGCCAACCCCGACGGACGTGCGGCGAACACACGGGAGAACTCCTCGGGCGTGGACATCAACCGGGACCATTTGAATCTGACGACCCCCGAATCCCGCGCCATCGCCAAGGTCGTCCGTGACTGGCGCCCCGAAGTGTCGATCGATCTGCACGAGTACGGCCCTTCGATTCCCGCGTTCTACGACGACGAGGTCCTGTACCTATGGCCGCGCAACCTGAACGCCGACCAGCTGGTCCGGGACATGGCGAAACATCTCGCACACGACTTCATCGAGAAGGACGCAGAAGACAGTGGATACACCGCGGACGAATACGGCCAGTACGCAGCCGGTGACCAGGACGTGCACCAGAGCGCCGGCGACGGAGACGAAGGGATCATGCGCAACACGATGGGCCTTCGTCATTCGCTCGGGATACTCGTCGAGACGGCCGTCACTCAAGATCCGCGCAACGGCCCCGACGAAGCAAGCGACGAAGCAGCCGTGAACCGTCGCCGCGTCGACAGCCACATGGTCGTCTCCCACGCCGCCCTTCGCTTCCTCCGAGAGGAAGGCCAGGCAGCCCTGTTCACGACCGATCGAGCCTTCATGCGGAAGCTGAAGGAGGGTCGCAAGCGCAGTGCCCCCGTTTACTTCGACGGCGCCGACAACCAGGAGCCGACCACGGTGCAGGACCCCCCACCCTGTGCCTATTCGCTGACTGCCAAGCAACGCAAGCAGGTTGCCAAGACGATGAGACTCCTGGGTATCGCGGGCAGGCGATCGGGGAAGAGATACATGGTCCACATGGGCCAGCCGGCCGAGCCGCTCATCCCACTTCTGCTCGACGAGCGCGGTCTGCGGCACAGTGTCGCTGCGAAGCCTCAGAGTAAGTGCTAGCCACTGCCTGAAGAGGCCCCTGCAGGAGGGTGCCTCCCCGGGGAGAACCTTCCCATAAGTCACTTTTACGCCACGACGAAGGAGTCGCTGTGAAGACTGTTCGCACGCTGGTAGCTGTGGGGCTGACGTTGGCCCTGTCGTTGGGCATGGTCCCATCCGCGATCTCGGCTCAAGAGAAGTCCGACAACGTGAAGCTCGTTAAGCACTTCCCTTACAAGAACCCCGACCTTGATTTCTTCCAGGGCGGTACCGACATCGACTTCAAGGGCAAGTTCATCTACGCGATGCAGCAGGGCCCGGATGGTGGGATCCACATCATCGACAACTCGAAGGCGAAGCCCAAGAAGGTTGGTTTCTTCGCCTGTCCGGGCGAGCAGAACGACATCGCTGTGGTGAAGCCCGGTCTTGTCGCTCTCGGTTACCACTCCACCCAGTGTGGCGGTCCGGGCGGCGGCGTTCGCCTCGTCAACGTCAAGAACCCCAAGCGTCCTAAGCTCCTCGGTGCGGTCAACGACCTGCCCGGCGGCACTCACACGTTGACCGTCTATCCGGGCGAGCCGATCATCTACGCGTCCCCCGGTGGCCTCGCCAACGGTGACGGCATCGAGCAGATCATCGACGTCAGCAACCCCAAGGCACCGAAGGTTGCAGCTACCTACAAGCCGCAGGACATCGGTTGTCACGACTTCTCGTTCTTCTTCAAAGGTGACGAGCGCCTCGGTTTCTGCACCGGTGGCGGCGAGACCCAGATCTGGGACGTCAGCGACCCGCTGGCCCCCGTGACGCTGGGCCACGTGACCACTCCTGCCCAGTTCCCGCACTCCGTTGCGACCACCTACGACGGTCACTACCTGGTCATCGGCGATGAGGCCGTTGCGGGCAACGACTGCGTCGGCGGGCCTTCGGGTGCCCTGTGGATCTACGACATCAGCAACCGTCAAGCGCCGTTGTTCCAGAGTTACTACCGAGCCCCCCGCGGTCAGCAACCCGCGGGCTCGTCCAACACCGATCGCAACACGTGGTGCTCGGCTCACCTCTTCAACTTCGTGCCGAACACATACTTCCTCGTTACCTCTTGGTACTCGGGCGGGATGAACGTGATCGATCTGACCGACCCGTTGCAGCCGAAAGAGACTGCCTATTACATGTCGACCGGTGAGAAGGACGAGATCAGCAACTACTGGTCCGCCTACTGGTACAAGGGCAAGATCTGGGCGAACGACCGTGTCCGTGGCCTCGACGTGTTCACCGTGAAGGGCCTCAAGGCAGGCAAGGCTTAAGTCACGATCGGCATCGACAAATAAGACAAAAGGGGCCCTTCGGGGCCCCTTTTACGTTCGCCTAGGTGGGGGTGGCAGGAAGCGCGGCGCGGCGGGCGAATCCTCCTAGCAGCAAACAAGACCGATCAAGGGAGATCCGAGATGAAGGCGATTCGAGTTGGACTGCTGGCGGCGGCGATCGTGATCGCGGCCGTAGCCCCCGCGGTGGCCGACGCACCCACATACAACAAGTCGGACAACGTTACCCACGTCGCCAATTTCGCTTACGACGGCGGTGGTGAGCTCGCGTCCAGCGGTCGTTATCTGTTCTCGAGCGAGGCCAACGCGATCGGTGGCGACCAGCGGGGCACCGCTCCCAAAGACGGTGGGCTCCACATCTACGACACCAAGACCATGAAGGAAGTCGCTTTCCTGCACTGCGCGGGGACCGACAACGACGTCGAGGTGATCACTCCTCGATACGTCGCGATGTCGTTCACACAGAATGCCTGCGCACCGTCCGCCGGCGAGGGCATCATGATCGTCGACGTCAAGAACATCAAGAAGCCCCGCGTCGTATCGGCTCTCAACACCGGTGCCGGGCACACGATGAAACCCTTCCCCGGTGGTAAGTACCTCTTCATGGCCGGCGGCAACCTGGCCGGAACCGCCGATCGTGCGGGAACCACCATCGTCGATGTGCGCAACCCTCTGAAGCCGAAGATCGCCACCAACGTTAAGACGGTCATGGATTGTCACGACGTTTCCTTCTCCGTGACCGAAGCAACGGGTGCCTTGGGCTTCTGCGCCGGAGCGGTCGGCAGCGGTGAGGTCCAGATCTGGGACGTGACCGACCCGCTGGACCCCGTAGTCCTCAGTCGCATCGTCAATCCCGCCATCCAGTACTCGCACTACGCGATCGCGAACGACGACGGCACGCTGCTGGCGATCGACGACGAGGCATTCGCAGCGCACGACTGCAACAGCGGTCAGAGCCCGAGCGGCCGTGTCTGGATCTACGACATCACCAACCCGCAGCTTCCCTTAGTGCAGGGCAGCTTCGCACCACCTCGTGGTGGGAATCCGAGTTACGCCAACATCGGCACCTTCCCGGGATGGGTCGGCTCGTGGTGCCTCTCGCACGGTCTGGACTGGCATCCGAAGAAGGATGCCGTCGCGGTCACCTGGTTCACCGGTGGTGTGAGTGTGATCGACACGACCGATCCGACGCAGCCGACCGAAGCAGCGTTCTTCCAAGCCGAGGACTCGGCGACCTATTCCACGCTGTGGCACAAGGGCTACCTCTGGACGAACGACCACATGCGAGGTGTAGACGCCCTGAAGATCAAGGGTTTCTAAACAGCAGCAAAAAAGACGGGTACTTCCAGTACGTCAAGCGGAGATCGGAAGCGGGGCCCTTCGGGGCCCCGTTTCTAGTTAGGTTGACGCCGTGATCGAGGCGGACCTGTACGTCGCGTGTATCAACCTCTCGGGGCGGCGCGTACTGGTCGTGGGGGCCGGGCCCGTTGCGGTCGAAAAGATCGAGGGTCTGCTCACCTGTGCCGCGGATATCACCGTGGTCGCACCCGAGGGGGCCGAGGGGTTCGAGGATCTCGCCACGGAGCACGGGCTCGAGTGGCACCGGCGCGAGTACGAAGCCACCGACCTCGAAGGCTGCTTCCTCGTGGTCGCGGCGACGTCCAACACCGAGCTCAACAAGCGCGTGCACGCCGACGCTGAAGATCGGTCGATGCTCGTCAACGTCGTCGATGTGCCGGAGCTCTGCAACTTCATACTGCCGGCCATCGTGCGGCGCGGCCCCCTTACCGTAGCGATATCCACCTCCGGTGCCAGTCCTGCTCTCGCCAAACGCTTGAAGCGAGAGATCTCGGAGCACGTGGGATCGGAGCACGTGCGTCTCGCTCAGCTCCTCGACGAAGTGAGGGATTGGGCCAAGGCGAACCTGGCGACCTATAACGACAGGAAGGACTTCTTCGAAGGGATCGTCAACGGGGACCCCGACCCGATCGAGTTGCTCCGTAGGGGAGACGAGCAGGGGGTGCGTGAGCTGATCGCTAAGACAAGAGCTCGGCTATCCGGGTGACCCCTTCGACGATGTCGTCGTCGCCGAGCGCATACGACAAGCGCGCGTAGCCGGGCGCACCGAACGCTTCACCGGGCACGATCGCAACCTTCGCTTCCTCGAGGATCATCCCGGCCAGCTCGAGCGAGCTCGACGGCGTTCGACCGGCGATCTCTTTCCCCAACACGCCTTTGAACGAGGGGAACGCGTAGAACGCCCCCTCGGGCTCGTAACAATCGACACCGGGGATCTCGTTGAGCAGCTTGTAGATCGTCTGCCGCCGGCGATCGAACGCTTCCCGCATCATCTCGCTCGCGCTGAGGTCACCCGCCACCGCGGCGAGGGCGGCCGCTTGCGCAACGTTCGAGACGTTCGACGTGGCATGCGACTGCATGTTCGTTGCGGCCACGATCACGTCCTTCGGCGCGATCATCCAGCCGACCCGCCAACCCGTCATCGCGTACGTCTTGGCTACCCCGTTGATGACGATGCATCGCTCGGCCAGCTCAGGTACCAGTACCGGCATCGAAGAGAACCTCGCGTCGCCGTACACGAGATGCTCGTAGATCTCGTCGGTGACGATCCAGATCCCTTTCTCCAATGCCCACCGTCCGATCGCTGCGACCTCCTCGGGCGGGTATACGGCGCCGGTCGGGTTCGATGGAGATACGAACAGCAATGCCTTGGTCTTCGCGGTTGCGGCCTGCTCGAGCTGATCCAGAGTGACGCGGAACCCGGTCGCCTCTGTCGTTTGAATCTCGACCGGCACTCCCTCCGCCAGTCGCACCATCTCCGGGTAGCTCACCCAATAGGGAGCCGGGACGAGGACTTCGTCGCCGGGGTCCACGATCGACATGAATGCGTTGTAGAGAGCGTGTTTCCCACCGTTCGCCACGAGTACTTGCTCGGGCAACACTGCATATCCGGAGTCCCGCTCGGTCTTTCTCGCGATTGCTGCGCGTAGCTCGGGCAACCCCGGCGTGGGCGTGTATTTGTGGAAGACGGGATTGGCCGCTGCAGCCGCAGCCGCCTCGACGATGTGTTGCGGGGTGGGGAAGTCCGGCTCACCGGCCCCGAAACCGATCACTTTCTCGCCGGCAGCCTTGAGCGCCTTCGCTTTGGCGTCCACCGCGAGGGTGGCAGATTCGGCGATGCGCGCGACCCGCTGCGATATACGTTGTGCAGTCATGACCAACCAACCTTATAAGGACCTAGTTATCCCTCCGGAGTTGCGACCGAGCGACGGTCGCTTCGGTTCGGGTCCCTCGAAGGTCAGGCCGGAAGCCGTGGACGCGCTGGCCGGGCAGGCAGCCGGATTTCTGGGGACGAGCCACCGGCAGGCAACCGTGCGCAACAAGGTGCATCGCCTGAAAGAAGGACTAGTCGAACTTTTCGCACTCCCGTCCGACTACGAAGTGGTCCTCGGTATCGGAGGAGCGACCTACTTCTGGGACGCGATGGCTTTCTGTCTGATCGAAGAGCGCAGCCAGCACCTCGTCTTCGGCGAGTTCTCGTCGAAATGCGCGGAGGCGGCGCGACTCGCCCCGCATCTCGCCGAACCCGAAGTCATCTCCTCTGACTTCGGAACACATCCGGAGCCCAAGCCCTCGGATGTCGATCTGTATGCCTTGACCCACAACGAGACGTCGACCGGAGTGTGGATGCCCGTCACCCGGCCTGCGGACGAAGGACTGGTGGCGGTAGACGGAACTTCCGCCGCGGGCGGGCTCGACGTAGACCTGACCCAAGCCGACGTCTATTACTTCTCGCCGCAGAAGGGGTTCGCCTCGGAGGGGGGATTGTGGGTCGCGTTGTGCTCACCGGCGGCTATAGATCGCATCGGGAAGGTTGCGGCGGCAGGCCGGTACATCCCCCCGTCACTCGATCTTTCGATCGCGCTCGAGAACTCGCGCAAGGATCAGACCTACAACACCCCTGCGCTGGCGACGCTGTTCCTGATGGTCGAGCAGATCGACTGGTTCCTATCTCAGGGCGGTTTGGCCTGGTCCGTCGGACGTAGCGCCCGGTCTGCGGACATCCTTTACTCCTGGGCGGAGCAGAGCCGTGTGGCCACGCCGTTCGTGGCCGACCCGGCTCAGCGGAGCAACGTCGTCGGCACGATCGACTTCGTAGCCGGTGTGGATGCCGCTGAGATCGCCAAGGTGCTGCGCTCGAACGGGATACTGGACACAGAGCCTTACCGCAAGCTCGGCCGGAACCAACTGCGCATCGCGATGTATCCGGCCATCGAGCCGGACGACGTCAAGCTCTTGACCCGTTGTATCGATCACATCGTCGATGTACTCGATCAGACCAGCGGTTCCTGACGACGCATCGGCGATAGCCGAAGTCAACATCGCTTCCTGGCGCGCCGCTTACAAAGACCTCATCCCGGACGGTGTTCTGGATGAGCTGACCGTCCCCGTTCTCAGCCGGCGTTGGTTGAAAGAGGTCGCCACGCCGGACCCGCCCCATGCTCGTTTGGTCGTGGTCGAAGACGAACGCGGGGTCACGGGCTTCGCTCGTTTCGGACCGGCGCGGGATCCGGATTCGATCGAGGAGAGGACGACGGGGGAGTTGTACGGCTTCTATCTGCATCCCGACGTGTGGGGCCGGGGAGCGGCCCGGGCCCTGATGGACGGGATCCTCGCTGAATTACGGGACGAGGGTCTCGAGCACGTGACGCTTAACGTCGTTGCAGGGAACGAGCGAGCGCGCTCGTTCTACGAGCATCTCGGGTGGACCCTCGACAAAGAGGCCGCGCCCTGGTTCGGCGCGAGGCAGTTCCGTTACCGCAAGGAGTTGTGAAGCTCGGTTCTGAGCTGCTCCGGTGTTAGGACCTCGTCTTTGAAGCGCGCATCGATGTAGAGGAGCGCGATCACGGTCACTTGGAATGGCAAGGTAATGAATATCGAGAGCATGTTGACCGTAGTGCGCACGCTCAAGTCGAGCGCGGGCATGTCGCTGAAGGCGGACATCGAGCCGATCGCTACCGGGGCCGTTATGAGGCTTCCGATGATCCAGCCCGCCACCGAGCTGGCGAGGACCACACCTGCCGTCCACCAGAAGTTTCTCTTGACGAGCCGGGACGAGCGTCGGAGAGCGGTCGTCCCTTTGATCTTCTCGGCGATCACGGTCGGCACCGACAGGCTGAAAAGGATCCATAGGGCCACCGATGCCCCGACGGCCAGCACGGTCATGACGAACAGCAACAGGAATGACGAGAGGTCCTGCACGATGATCACGGCGACCAAGCCGGGAGCGAACACCAGAGCGAACGTCAGGAAAGGGAGAAGGCCGCTCAGGATCAAGATCCACAACACCGAGTGAAGCTTGCGCAGCCCGGCCTTCAGGACCACCTTCGGGCCTAAGTGCTCACCCGCGTGAGCGCCTGCGGCGACGAAGTAGCCGGCGCCGTTAGCCGCGGCCCATCCGATCATCGCCAAGACCAGGGCGGCAAAGCCCATCAGTGCCGGCCCCACGAGGGCTTCGGGATCGATGTCCAGAGCGGGCGGGTCCCGGAGCAGAGGGTTGTTCATCGCGGGGAAGAGCTCGGGCGGTAGAAGAGCGAGGGCGATCACGAACAGGATGTTCGGAGGGATCACGAACACACCGATCACCGTTGCGAACGCCTTCTTGTTCTGCCAGCAGATCTTGAAAGCGCGTTCGAGGATGTCGCCGAAGCCGAGTGGCTTGAATGACGTGTCCTCTGGTGCGGGGGTCACGTCTACGCCGGGCTCGGTCATCTCGGCTTGTACGATGCCATACATGAAAGTTCTGGTTACCGAGCGTTTGTCTGAAGCGGGGATCGAGCGTCTGCGCGAGCACATGGATGTTGACGTGAAGCTCGAGCTGGACGCGGATCAGCTTGCCGATGAGATCGCTGCATACGACGCCCTGATCATCCGATCCGCTACGAAGGTGACGGCGGACCTCCTCGAGCGAGCGGAGAGCCTGAAGGTCGTGGGCCGCGCAGGGATCGGTCTGGACAATGTCGATGTGGATGCGGCGACGCGTCATGGCGTTCTGGTCGTCAACGCTCCCCAGTCCAACATCCTCTCGGCTGCCGAGCACACGATCGCCCTATTGCTAGCCCAGGCGCGCAACATCCCCCAGGCTCACCAAGCTCTCGTCGGCGGCTCGTGGGAACGCGAGCGGTGGTCTGGGATCGAGCTGCACGGCAAGACGTTAGGGATCATCGGGCTCGGTCGTGTCGGCACGCTTGTCGCGCAACGTGCCAGTGCCTTCGGTATGCGATTGGTTGCGTTCGATCCATATGTCACGGCAGCGCGTGCGGCCCAGATGGGGGTCGAGCTGGTAGAGACCGTTATCGAGCTCTGTCGCAGGGCGGACTTCATCACCATCCATCTCCCCAAGAGCGTCGAGACGGTTGGGATCATCGGCGAGCGCGAGCTGAACGAGATGCGACCGGGAGTCCGGATCGTGAATACGGCTCGCGGCGGGCTGATCGACGAAGCAGCTCTTGCAGCAGCCGCGGCGGACGGTCGTGTTGGGGGGGCCGCAGTTGACGTCTTCGAGACCGAACCGATCACCGAGCACCCGCTGTTCTCACTGCCCAACGTGGTGGTTACGCCTCACCTCGGCGCCTCCACCGCCGAAGCGCAGGACAAGGCCGGATTAGCGATCGCAGAGCAGGTACTGCTGGCTTTGCGCGGAGACTTCGTTCCTTATGCAGTCAACATCGACGTCGGAACCGACATCCCAGAAGTGGTCCGGCCTTATCTGCGCTTAGCGGAACGCCTGGGCCGGATGGCGGTCGCGCTGGCGGGGTCGGGCATCGAAGGCTTGCGCTTCGAGTATCACGGTGGCATCGCCGAGCACGACACGCGTGCGCTGACTCTCGCCGGCCTAAAAGGAGCGTTCTCGGCGGTCGTTCACGAGCCGGTGACGTTCGTGAACGCTCCATTGCTGGCGAAGGATCGGGGCATCAGTGTCGAGGAGTCCCGCTCATCGGAGGCCGTCGACTACGTCAACCTCATCGAGGTGCGCGCCGAGTCCAAGGGCGAGACCGTGTCGGTAGGGGGAGTCCTCGTCGGCAAGAGGGATCAGGAGCGTCTGGTCCGTGTCTACGGCTACGACCTCGACATGGCCTTCGCTCCGATCATGGCGTTCTTCCGCTACGAGGACCGTCCCGGCATCGTGGGGATCGTGGGGACGATGATGGGTGAGGGCGGTGTGAACATCGCCAACATGCAGGTAGCGCGACGCGATCAGGGCGGTGAGGCACTGATGGGCCTGGCGTTGGATCAATCGATCCCCGACAGCCTGCTGGAGATGGTGACCAAGGAAGCGCAGCTATCCGAAGCGCGCCTGATCGTGCTACCTGATTGACCGGAGTAATCTGACCTTTTCCTAAGGAGGATCGATGGGGATCCAGCCGGTCGACAAGATCTGGATGAACGGCGAGCTCGTGGACTGGGGTCAGGCGAACGTCCACGTTCTTACGCACGCGCTGCACTACGGGAGCGGCGTTTTCGAGGGGGTTCGCTGTTACGAGACCGATCGGGGTCCTGCCGTTTTCCGACTTCACGACCACTATCAGCGCATGGAGCGGTCGGCGCGCATCTTCCAGATGGAGATCCCGTATTCCGTCGACGACATGATCAAAGGCACCTTCGAGGTGATCAAAGCGAACGCTTTGAAGGAGTGCTACGTGCGGCCGCTCGCTTACCGGGGATTCGGCGGCGAGATGGGAGTTAACCCGGCCGCGAACCCGGTCGACGTGTCGATCGCGGTGTGGGCCTGGGGCGCCTATCTGGGCGACGATGCCGTTACCAAAGGCGTACGGGTCACCTTCTCGTCCTGGCGACGGGGCGACCCGAACAACATCCCTCCCACCGCGAAAGCGACCGGTGCATACATCAGCGCGTCGATGGCCAAGCTGGAATCGACCCAGGCCGGTTTCGACGAGGCGATCATGCTCAATCCCAACGGGCGGGTGGCCGAGGCGACGGGGCAGAACATCTTCGTAGTTCGGGGTGGCGAGCTCCTCACGCCGCCGTTGGTCGACGGTCCTTTGCCGGGGATCACGAGAGATTCGGTGATGAAGCTTGCCGCCGACCAAGGGACCCCGGTGCACGAGACGTCGCTCAACCGCGTCGACCTGTACACGGCGGACGAGATCTTCCTCACCGGAAGCGCGACCGAGATCATCCCCATCCGCGAGGTCGACGGCCGGATGTACGAACCGGGCCCGACCACACAGGCGCTGCAACAGCGATACACCGAGATCTGCCACGGACGGGACGAGAAGTACCTCGACTGGCTCGACTTCGTCGAATAGCCGCTTGGTAGTCAGGACCCGGATCGCGCCCGCTCCCTCGGGCTCGATACACGTAGGCAACGCGCGCACGGCGCTCTATAACTGGTTGTACGCCCGCCAGCATGACGGCGTGTTCGTCCTGCGAGTGGAGGACACCGATCAATCGCGCGTCACTGAAGAGTCCTATCTGGCGGTGCTGGAGGATCTCCGTTGGTTGGGGCTCGAGTGGGATGAGGGCCCGGAGGTCGGTGGCCCCCACACTCCCTACCGCCAGAGCGAACGCACGGATCGCTACGCCCGTGCCACCGATCATCTTTTGAAGCAGGGACACGCGTATCTCTGTTACTGCACACCCGAGGAGCTTGCGGAGAGACGCAAGGCCGCCCAGGCAGCGCGCCGTGCTCCGGGCTACGACGGGCGATGTCGGAATCTAACGGAGAACCAGCGGGCGGCATTCGAACGCGAAGGTCGTGCGTCCTCGGTTCGGTTCCGCGTTCCGGAGGGCAGGACGGTCACCGTCGAGGACGCCGTTCGTGGGACGGTCGCGACGGAGACCGCTCAGATACCCGACTTCGTGATCCGAAGGTCAGATGGCTCACCTACCTACATGCTCGCGGTGACGGTCGACGACGTCGAGATGGACATCACTCACATCGTGCGGGGCGAGGACTTGATGGCGGCAACCCCACGTCAACTCCTGATGCGCGAGGCGTTAGGAGTGGAGGAGGTACCCGTCTTCGGTCACTTGCCGTTGCTTGTCGACGAGAAAGGCCGGCCCTTGTCGAAGCGTTGGGGCGACGTGTCGGTGGCCGCTTACCGGGAGCAAGGATTCCTCCCGGAGGCACTGGTGAACTACCTGGCGCTTCTCGGCTGGTCGTACGACGACCACACGAACATCTTCTCTGTCGACGAGCTCATCGAGAAGTTCTCCCTCGAACGAGTCGGCAAGAATCCGGCCGCCTTCGACGTCAACAAATTGGAGTGGTTGAACGGGCACTACATCCGCGAGAAGACTCCGGATGAGATGGTGGGTCTGCTCGTGAAGGTGTGTGCCAAGGCGAGGCTGAACGTGGACAGCGAAGCGTCTCGGACAAAGCTGCTGGCCGTCGCCCCCTTGATCACCGAACGAATGAAGCGCCTGACCGAGGCGCCCCCGATGATCCAGTTCCTCTTCGAGGACGTGGTCCCCGATGCCAAGACGGCCAAGGTTCTCGAGGGCCAGCAGGACTATCTGACGGAGGTGGCGCGACGACTAGAGACCCTCGACGAATGGAGCGCGGCGTCGATCGAAGAGACCCTGCGATCTCTGGCCGAGGAGCGCCAGTTGAAGCCCAAGCACGCCTTCCAGCCGGTTCGAGCTGCCGTCACGGGAACGCTGATCTCGCCGCCACTGTTCGAATCGTTAGAGATCCTGGGCCGGGACAAGACCTTGGAGCGATTGCGACGGGCGGCCAGTTAGCATGACTCGGTAATTTGGGATGTCATTGGGGTGTGGGGTAACCTGGCAGCCCGGCGGTTTCTGGTACCGCTAGTTCTGGTTCGAATCCAGGCACCCCAGCGCAGTGAAGATCGGCTGACGGCCGAGCCCGTCAGCCAGTTTGGCCCGGTAGTCTAGTTGGCCAAGGACGCCGCCCTCTCAAGGCGGAGATCACGGGTTCGAATCCCGTCCGGGCTACGAGCCGTATGGCGCGCTCCGGCGCGCCTGAACGATAGAAACGATAGGAGTGAGTAGATGAACCCGACCGACCTCGTCGAGCAGACGTATCTGCGTGACGACCTACCGGACTTCCGCCCGGGGGACACGATCAAGGTGCACGTCCGCGTCGTCGAGGGCGAGCGCGAGCGGGTCCAGGTGTTCGAAGGCGTCGTCATCCGCCGGCGAGGCAGCGGCCTCTCCAAGACCTTCACCGTGCGCAAGGTGAGCTTTGGGGTGGGAGTCGAGCGGACCTTCCCCCTTCACTCCCCGATGATCGCCAAGATCGAGATCGCCTCGCGTGGCGATGTGCGTCGCGCCAAGCTCTATTACCTCAGGAGCCGAGTCGGGAAAAAGGCGAAAGTCAAAGAGCGGCGCGAGAGCTAGTGGAGCAGCCGAGGGCGCAACAGCCGCTCGAGGCGGAGCACCCAAGACCGTCCGAGGAACCAGTGCCCGAGCAAGCCTCGGAAGAGTCGCCGGCCAAGAAGGGATCCCTCCTGCGGGAGCTCCCGATCCTGATGGTCGTGGCGTTCGCGGTGGCCCTTTTGATCAAGACGTTCCTGCTTCAGGCTTTCTTTATCCCGTCGGCATCGATGGAACCCACATTGCGCGAAGGCGACCGTGTGCTCGTCGAGAAGGTCGGGTTCATGATCGGCGA
Organism: Actinomycetota bacterium; assembly: GCA_035629935.1. Taxonomy (GTDB): domain Bacteria; phylum Actinomycetota; class CADDZG01; order CADDZG01; family WHSQ01; genus DASQLQ01. The sequence continues at coordinate 47,621 of DASQLQ010000193.1, forward strand.
ACCGGCACGTGGGCAGGTCGTCGTTTTCGAGAGGGATCTCGGCATCGTCCCGCCCGAGCCCGAGGAGGGCCTGCTGACGGACATCGTGAATGCCTTCAAGGGCCTATTCGGATTCCCCGATGCATCGACACAGGACTTCATCAAGCGGGTCATGGCCGTGGGTGGAGAGACGATCGAGGGCCGGGACGGCCGGGTCTTCATCAATGAGGAGCCGATCGAAGAGGACTACCTTCCACAGGGAGTGAGCACATCGGATTTCGGTCCGATCACGATCCCTGAAAACCACGTGTTCGTCATGGGGGACAACAGGGGTAACTCCGACGACTCCCGGAGCTTCGGGGCGGTTCCCGTGGATCGGATCGTCGGACACGCTTTCGTTCTGATCTGGCCCCCTGCAGACGTCGCCACCCTCTAGTCTCGTTCACCATGCAGGAACGTTCCGACGACGCGACCGAGACGCCAACAGCCGTCGTACCCGATCCTGAAGAGGAACGAAGGCAACGCCGAAAGGCCAGAAGGAAGCGGTGGGTGAAGGCGGTGCTCGAGTTCCCCTTCCTCGTTCTCATCGCGTTCGTTATCGCCATCGTTATCAAGACTTTCCTCGTCCAGGCCTTCTACATCCCCTCCGGCTCGATGCGTCCGGCGCTTGAAGTGAAGGACCGGGTGCTCGTCGAGAAAGTGAGCTACCGACTCCACGATCCGCGACGAGAAGACGTCGTCGTCTTCGCGAAGGAGGTTTTCGGGGTACCGGCGGCGGACGTTCCGTGGCCGGACGACGTCAGGAACTTCTTGCGTGAGCTCGCCGGTCTGCCTACCGGGCAAGAGGAGGACTACATCAAGCGCGTAGTCGCCGTGTCCGGGGACACGATCAGGTACGTGGGTCAGCCCCGGCGGCTGATCATCAACGGTACGGAGGTGCCGCAGCCTTACATCAAGGGGGGGAAGGACACTTCCTCCTCGACCATCACCTCGGCGGATTGCGCGCGGCTCGACATGGACAAAGCTGATGGTGGCTGCCGTGTTCCGGCCGGCAGGGTTTTCGTGATGGGGGACAACCGCCCGAACTCCGAGGACTCCCGGATACTGGGCCCGATCGAAGAGGACAAGATCATCGGCCGGGCTTTCGTCGTCATCTGGCCCTGGGCTCACTTCGGGTTCATGTAGATGACGCCCGCGATCGGCTTGCTCGAGAAGCGTTTGGCGGATGCAGGCTTCCGCGAAGTCGCGGGGGTCGACGAGGTTGGTCGCGGTGCTCTGGCGGGCCCGCTCGTCGCCGCCGCCGTGATACTTCCGCCGGGTCTAGAGCTGGAAGGCCTGCGCGACTCGAAAGCCTGTACGCGCATCCAGCGGGAGAGGTTGTCCGAAGAGATCCATGAAAACGCTCTGGCCGTCTCGATCGTTCGGATACGCCATGACCGGATAGACCGCGTCGGTTTGCAGCGATGCAATCGGGACGCGTTCCGGCGCGCTATCAAAGGGCTCCAGACGGATCCCGAATACGTTCTGGTGGACTTCCTGAGGATGAAGCGCTTCACCCTGCGACCGTGGCCGGGACTGGCGGTCAAGAAAGGTGATGCGGTCTCGAAGAATGTGGCCGCCGCATCGATAGTCGCCAAGGTCTTCCGGGATCGGATCATGCGCCGGTATCACAGGCGGTACAAGCACTATGGGTTCGCTACGAACGTGGGTTACGGCACCCGGGAGCATTGGGACGCACTGATCCGGTTCGGCCCCAGCCCCATCCACCGAAGGTCTTTCTACGGGGTCGAGGGATTCGTAGATGAAGAGGGTGTATTTCGCCCCCACGAGGCGCGAGACTTGAACGGCGGGACCCCGGAGGATGACTCTAAGGAGACCGAGTGAGCGTCGAGGATCTCGAGAAGTACGAAGCAGAGATGGAGCTCCAGCTTTACCGTGAGTACCGCGACGTGCTCCCGATGTTCAAGTTCGTCGTCGAAACGGAGCGTCGCTTCTATCTCGCGAATGTCGTGAAGGTCGAGACCCGCCACGCGGGGGCCAAGGTTTGGTTCGAGGTCGAGCTCGGTGACGCGTGGGTCTGGGATATGCACAGGCCGGCCCGGTTCGTCTCCCAGGTAAAGGTGGTCACCTTCCGCGACCTGAACGTGGAAGAGCTGTCTCAGCTCCCCGAGGTCCCCGAACCCCCGGGGGTCGCAGGAACAACCTAATTCGTCACACCCCCCACCTATCGTCGGGGGATGCACGCTCGCACGTCATTCGGACACGCCGCCGAAGATCTAGCTGCCGACCACCTCGAGCGCCTGGGTTACCAGATCGTCGCTCGCAATTACCGCTGCGCCGCGGGCGAGATCGATGTCGTGGCGATGCGGGCGTCGTTGCTCGTGTTCTGCGAGGTGAAAGCGCGGCGGGACGATCGCTTCGGCGCTCCTGCGGAGGCAGTTGATCGCACCAAGCAGTTACGTCTCAAGCGCCTGGCGGCAAGATGGCTGGCCGATCACCGACCGGGCGCCGTGGACATCCGCTTCGACGTTGTCTCCGTTATCGTTCGTGACGGTCGGTGTGAATTGACCCATATCCCTGATGCTTTCTGAGGAGGCTCGCGTGTCTGACTACAAGTCCTTGATCTGGGAGCTGGATGGGAACATCGCAACCATCACGCTCAACCGCCCCGAGAAGAAGAACGCCATGTCGTGGGTGATGTTCAACGAGATCCGGGACGTGTTCGAACGTGCTGCGGCGGAGCCGGAGGTTCGTTGTGTCGTCCTGACCGGAGCTGGGGGCGCGTTCTGCTCGGGCGCCGATCTGACCGATCCCGAGAACGCCGTGGCCGGTAGCTTCCACTCGAAGGACCGGATGAAGGTGATCGACGGGATCGTCAAGGCGTTCGTGCACTGCCCTAAGCCGACGATCGCGAAGGTGACGGGTATCGCCGCGGGGGCCGGCTGCAACCTCGCCCTTGCTTGCGACCTCATCGTCGCCAGCCGGGACGGTGCCTTCGCCGAGCTCTTCGTGAAGCGCGGTCTGGTGGTCGATTTCGGTGGGACGTGGGCGTTGGCTCGATTGCTGCCGCTTCATCGTGCCAAGGAGATCGCGTTCCTGGGCGACACCATCTCGGCCGAGCAGGCGAACGGTTGGGGGATGCTGAACCGCTTCTGCGAGCCCGACGAGATCGATGCGGTCGTAAAGGATCTCGGCGAACGCTTGGCGGCGGCCCCTCCCCGCACGATCTCGCTGATCAAGGACAACCTGAATCGCGCTACCGAGCGGTCGCTGGAGGAGAACCTCGAGGCGGAGTCCTGGGGACAGGCATTCTCGTTCGGCTCCGAGGACACTCGCGAGGCCATCACCGCCTGGATCGAAAAGAGGGAGCCGCGCTTCACCGGCAACTGATCTTTTCTTGTCGCACCCCTTAACTACCATTCGAATCCTCCGCGCCATCCCGGATCCGGGAACGGAGGGTTCATGCTCGCCAAGACCGGATCTGTAGCACTCATAGGTGTCGACGCCCACCTGGTCGACGTCGAAGTCGACGTCAACACGGGTGTGCCCAAATTCACGATCGTCGGATTGCCGGCCAAGTCCGTGACCGAAGCCCAGCAACGGACTCGATCTGCTCTGGAGGCATCGCAAGAGCGTTGGCCACCTGCTCGGGTCGTGGCAAACCTTGCGCCCGCGGGGCTCCGTAAAGACGGAACGCATTTCGATCTCCCGATCGCGATCGGGTTGATAGCCGCCGACAAGAGGTTGGACGGCTCAGCGATCAACGAGTGGGTGATGCTCGGCGAGCTTGCCCTTGACGGTTCTATCCGTCGGGTACGCGGGGTGCTGGCCGCCGCGCTGGCCTGTAAGAAAGGCGGAAAGCGGGGTCTGGTCTGTCCGTCAGCCAATGCGGCGGAAGCGGCGATCGTAGACGGCCTCGAAATAGTCGCGGTCTCATCGCTGACCGATTGCGTTGCCTTCTTCCGTGGCAAGTGGGAGCCACCTGAACTCGCGCCCGTGCATCTAGCGTCCACTACTACCCACGAAGACCTCTCGGATGTTCGCGGCCAAGGTCCCGCCAAGGCTGCCCTAGAAATCGCAGCGGCCGGTGGCCACAATCTTCTGATGGCCGGACCTCCCGGTTCGGGGAAGACGATGCTGGCGCGTCGAATGCCGAGCATCCTGCCGCCAATGACTATGGATGAAGCATTAGAGGTAACCAGGATCCATTCCGTAGCCGGCCTCCTCCCCGAGGGTGAGGCATTGGTATCCGAGCGACCTTGCCGAGCCCCGCATCACCACATCTCAACGTCCGGACTCATCGGTGGGGGATCCCGTCTGGCGTCCCCCGGGGAAGCAACACTCGCTCACCAAGGAGTGTTGTTCTTGGACGAGATCGCGCTGTTTCGTCGCGATGCACTGGAGAGCTTGCGAGGCCCGATCGAAGAAGGGAGCGTGAGGATCGCCCGGGTCGGTGGATCGGTTTCACTGCCTTGCAGGTTCAGTCTCGTCGCCGCGATGAACCCCTGCCCGTGCGGGTACTTCGAGAATCCAGTCACACGCTGTCGGTGTACGACCGTGCAACTCCAGAGTTATCAAGCCCGTTTGTCCGGGCCCTTGTTGGATCGGTTCGATATCTACGTTGCTCTGTCGCCATGTTCCAAGGAACAACTGTTGGGGCCTCCTGACGGAGATTCGTCCAGCACAGTTCGAGAACGCGTGCAGATGGCACGAGCTATCCAGATAGATCGATATGGATCGGGTTTACGAACCAATGCATCGGCTTCGAAAAGTGAGTTTGATCGGTCCGTCAACCTGACCAAGGAGGCGCGGGTCCACACCGGATCGCTCATCGAGTCTCTCGGTCTGAGCGGCCGCGGTGCGGCTCGATTGCTCCGAGTTGCTCGAACGCTCGCCGACCTAGCAGCGCGAGAACAACTGGAGGAGGAACACATCGGTCAAGCGATGCTTCTTCGTCAATCTGGCGCGCATCTGGTGGCGGCATGACGAAAGCTAAGGAGCGCATCATCCGGCCGAATGACAACGAATGGCCGCATTATTTAAAGGAGATTCCTGATCCTCCTAAGAGTCTTCATTTGCTGGGCCTCCCGATCAATGCCGGCGAGAAAGCCGTAGCCATCGTCGGGACCCGCAGACCCACAGCCGCGGGCATTCATGCCGCCCGCACACTGGCTGCAGCGTTGGCTCAGGCTGGTTTTGCCATCGTGTCGGGACTGGCAATGGGGATCGACGCAGTCGCTCACAATGCTGCTCTTGAGGTTGGGGGATACACGGTCGCCGTGATGGGATGCGGAATCTCCAGGCCTTATCCCAAGAGCAATCTGAAACTTCACGAACGCATCGCGGAGTTGGGAACCCTAGTTTCTGAATATCCATCGGAAACGCCACCACAACCCGGCTACTTCCCCCAGCGGAATCGAATCATCGCCGGCCTGAGTGCGGGCGTAATCGTCATCGAGGGCGGCGTGAAAAGCGGTGCCAGGATCACAGCCGCTCGCGCTCTCGACTACAACAGGAATGTGTTTGCTGTTCCTGGAAGCATCCGCAACCCGATGGCCAAATGTCCGAATGAATTGATAAGGAACGCTCTGGCCACGCTGATAACGGACGCGAAGCACGTCACAGACGACCTGGCACCGGGGCTGGTGTGGTCCAAACCGGCGGAGGGAACCCCGACCGCAGTTGCGTTGGACGAACGCGAGGTCGACATACTTGGCTTCCTCGATGATGCGCCGGTTGCCCTCGATGTCATCTGCCGCGAGAAGGGGCTGACCTTCGGAGAGGTAGCTCTAGCACTTTCTCGTCTCGAGGTGAGGGGTTTTGTTCGTCGCACGGTGATGGGTTACGAACTGGCTGAGGGCGGCTTGCGTGCGCGGTCAGTGGTGTAGGGGAGAAGAAGCTGTGGTTCGTGTGGTCGGAGCGGTCGGTTCAGCGACCACACCGACCAGACCGACCACAGAAGTCCCGAGTCTCCCGAGACCCATGAAAGCTTGTCTTGGAGTGTCGTTCCCCTCATCCTTAGTGGGTGGGAAAAAGTCTGACGGAGGCGACGGACGGCTTCATCCGCTCGATCCGGGCGGAGCGTGACCTGTCGCCCCACACCATCGCCGCTTACACCAGCGATCTCGCGCAGTTCGTCGAATGGTCGGCGCGGGGGCAGATCCTCACTATCGACTCGATCGACCGGCGCCACCTTCGACGATTCGTCGGATACCTGGGACAACGCTCCTACGCACGTCGCACAATCGCTCGAAAGGTTAGTGCCGTTCGGTCCCTTCTCAGATGGGCGGTACTGCACGATCTGATCGGATCCAGTCCCGCGGAAGACCTGGGTGCGCCGAAGCTCGACAGACCGCTGCCGAAGATCCTCAAGGCCGAAGACGCTGCCCGACTGATGGAGCTTCCACCCGACGATGACCCGGTGGGCATCCGCGACCGCGCACTTCTGGAACTTCTCTACGGATCGGGCCTTCGGGTCGCCGAGCTCTGCTCGCTCGATCTCGAAGACCTCGAGCTGCGCCACGGAACGGTTCAGGTCACCGGCAAGGGCCGGAAGGAACGCCGGGTGCCGATCAGCGATGATGCCCGGGCTGCGCTGGAGCGATACCTCGACGGATCGAGGCGATCGTTCCTCGAATCGGGGCGGGCCCAAGCTGCCATGCCCGCCTTGTTCCTGAACAAGCGCGGCCGCCGACTGGATCCCCGGAGCGTCCGCGCATCTTTGAGCCGCTATGCCACGGCCGACGGCTTGCCGCCGGTCAGCCCACACGGCCTCCGGCACTCCTTCGCAACCCACCTGCTGGACGCCGGGGCCGACCTCAGAGTGGTGCAGGAACTTCTCGGCCATGAGAACCTTGCAACGACCGAGATCTACACCCATGTATCCACGGAACGCCTGAGGGAAGTTTATGAGCAGAGCCATCCCCGAGCCTGAGTCCCCTACATCCGTCGACGAAGCTGCGGATGCGGTTGCTCTCGCCTGGGACGAGTACAAGGGCAACGGCTCGGCCAAATCGCGCGATCAACTGATCCTTCACTACTCCCCACTCGTCAAATACGTCGCCGGTCGTGTGGGAGTGGGGCTTCCTTCCAATATCGAGCAGGCCGACCTCATCTCGTACGGGATCTTCGGCTTGATCGATGCGATCGATAAGTACGACCGCTCTCGGAACATCAAATTCGAGACGTATGCGATCTCACGGATCAGGGGCGCCATCATCGATGAGCTCCGTGCGATCGATTGGGTACCGAGGTCCGTTCGGTTCAAGGCACGCGAGGTCGAGAAGGCCTATGCAGCGCTAGAGAACAAACTGAAGAGACCTCCCTCCGACGCAGAGATAGCCGAAGAGATGGGTATCTCGGTCGACGAGCTGAACAACGTGTACACGCAGCTTTCTACGGTTTCACTGATCGCCCTCGACGAGCTGATGTCTGTCGAAGGCGATAAGGGCGACAAGGTCTCGCTGCTCGAGACCCTCGAGGACACGAAGATCGCCGGCCCGATGGAGGCTTACGAGTCCGAAGAGATGAAAGAGATCCTTCTCGACGCGATCAACAGGCTCCCTGAACGGGAGAAGCGTGTCGTCACCTTCTATTACTTCGTCGGACTTACCCTGGCCGAGATCGGCAAGGTCCTCGGGGTCACCGAATCTCGCATCTGCCAGATCCACACGAAGGCCGTTCTCGCTCTGCGAGCAAAGATCACCGAGGTCACGCAGAGCGACTAAACACTGCGTGTTAGCCTCTCTCCGCTTCACAAACTCACACCTCTGCCGCACTTTCGGTCCCTTAATCGGGTAGGCGGGGGGAGGCTTAACCGAAGGAGGGGTATCGCCATGCCCGTAGTCAAATTGCGGGAGCTACTCGAGGCCGGAGTTCATTTCGGCCATCAGACCAGGCGCTGGAATCCGAAGATGAAGCGGTTCATCTTTACCGAGCGCAATGGGATCTACATCCTCGATCTCCAGTTGACGATGAATGGCATCGAGAATGCCTACATCTTCGTTCGAGATCTCGTTGCAGGCGGGGGAACGATCCTCTTCGTCGCGACGAAGAAGCAGATGCAAGAGGCGGTCGAAGAGCAGGCCAAGCGCAGCGGCATGCCCTACGTGAACTTCCGCTGGCTCGGCGGGATGCTCACGAACTTCCGCACGATCCACGATCGCATCAAGCGCATGCGGGAGCTCGACGACATGATCGAGACGGGCGCTCTCTCGGCTTTCACGAAGAAGGAAGCCCTTCGTCTGACCCGGGAGCACGCCAAACTTGCGCGGAACCTGAGTGGGTTGAAAGACCTCAGCAAGGCGCCCGACGCGATCTTCATCTTGGATACGAAGAAGGAAGAGATCGCCGTGCGCGAGGCCCGCAAGCTGGGGATACCCATCGTGGCGATCCTGGACACTAACTGCGACCCGGACGACGTCGATTACGCGATCCCGGGCAACGACGACGCGATCCGCTCCGGAGCACTGCTCACGCGGATCATCGCCGATGCAGTGATCGAAGGTAAGTCCATGAGGCCGGAGGACGCGGGCGGCAGCGCCGTCGAACCGACCCCCGCTGCGGCGGGTGTCCTTCCGGGCGCGGCCGCGGAACCGAAGGCTGAATGGGAACTGCAGCTCGAGGCCGAAGAGGCTGCCGAGCGCGAGAAGGAGGAAGCGAAACAGAATGGCTGATATCAGCGCGAAGGACGTGAAGGCTCTGCGCGAGACGACCGGCGCAGGGATGATGGATTGCAAGAAGGCCCTCAGTGAGGCGAACGGTGATCTCGAGGCCGCCAAGCGCATCTTGCGCGAGAAGGGTCTTGCGGACGCGGCCAAGAAAACCGGCCGGACTACCAGCGAAGGCATCGTCTACTCCTACATGCACAGGCCCGACCCGAACTACCCGTCCAAACTCGGCGTCCTGGTCGAGCTCAACTGCGAGACCGACTTCGTTGCGAAGACCGAGAACTTCGAGCGTCTGGCGAAGGACATCGCCATGCACATCTCGTTCGCCGATCCTTCGTGGACGTCGCGCGACGAGGTGCCACAGAACATCATCGAAGAGGAATCGGCGATCTACGCGAAGCAGGCGAAGGATTCCGGGAAGCCCGACAATGTCATCGAGAAGATCGTCACGGGCAAGCTCGAGGGGTTCTACAAGGAGAACGTGCTCCTGGACCAGGAGTGGATCCAGGACAAGGACAAGACGATCGCAACCCTGATCGAAGAGGCCAAAGGATCGATGGGCGAGAACGTTTCGATCGGGCGCTTCTCCAGGATCCGGGTGGGGGAGTCCGCGAGGGCCTGATGGTCGACTTGGATGCTCCTCCCCGCTATTCGCGCGTCGTACTGAAGCTCTCCGGGGAAGCCTTTGCCGACCCACAGCACGGGTTCGGGATCGACCCGAGGATCGTCGGTTCGATCGCGCGACAGGTTGCGGAGGCCAATCAACTCGGCACCCAACTAGCTCTTGTTATCGGCGGGGGGAACATCATCCGGGGGTTGTCCGCGTCCGCTCAGGGCACCGATCGCACGACCGCCGACTACATGGGCATGCTCGCCACGGTGATCAACGCTCTCGCGATGCAGGACGCTCTCGAGAAGCAAGGCGTCGACACCAGGGTTCAATCTGCGATCTCGATGCAGGAGGTCGCCGAGCCCTATATCCGCCGTCGCGCGATGCGTCACCTCGAGAAGGGGCGTGTGGTGATCTTCGCAGGTGGCACGGGGAACCCCTATTTCTCGACCGATACGACGGCTGCCCTCAGAGCGCTCGAGATCGGCGCGGAGGCGATCCTCAAGGGAACACGGGTCGAGGGTGTCTACGATGCAGACCCCCAAGTGAACCCCGACGCTCAGATGTTCACGACCGTGCCTTACATCGAGGTGCTGAGCCGCGGCCTGAAGGTCATGGACTCCACGGCCATCTCACTGTGCATGGACAACCAGTTGCCGATCATCGTGTTCAACCTGAAGGTAGGGAACATCGTGAAGATCCTTTCGGGCGAGGACGTGGGCACTCTCGTTCACACGGGCTCCAACTAACAGCGAGGGAGGTTAGGTGGCGGACAAGAAACAGGTCTTGCGTGAGGCGGACGAGAAGATGAAGAGCGCGGTGTCAGTCAACAAGGACGAGCTGGCTTCGATCCGATCCGGACGGGCGAGCCCGACGCTGCTCAACCGGATAACCGTTGACTATTACGGAGCCCAGACGCCGCTCAATCAGATCGCGAACATCTCCGTTCCAGAACCACGCTTGCTCGTGATCTCCCCGTACGACAAGAACGGCATCTCCGCCATCGAGAAGGCGATCCTGTCCTCGGATCTGGGCATCACTCCGAACAACGATGGGAGCGTCATCCGGCTTGCTTTCCCGCAGCTCACGGAGGAGCGCCGCAAAGAGATGATCAAAGTCGCTCATGTAAGGGCGGAAGAGGGCCGGGTTGCGATCCGCAACGTTCGACGTCACGCGAAGGAAACCCTGGAGAAGATGAAGAAGGACTCCGACCTTTCCGAGGACGAAGAGCGTGGAGCAGAGAAGGATCTTCAGAAGCTCACCGACAAGCATGTGGCCGAAGTCGACGAGAACCTGAAGCACAAGGAACAAGAACTCTCAGAGGTCTAGTTGGAGGCCACAGAAGCCGCTCCGCCGCGAGCCGGCCGTTCTCTCGGTCAAGCCGTTCTCACGGCGGTGATCCTGGTCGGGCTGCTCGTCGGTTCGTTCCTCCTCGGCCGGATCGCGTTCTTCGTGCTCGTGACCTTGCTCGTGATGCTGGCTCTATACGAGCTCGTTCAGATGCTTCGCTCGTCGGGGCGCGCCGTCTTCCCCCCGATCCCGCTGGCCGCCGGCTTCGGGTTGCTCCTGCTCGCTTATCTGCGGCTTTCGGAGTACTTCGCGATCGTTCTCTTCGCCACGATGTTCTTGTCGTTCATAGCTGCACTGCGGCCGGATCGTGGCCCCCATCCAGGTAGCGATGTCGCGTGGTCGCTACTCGCGCCGGTGTGGGTCGGGGGTGGGGGGGCCGGGGCCGTGTCCATCCTGATGCTCCCCGGCGGCCGGCTGCTGCTGGTTGCGTTCATCGTTGTTGTCGTACTCGGCGACATCGGTGCCTATTTCGTCGGGGTCGAGCGAGGGCGGCACAAGATCGCTCCCTCGATATCTCCTGCGAAGTCGTGGGAAGGGTTCGCTGCAGGGGTCCTGTCCTCGTTCCTGGCGGGCACGCTGGTTGCGAGCGTCTTGCTCCGGGTCTCGTTGCTCGAAGGTCTGGGCCTCGGTCTCGTTTGCGCCATCTTCGGGCCGGCCGGTGACCTGGTCGAATCTCTCGTGAAGAGGGAGATAGGTACCAAGGATTCGAGCCACCTGTTGCCCGGCCACGGCGGGATGCTGGACAGGCTGGACGCGATCGCGTTCTCTGCTGTGCCTGCATACCTCTTCCTGCGCTTTATCGTCCTTTAGGTGAGGTGCAGATGCGCCGGATAGTCATCCTGGGCTCGACCGGCTCGATCGGTCGCCAAGCCCTCGAAGTCATCGCCGCCAACCCCGACCGATTCGAGGTGGTTGGTTTGGGCGCGGGCAGCGATAGGTCCACACTCGAGCAGCAGGCCGCGGAGTTCGGTGTCTCACGCACCGCTCTGGGGGTCGAGGAAGCGGTCCGGCTCGCGACTCTCGAAGATGCCGATGTGGTCCTCAACGCCATAGTCGGTGCCGCCGGATTGCGTGCATCCGTTGCCGCGCTCGATGCCGGAAAGATCCTCGCCCTGGCCAACAAAGAGAGCCTCGTCGCGGGGGGTGAAGCCTGCATCGCTGCCGTAGGCCGCGGTGGGGGAGCCACGGTCCCCGTCGATTCGGAGCACGCTGCCATCGCGCAGTGTCTCCAGCGACGCAACCTCGACGAGGTGAAGCGCATCATCCTCACGGCCTCCGGTGGGCCGTTCCGCCAGCGACCGGATCTGGCCGGGGTTACCCCCGATGAGGCGTTGCAACATCCAACCTGGTCCATGGGACCGAAGATCACCGTGGACTCTGCGACGATGATGAACAAAGGGCTCGAGCTGATCGAGGCTCATTTCCTATTCGGATTCGGATACGACCAGATCGACGTAACTGTCCACCCGCAAAGCATCGTTCACGGGCTCGTGGAGTTCGTGGACGGATCGATGCTGATGCAAGCGGCCACGACGGACATGCGGATCCCGATCCAGGCGGCGCTCGGTGACCCGGAGAGGTTCCCCTCGCAAACCGAACCCCTCGACCCGATCCGAGAGAGCCCACTCACGTTCGAAGCCGTCGATCACCAGCGCTTTCCGGCCATCGCCATCGCCGTGGTGGCGGGGCGAGCGGGACGCTCCTATCCCGCCGTCCTCAATGCGGCGAACGAGATCGCCGTCGAAGCCTTCCTCGATCGCAAGCTGGCTTTCACGGACATATCTCGTGTCGTCGAGGCGACGATGGGTGCACACGAACCGTTCGACGTGGTCGAGGTCGATGCGGTCCTCGAGGCCGACGCATGGGCCAGGGTCGAGGCCGAACGAGTGATCGCGAGCGCCCCGGTCGGAGGTGGAGCCCGATGAGTCTCGGGATCTTCATCTTCATCTTCTCGATCCTCTTCGTCGTGATGGTTCACGAGGCAGGACATCTCACGGTTGCCAAGCTCTTCGGATTCAAAGCAACGAAGTTCTTCATCGGATTCGGTCCGAAGATCTGGTCGAGGAAGAAAGGCGAAACCGAATACGGGATAGCGGCCATCCCTGCCGGCGGTTTCGTGAAGATCGTCGGGATGAATCCGTACGAAGACGTTCCGCCCGAAGACGTGCCTCGTGCCTACCCGAACAAACCCGCCTACCAACGAGCGCTCCTGTTGGTCGCGGGGTCCGCTACGCACTGGCCCGTTGCCTTCCTGATCCTGTTCGTTACTGCGATGACGATCGGTTTCCCAACGGGCCGCGCTACGAACGAGGTGGCTGCGGTCGAAACGCGGCTCCAGGCAGGGGACGGTGAAGTGGTCGCCCCGACAACGCCGGCGGCCGAGATCGGGTTGCGACCCGGCGACAAGATCGTCGCCATCGACGGAGCCGAGACTCCCACGTGGACTGCGGTCCGGAACGCGATAAGAGCGAATCCGAACGAGGAAGTGACGTTCACGATCGACAACACTGGTGCCACGCGAGACGAAACTGTGCGTTTGGGAACGGCGATCTTCGACGAGCAGGGAAATCTCATCGATTACGTGTCACCGGGTGCCGACGCAGAAACCGTTCCCTACGATTCGGAGGTCGTGGGCTTCCTCGGGGTGCAACCCGAGCCCGAGTACCAACGGGAAGGGTTCTTCACCGCCGCCGGCACTGCCGGATACTGGACCGCAGATACGACAGTGCGGTCCTTCAGGGGGATAGGCGAGGTCTTCACCATGGTGTTCGGCGGCGAGCTCTGGCAGGCGCTCCAAGGCGAGGGCGACCGTCAGATCGACGAGGGCCCGTTGGGGTTGGTCGGGGCAGGCCGCATCGCCGGCGAAAGCGTGGAGAAGGGCGAGTTCCTCGACCTCATCGGCCTGATCGTCGGTTTCACGATCTTCGTCGGTGTCATGAACTTGCTCCCGCTGCCCCCACTGGACGGGGGTCACCTAGCGGTCGTTGCCTTCGAGAAGATCACCGGGCGAAAGGTGGACCTCAGGAAGCTCATCCCGGTGGCCGCAGCTGTGATCTCCTTCTTCGTACTCCTATTCGTTGCCGTGCTGTATCTCGACCTCGCCCGACCCATCCGGGCACCTTTCTAACCGTGTACGAACGACGGAAGTCGCGCCAGATCCACGTCGGTCCCGTCGCGGTCGGCGGTGGCGCCCCGATCTCGATCCAGTCGATGACGGTCACGAAGACCGACAACGTCGAGGAGACGTTGATCCAGGTCCATGCCCTCGGCACCCAAGGCGCCGACATCGTTCGCGTTGCCGTTCCCCACGAGGGTGACGCGAAAGCTCTCCCGATGATCGTGCAGGAAGGCGGCGTTCCGATAATCGCCGATATCCACTTCTCGGTGCGTCTCGCAATGATGGCCATCGAAGCCGGCGTCCACGGGTTGCGGCTCAATCCCGGCAATATGCGAAACCCGAAGCACATCAAGGAAGTGGCAGACGCCGCCAAGCAACGTGGCATCCCGATCCGCGTGGGAGTCAACGCGGGTTCGCTCGACAAGAAGCTGGTTGAGAAGCACGGACGGCCGACAGCGGAGGCTCTCGTGGAAAGCGCTCTTTACGAGATCGGCCTTCTCGAGGAACACGGGTTCCGTGACATCAAGGTGTCGGTGAAGCACCAGAACGTTGCCGAGATGATCAATGCCTACCGGCTACTCGCCACGCAGACCGACGTGCCTTTGCATCTCGGCGTGACCGAGGCCGGAACTCCCAAGCAGGGGAGCATCAAGTCGGCGATCGGGATCGGCACTTTGTTGGCCGAGGGGATCGGGGACACGATCCGGGTCTCTCTAACAGCGGACCCCATCGAAGAAGTGAAGCTCGGCAAGCAGATCCTCAACGCTCTCGGCATCCGGCAGGACACGTTCGATCTGGTCGCCTGCCCGTCGTGCGGGCGTGCAGAGCTGGATGTGTTCGCACTGGCCAATGAGGTCGAAGCCGCGATCGAGAAGATGGACCTACCCCCCATGCAGATCGCCGTCATGGGATGCGAGGTCAACGGACCGGGAGAGGCGCGCGACGCCGACATCGGTATCGCAGCCGGGCCCGGCAGGGGTTTGCTGTTCTCGAAAGGCAAGCAGATCGGCTGGGTCCCACACGACAAGTTGGTCGAGGCGCTGCTCGAGGAAGCTCAGCGCGTCGCCGACGAGATCCGCTCATCCGGTGATGCGACCGAAGGATCTGAGGCGGGTGGGGGACCAACCATCGTCAAGGGGGCCGGGCGCAGGTTGCTGCAGCCGACGATCAGAGACTCTTAGGTCAGCGTCGAACCGCTCGCTTCAGCAGGTTGTCGATGCGGGCACGCAGGGCCTCGTCGGAGAACGGCTTCAACATGTAATCGTCGACACCCGAGTTGAGACTGTCTACCTCGCTCGAACCGTCGCCTCTTTCGCCCACGAGGATGATCGGGATTAGAGTCGTCGGTGTCGCCTGTCGCAGTCGCTTCGCAACGTCGGTGCCGGAAAGGTCGGGCAGGTTGTAGTCCAGCACGATGATGTCCGGGCGCTCAAGGGTCGCTCTGCGAACGACCTCCTCGCCGTTATGCGCCGTGATGATGTCGTAGGAATCTCCGAAGGCGAGTTCCGCGTGGGCTCGCTCGGCCGGTTCCTGGTTGGCGACCAGCACGCGTGACTTGGGAGCGTTCGTCGACTTCTGCACGTACATCGCTTCGTCGGCCGCGCGCATGAGTTCTTCGATCGACGCCGGGTCCTCCGGGTCGTAATCCGCTTTGCCAACACTGAACGACAGCTTGTAGGGACGGTCGCGGCGGGCGTTGTGCAGATCGACGGCCGTCTGGAGCCTGGCGATCGGTGTCTCCGAATCCATAACGGGCCCATCGGACATCATCAGTATGCAGAACTCGTCACCGCCAACGCGCGCCACCACGTCCGATTCACGGAATGTCTCCTTGAGGACGTGAGCGGCATCAGTTATCGCCCGGTCCCCCTCGGAGTGACCGAAGTTGTCGTTGATGGTCTTGAGGTTGTCCAGGTCGATGAAGAGCAAAGTCATCGGTCTCTTGTCGCGTTTTGCAACGTTCGCCTGGTGGCCGGCGAGCAGAACGAAGCCCCGCCGGTTGTTGAGGCTGGTCAATTCGTCGAGCAAAGCCAGACGGCGCAGCTCTTCGGTCTTCTTCTTCTCCGTGATGTCCCTGGCGATCGTCGAGACGCCCACCACGGTCCCGGTCGCGTCTCGGATCGGAGCGACGCTCATCGCGACATCGACCCTGTGACCGTCCTTGGTGACGCGTTCGGTTTCGAAGTTCTGGATCTGATCTCCGGAAAGGACTTGCTCCCAGACGTCGTCGAACTCCTGCTGGTGCGTGTGCGGGATGATGATCGTGATCGGTTTGCTCATGGCCTCTTCGAACGAGAACCCGTAGAGCTGCTCGGCGGCGGGGTTCCACGACATGACTTTTCCGTCAAGACCCTGGCTGATCATCGCGTCGTTCGACGACTCCACCACTGCTGCCATCTGCCGGACGACGGCGGCCCGTTCCAGCTCGGCGGCCTGACGAGCGACGGTTTCCTCGGCCCGAGCCAGCGTCTGCGCTTGGCCCACGAACACATCGAGAGCAAAGATCGTTAGGCAGATCGAGATGGAGGCGAAGAATTGGACCTCGACGACTTCGAAGGGGAGCCTCAGCGTGCTTGGTACAGCGATGAGACGAGGCACTTGCCACACCATCGCCAAGACACCGGAGAACGCGAGGGAGACCGCGGCCGGGAACCGGAAGATGCCCCGTTGACCGAGGACGTGTGACAGCCAGATCAAGGACAGACCCATGAGCGAGATGACGAGTGCTTCCAGCATCGCGAGGGTCACGAGGGGTCACCTTCGTCGACCGAGGACTCGTACATCCGGCGCTTGTTCGTGAGGGGCCTCATCAGGTAGAGACCGGTCGGCAGCAGGAAGCCGGCGAAGACCCGGAATAGCGAGCCATTGTCGGCCAGGGATTCGACCCCCGCCACGTCGCCGTAGATCGGCAGGGCGAACAGGACCAGGGCGATCCCAACCAGGGCGGGTCCCGCACGGGTGCCGAATTTGATCGGGGTTTCCAGGTTGCGGAGAACGACCCAGATGAGGATGGCCGCGAAGAGAAGCATCACGAACGCCCCCGCTCGAACGAGGTCCAGCAGTGGGCTGCTGCTCAGCAACGGTTACCTCCGTCTGCTCCGGGCGATGGCCGAGCCCATCGTCCGATTGTTCCGGGCGATTGCCGAGCCCATCGCCTGTCGGGGCAGGGCTCGCAGACTATTTTCTTCCGGAGTTCGGTCTTTTGCCGTGATTGGCTTTGTTTTTCCGCCGAGCGCGCCGCTTGCGTGCCTTCTTGGCCATTTTTCCTCCCGCCGATGGCCGAGCCCATCGGCGTTCTCAACTAGTCGGATGTGCTGCTCTCAATCGGGCGAGCATCCTATCTGGTAATGTCTTAAACCTGCTCTGAGCAGGTATTTTGGCTGAGTTCGGCAAGGATTACTAGCGGTTTTAGGCGGGGCCCCTCTTCGAGGGGCTTCATTTGTGAAGGCGACGGCCGAACAGAACGGGTGGGTGGTGCGAGCGATGGGGGCACTGGACGAAGTCCGTGACCTTGCCGAGGCAGTGACCCGCCGCCGTAGCCTGAGCGTTTGGGACGTAGAGGTCGCGGGCCAGCCCGGCCGGTCCATCGTGAGGATCTTCGTTACTTCGGACAACGGGGGTCTCGATCTCGACACGGTGGCGCAGGTCGCGGACGAGATCTCCCGCGGCCTCGACCTGAAGGACCCGATCCCCGGGGCTTACACGCTCGAAGTCTCCTCCCCCGGGCTGGAGCGCACGCTTCGATCGCCGGAGCACTTCGCCCGGTCGGTCGGTGACAAAGTCACGATCAAGACCAGGGAGCGCTTGGTGGCCAACAGCCATCGCATCGACGGCGTGATCGTCGAGGCGGATGACTCGAAGGTCCGGGTGAACCTCGGAGCAGAGGAAGTGGACGTGCCGCTGGACGGGATCAAGAGCGCCCGGACGGTCTTTGACTGGTGATGGCCTCGGCCGTCGCCCACAAGATGGTGATGAGAGGAAGAGGCTGATGGATATACCCATGGATTCGTTGCGCGAGCTCGAGCGCGAGCGCGGCATCTCTTTCGACACCGTCGTCGAGGCCATCGAAAAGGCGCTGGCGTCTGCCTACCTGCGGATGACCAACGCCGACGACACCAGAGACGCGCGCGCGATGATCGACCGGGACAGCGGCCACGTCACGGTGTTCGCACAAGACATCGAGATCAAGGAAGGGCTGGAGGGCGAGGAGGACGAGAAAGTCGTCTTGAAGGAGTGGGAGGACACTCCCGCCGACTTCGGACGCATCGCCGCCCAGACGGCCAAACAGGTGATCCTCCAACGCCTGCGGGAGGCCGAACGCGACATCACGTTCGGCGAGTACTCGGGTCGTGAGGGAGACATCGTCACCGGGATCGTCCAACAGCAGGACCATCGCTACACGATCCTCGATCTGGGGAAGACCGAGGCGTTGATGCCTCCGTCCGAGCAGATCCCTCACGAGCGCTACGAGCACGGGGCCCGTTTGAAGGCCTACATCGTCGAGGTTCGCAAATCAGCTCGCGGCCCCCAGATAATCGTGTCGCGCACCCACCCCGGTCTGATCAAACGACTCTTCGAGCTCGAGGTGCCCGAGATCCTCGACGGCATCGTCGAGATCCGAAGCGTTGCCCGCGAGCCCGGCCACCGCAGCAAGATCGCAGTGATCAGTCACGAGACGAACGTCGATCCCGTCGGCGCCTGCGTGGGGAGCAAGGGTTCACGTGTCCGCATGGTGATGAACGAGCTCCGGGGCGAGAAGATCGACATCATCAAGTGGACCGAGGACAAACAGGACTTCGTTGCGAACGCGCTGTCTCCCGCCAAGGTCAAGGAGGTCCGGATCTCCGCCGACGGCGAGACCGCTCTCGTCATCGTTCCCGACTATCAGCTGTCCTTGGCGATCGGCAAGGAAGGCCAGAATGCTCGGCTGGCGGCTCGTTTGACCGGGTTGCGGGTGGACATCAAGTCCGAATCCCAAATGAAGGCCGAGAAGAATGCGGCCGAGCCCGCCCCTGAGGCGACAGAGGCGGTCGCGGACAATGCAGTGGAGGCGGGGCAGCCGACGGAGGGTGCACAGGCTTAAGATGGCGACCGGTCCGCTTCGGACCTGTGTGGGGTGTCGCAACAAACGTAACCAGGCAGAGATGATCCGGCTGGCACGGGCCCCCGACGGGACGGTCTCGGTCGGGTCGGCCGCCCTCGGAAGGGGCGCCTACCTGTGCATCGACCGAGGCTGCGTCGAACAGGCGTTTCGATCCGGGAAGCTCCGCAAGGCCCTGCGGCTGGAAGGGCCACCGTCTGAAGCGGTCAAAGAGAATCTGCTGGGAAGGATCTGAACGGGTGGCGAAACCAAGGGTTCACGAAGTAGCCAAGGAGCTCGGGCT
>DASQLQ010000194.1:0-5671 GCA_035629935.1 Actinomycetota bacterium
GACGAGAGCGATGAGCCGGTGCAGCAGGTGCTCGTCGCCGGCGCCACCGCCGACCCCGTCAAGGACTACCTCAAGCAGATCGGCAAGGTCTCCCTGCTCACCGCGGGCGAGGAGGTCGAGCTCGCCAAGCGCATCGAGGCCGGCCTGTTCTCGGAGGAGAAGCTCGGCAAGGGCGGACGCATCTCCGTCAAGATGTCCGAAGAGCTCGAGTGGATCGTCATCGACGGCCGTCGCGCCAAGAACCACCTGCTGGAAGCCAACCTGCGCCTCGTCGTCTCGCTGGCCAAGCGCTACACCGGCCGCGGCATGCTGTTCCTCGACCTCATCCAGGAGGGCAACCTGGGCCTCATCCGTGCGGTCGAGAAGTTCGACTACACCAAGGGCTTCAAGTTCTCCACGTACGCCACCTGGTGGATCCGCCAGGCCATCACCCGCGCCATGGCCGACCAGGCCCGCACGATCCGCATCCCCGTGCACATGGTCGAGGTCATCAACAAGCTCGCCCGTGTCCAGCGCCAGATGCTGCAGGACCTCGGCCGCGAGCCGACGCCTGAGGAGCTCGCGATCGAGCTCGACATGACCCCCGAGAAGGTCGTCGAGGTCCAGAAGTACGGCCGCGAGCCGATCAGCCTGCACACTCCACTCGGCGAGGACGGCGACTCCGAGTTCGGCGACCTCATCGAGGACTCCGAGGCCATCGTCCCGGCCGATGCGGTGTCGTTCACGCTCCTGCAGGAGCAGCTGCACGCGGTGCTCGACACACTCTCCGAACGCGAGTCTGGCGTCGTCTCGATGAGGTTCGGCCTCACCGACGGCCAGCCCAAGACCCTCGACGAGATCGGCAAGGTCTACGGCGTCACCCGCGAGCGCATCCGCCAGATCGAGTCCAAGACGATGAGCAAGCTGCGCCACCCGTCTCGTTCGCAGGTGCTGCGCGACTACCTGGACTAGTCGACTGCCTTGCGACTGCTGAGATTCTCTGGAATCTCAGCAACGAGTCTTGGCCGCTGAGTGACAAGGTTGGTGGACATGCCGGGGGCATAGAGGACCAGGCCGAGCCCATCGACGTCGAGGTCCGCGTCGAGTGGGCCCAGGATGGCGAGGAATGGCTGTCAGGTCGGGCGCATCGGTGGAGGCGGTCACACGTGTTCGTGCGGTTTCAGGACGCGCGGTCGGCGACAGGGTTTGTGTGGGCCCCCGCTCGTGACGTGCGGCGGGTCAAGCCTCGTTAGCCACCACGAATGGCTATTCCCATACGGGTCCGGCACATCTACTGTCGAAGTATCGAGCCACCGGCCTAGACCTCTCCGTTCGCTTGTGCCGCACGCGCCACCAAGGCCAGCCCCTCCTCGGGGCCTGCGGCCAGGTAGAGCAGAACGGACAGGAGCAGTCATGAGTAACTCCGATTCAACCGCCTCCGGTGATGCATCGGAGAGCGAGGCCAATCCAGACGCCACCCCCACCGACGATGCGGCGGGTGTTCCAGACGAGGAGCGCGAACAGCTGGAGAAGGAGCGCGCGGAGCGTCTGGATCCGAACAACCGGCCGAAGAATGCGGAAGTGGACAACTCTGGCCGCGAGTGGGACAGCGAGAAGGAAGAGTTCAAATACGCGGCCGGCGAAGAGCCAGGGGCCCAGGAGCGAACCTCCGCGATCATTGGCGCTGACTGGCCCAAAACCGTTGAGAACGAAAGGGACGAAAACTGACTCAGGACCGCCCCGCGCACTCCGGGGGGACGATGCGGAGGGGGTCGGTGCTGACGTCGCATCGTCGGGCACGTCGAACAGGCCCAGTCGAAAGAAATGACTACGCCACCAAGGCGTCGTTCGGGCCTATTTAGACAGAGGCAGGGTTTTCCACAGGCCGTCGGGGTCCGTGGGGTCGTCCTCCGCGTCGGGATCGACCTCGATGGGAGGGATTGGGTCGCCAGAGGGTTTGATTTCCGGTTGCTCTGACGGATCAGGGGACTCGGTCATGCTGGCTCCCTCCTCGCCGCTTGAGGA
The DNA here is from genome assembly GCA_035629935.1 of Actinomycetota bacterium. Classification (GTDB taxonomy): domain Bacteria; phylum Actinomycetota; class CADDZG01; order CADDZG01; family WHSQ01; genus DASQLQ01. Next base: position 2,005 of record DASQLQ010000194.1, read on the forward strand.
TCTCAGCGGCGACTTCATCCGGATCAACGTCGGTCAGACGCTCGCCGCGAAAGATGAAGGCGCTGCTATCCAAGAGACTGCGCTCTGAGTCGTCTGCCCCTACGTCTTCCACGATGGCCTCCGGTCGGTGCTGATCAACAGGACCGCCGGGGGCTGGGGCAGCAGCATGATTCGCTGCCTTGAGAGTCCTCCTGTTGACCGCAGCTTGCAAGTTTCGAAGGCCGAGGCCGTCGACGACCGCCCCGCGTGGAATCGAAGTTACGGGATCGCGGGGCGGTCTCTGGAGCCGTACCCACCCGGCAACGGTCTAACCCGCCGCCACGAAGGCGACCGCCCCACGCGGACTCCTCAGAGGCGCAGAGCCGCTAGGGCGTTGATACCCGACGGAGCGATCGCCAAACTCCGCTCCGGTTGGAGCGCGTGGGGTTCGGACGGGCCATGGTCAAGACCTCTCGTGGCGCCTACCGTGGAACCATCGAAGCGCCCGGCTAGACCACCCGTTCCTTCGCGCCGCACCCGCCACAAGGCGAGTCTGCGGCCAGCATGAGAACGGCATACTCCGATGGCTACAGAATCCTGGTACGTAGAGATCTTCCAAGTCACCAGCGGGGAAAAGCAGCAGGAAGTCCTCAAGATCTTGCAACGAATCCCGCGACTCACCGCGCTGGGAACCTTTCAGGGTGACGACTACTTCATCGTTTTCGAGTGCGAGGACCGAGCGACGAAATGTACGGGCGAGCTTCTCGTCGAAGGAATCGACCCGGGCTGCATCCAGACTTTCGAAACTCATCGACAGGAGCTGGGCACGTCTGGCTGACATGCGACCGCCCCGCGCTCTCGGTGTGAGGATGCGCATTGCCGCTCGCCAATAAGACCGGGACTGACTAGCGACGACGGCAGGTTCGGAGCCTCAACCGCAAATACCCCGGCATGTGCATTGCCAGTTACGATGACCCGGGCCTGCTGACCCGATCAGGGGGTTGCCCGAGCCCAACGATGGAGCGTCCGTGACCGAATCTGACAACACCCCCTTCGCGTCGGAATCGACCTCATTTTCGTCCGACGGAACCAAGTGCGCGGCCACAGTGTTTCGTCCGACAACGTCCACAGAGTTGCCGATACCGGCGCTCGTGATGGCGCACGGCTTCGGGTCTCCACGTGCCTTGCGCCTCTATGCATACGCGGAGCGTTTTGCAGCGGCCGGCTATGCAGCCGTGGTGTTCGACTATCGAGGGTTCGGCGATAGCGATGGCGAACCTCGCCAGGTTCTGGACGTTTCCATGCAGCACGACGATTGGAAGGCAGCACTTGAGTTTGCTCGTTCGCTTCCGGGGATTGATGCGGACAAGATTGTGGCTTGGGGAACGTCATTCGGTGGCGGACATGTCCTCACGGTCGCCGGACGGGGGGAGACGCTTGCCGCCGTCATTGCACAAGTGCCGCACGTGAGTGGTCCTGCGGCTGTGCGGGCGACCGGGTTCGCCGCCTCCAGGAAGATTGCCCCCTATGCCATACGCGACCAGATCAACGCGGTCTTGGGACGAAAGCCTGTCTACATACCGCTCGTGGGCCGGCCCGGTGATCTTGGGATCATGACGACACCCGACGCGCTGCCAGGGCTGGAGCAGCTTATCGTTCACTCCGGTATTGAGCCGGACGCCTATCGCCAAGACGTTGCTGCGCGGATCGGCCTCAAGATCGGGCTGTACTCACCAGAACGGGTCATGTCGAACATTGAATGTCCCACCCTGATTCAGATCGCCAGCAACGACGCCATCACCCCATGCGCAGTCGCCGAGAACGCGGCCAAACAAATCCCAGACGTGACAGTGCGCATCTACGAATGCAGCCATTTCGACCCCTACGTCGACCCCGCGTTCACCAACATCATCGCCGACCAGCTCGCATTCCTCCGAGAGAACGTCCCAACGCACTAGCTCTTGACGACGGACCGCCCCACGCACTCGGGGGAGATGCGAAGGGCGGTGGGGTTAAGTCTAGACATTTCCCCCAAACGTGGAGCCGATCCGGGTCCAACGGTTTCCAGTTCTTTACCGGGTATGTGAGCGTCGGTGAGCCGATGTCACCTGACTTCGACCGCTCTGCGCACTCAGGGTTATGTATCCACCGCAGCGACGTAGTCTGCGAGGTTCTCCAATGAAGCCGTGAGCCCGGCTGCGTGGTCTTCTGCGGAAATGCCTGGCGGCACGTCATCCGCACGGATCTCGACGCGAGTTCCGCCCTCGGTCGCCTGCAACACCCATGTCATGGTCATAGTGCCGGTGAACCTAGGGTCGTCGCTTTCGAAGTCGACCGCCTGGACGACCCGCGTATCTGGCTCGATGGCTACGAAGCGGACATCCACGACGTCGGAGCCCGGCGTCGTCTTGCCGCTGCCGCCGTGAACCGCGTCGTAAGAGAGGACGAGGCGGTACGAACCGCCGGGTCTGGCATCAAAGTGCTCGAATCGTCCAGTCATTCCCGTCGGTGGAAGCCACTGTTCGAGAGCGTCCCGACCAGTCATCGCGGCGAATATCTCGCCCGGCTGCGCTGGTATGACGAGCGAGGCCGAGTCAGTTCGAGACATAAGGTCAAGTGTTAACGAAAACCGCGGAGTGTGCTAACACCTCAGCTCAACTAGCTCAGATGCCCCCGAAGAGTTGACCCCGGCGGCAGAGGAAGCCTTGCCAGCCCCGTTTCGAGGGGACCAGTCAATGTTACGAAGTGAGCGTTGGCGAGCCGATCCCACTGACCAACTACCACCCCGCGCACTCGGGTGAGGATGCTTCGAAATGACCATAGAGTTCGCCCGGCAGGACTGCCACGCTCGATGGTCATGAGACGCAACGTACTCCCAATGGCGGTCGTGACTGCCACGCTGCTGTTCACGGGCGCCTGTGGCGCGAGCAACGATCCTGCGAAGGACTCGTCGGCCTCTTCCCCGGCCGCATCGTCCTCGGCCGCCAAGCTCATCGATTACGGCGATGACGGGGTCCAACTTCAGGCTGCCGAAGACGTCGACAAACTCAAGGGCGCGCCAGAAGACTTCAAGCAGTTCGTCGCCGGGGCCGTCAGTGAAGTAGCGAAAGACGGGGGCGCGACAGGCAAGTGCGATTCCCCCTACGTCAGCGTCTCCAAGGTCGACCCAGCCGGGTACGCCCTGGGCTACGTGTTCGACTGCGACAACGGGGGCGCCGTGCATATGTGGGCCAAAGTCGACGGCATATGGCGGCGGATCTTCGATGGTCAGTCGATTCCCCCCTGCGACGACATGAAGAAATACTCGGTGCCCAAGGGCATCGCCGGCACCAAGTGTGATGACGGCAGCAAGGCCGTCGATTATCGCGGCTGATCCTCGGCAGTCACTGAGTGTCGGCGAGCCGAGGCTCGCCCACTTTGAAGCCGAGTCAGTCGGGGATATTTCAAGGCACAGCGCTTGTCGTCGTTGTCGATATTGACTGGCGTTTCAGGAAGAAGCACAGCGTTCAGGCGTCGCTAGTCCTCTGAGTGGTTGAGCGAGCGCACCAGCAGCGACCGCACGAGGTCCGGCACGGGGAGATCCTGCTCGGCTGCCATGTGGACGATCTGTTCCAGCTCCTCACCTGTGACCTTCAGCTCGAGGGCATGGGTGGGGGACTGGGCAGCTTCCCTCGGTTCCTTGGGCGGC
>DASQLQ010000195.1:0-15314 GCA_035629935.1 Actinomycetota bacterium
GACGCTCTCGTTTGCTGGGAGGCTCAGTTCGGCGACTTCATCAACGGGGCGCAGATCGTCGTGGACGAGTTCATCGTTGCCGGCGAAGACAAATGGAGCCAGGAGAGCGGGCTGGTGATGCTGCTGCCGCACGGCTACGAAGGGCAGGGGCCGGATCACTCGAGTGCGCGGTTGGAGCGGTTCCTCACCCTGTCGGCGGAGGAGAGCATCCAGGTCGTCCAGCCGACGACCGCCGCCCAGTACTTCCATGTGTTGCGACGCCAACTACATCGAAGCGTGCGAAAGCCTCTCATCGTGATGACCCCGAAGTGGCTGTTGCGTCTGCCGGATGCACGCAGCAAGACGTCTGAGTTCACGAAGGGCCACTTCCGCGAAACGATCGATGATGTCCTGGTCGACGATCCCGCCGGCGTCAAAGGCGTGCTCCTCTCTTCGGGGAAGGTCGCCTATCAATTGGCCGGCGAGCGTGCCGAGCGGGATGCACCGGTCGCGGTCGTTCGGGTCGAGCAGCTCTATCCGTTCCCGTCCGAGCAGATCCTGGCGCTCGTCGAGCGGTATCCGAATGCAAAGCAGTTCCGGTGGGTGCAGGACGAGCCGGAGAACATGGGGGCCTGGGCTTTCGTGCACGCGCAACTGGGCGACGAGTTGCGCAGTCGCGACATCAAATTAAGTCGTGCGTCCCGGTTCGCCAGTGCCAGCCCGGCGACGGGCAGTCAAACGGTCCACGAACAGGAACAACAAGGTCTCTTAGATAGAGCCTTCCGCGGCTTCTAGCCCTTCTTAGTACACATAAGGGCAATCGCGGCCCCCCCTTCTTTGTTCGCTTACAGGAATTGTGTGCCTGGTCACAGCGATTTGAAGGATTCCCTAGTCGGATCAGTTGATGCGCAGCGCAGCGGACAGGGCCGTCGAGAATATCGCCCAGCGTCAATACGGAGTCTTTCGCCATACCCAGGCGCTTGCTTGCGGGCATACCGACGACACGATCCGATACAGGTTGAAAAGCGGGCGATTCGAGGCGCTTCACCCACGCGTGTACGGCATCGCCGGTGCTTCGCCTTCCTGGCATCGGGACCAGGTAGCAGCATGCTTCTGGAGCGATGGAGTTGCTTCGCACCGAGCTGCGGGCTTCCTATGGAAACTTCCGGGTTGTGATGACCCGCCTCTTGAGATCACTACTTCGGATATCAGAGTCGTTCCACGGTGCGGGATCCAAGTGCATCACACGCTTCGCATGCCGGCGGAGCAGTTAAGGAAGATCAAGAGCGTTCCCGTGACATCGGTCGAGCGCTCGTTACTGGACCTTGGTGCCGTGTTCTCCGAAACGCGGGTGGCGATGGCGCTGGATGATGGATTGAGGAGAGGGCTTACAACTCTGGGGGATCTAGATCGCTGCCTCTACCTGACGGCAAGGCGAGGACGACGAGGGTGCGCAGTTTTGCGCAGACTGGTTCATCGACGACTATCGGTTCGCAACACACCTCATTCGCCGCTCGAGACGCTTATCTTCGAACTGCTGTCCAATTCGTCGTTACCCCTTCCGGAAATGCAACACGAATTGACGGATCAGGATGGGCACTTCATTGCGAGGCCTGACTTTGTCTTTCCCGAGTGGAAGCTGGTCATCGAAGGGCACAGCCGAAAATGGCATTGGGGCGATCACGCATCTTCGCGAGATGCCGCGAGGCATAACGAGATCACCGCAGCGGGGTTCCGCGTTTTGTACGTGACCTGGGCAGATGTGATGGATTCACCTGCAGCGACCCTCCGGAAGATCGAACTTGCTTTGCGTGAAGCGGGATGGGTTCCGGGAGCGACTGGGATGGAGACGTAATCACTCCATTGTGAGCAAAGAAGGCGTTCCCGAATTGCCCGTAAGTGAACAAAGAACGGGTTAGGGGCGCCGGAGCAAACCCTTTTGACGGGCGCCGTGGATCGTCTCGGCCAGAGTTTCGAAGGCGTCGTACTCCGGCTGCCAACCCAGGTTCCGTTGTGCTTTCGCCGTGTCCATCAGCACCGGCACCCGCACCGCGTTGATCCACGATGCCTGCACCGGCATGTAGGGGAGCTTCGAGATGATCTTCGCTGTAGCGTCCAACGCGATCTCCGGCATCGGGATCGCGTACCAGCCCAGCGCTTGAGCTAGATCGGTCGCCGAAACTTCGCCATCGGCGGCGAGGTTGTAGGCACCCGGCGCCACTCCACCTTTGACCGCTGTGACCATCGCGCTCGCAACGTCGTCTTCGTGCACCAGTTGGAACGGCGTGCCCGGGTCCGGGATGATCGGGCGAAGTAGCGGTACTCCGGAGACAACCTTGCGCACACCATCGGGAAGTTTCTCGGCGATCTTGACGTACGGGATCTCCTCGATCAGCTCGGTTGCGTTGGGGCCCGCCACGATGCAAGGGCGGAACACGAAGACATCGGTGTCACGACCTTGCTGCATCTTCTGCAACAACCCCTCGACCTCGGCTTTCTGAGCCGAGTAGTAATGCTCGGGGGAGCCGCGCGGCGGCACGTCCTCGTCCAGAAGCTCGGGGTTGTCGTCGTGGAACCCGTACGCAGCCACCGACGACGTGTACACGAGCCGGGCCGCTCCCGCGTCGAAAGTGGCTTCGAAGACGTTGCTGGACCCTTCGACGTTGATTGCTCGAGCTTCTTCGAGATCACCGAATATAAGGAACGCGAGATGGACGACGACGTCGGCACCCTTCACGAGGTCGCCAACGGCTCCCTTGTCGGTGATGTCGCCCTGCCGGTACTCGACCTTCTTGACGCCGAGCTCGTCGGGATCGAAAGGGCGCCGCGCCATGCCGATGATCCGACCCACCGAATCCTCTCGATCGAGAGCGCGCAGGAATGCTTTTCCGATGGCGCCGGTGGGCCCGGTTACCGCAACGGTGAGATCAGTTTCAGACATCCCCGCCATCTTCCGATACTTCGACCGCAAATGCGAAAGCCCCAGACTGCTAGCGTTCGCCCGTGGTCGACATCGACACCCTGTGCACCGATCTCTACGACGAGCACGCCTCGGTCGATGATCTGGTCGTGGGTCTGGACGAGCAGACCTGGGAACTCCCAACCCCGGCGGAACCGTGGACGGTGCGCGATCAGATAAGCCATCTGGCTTTCTTCGACGAGCAAGCCGCTCTGGCTCTGCTCGAACCAGACCGATTCAACGAGAGCCTGGCGAAGATTGCCGAGGACATCCAGGGCTTCATGGATGCCCCCCTCGAGTTCGGTCGAGCGCTCCCGGCGATCGAGGTGTTGCACTGGTGGCGCGCTGCCCGAACACAGATGTTGCGCGGATTCTGGGCGGCCGAGCCGACCGGCCGGGTCCCGTGGTTCGGGCCCCCCATGAGCTTGGCGTCGTTCATCAGTGCTCGTCTCATGGAGACGTGGGCACACGGCCAAGACGTTGCCGATGCTCTGGGCCTCGAACGCGTCCCCACCGATCGCTTGAAGCACGTCTGTCATCTAGGGGTCCGTGCGCGACACAACAGTTACGCAGCTAACGGCCGGGAGTTTCCCGGGGGCGACGTCCGTGTCGAGCTAACGTCTCCATCGGGTGATACCTGGGCGTGGGGAGAGGACGAAACCAACTCGGTTCGCGGCCTTTCGGTGGACTTCTGCCTCGTGGTCACACAACGGAGGCATCTAGGCGACACCACGCTGGAGATCAAAGGTCCCCTGGCCGAGGAATGGATGTCGATCGCCCAGGCGTTCGCCGGACCCCCGGGGCCCGGTCGCGCGCCGGGGCAACACGCGTAAACCATGCCGAGCGTTAAAGCTTCTTCGCTCGCAGAGTTGCCCCCCAACGTTTCATCGATCCTCGAACGGGCACGCCGCGCGACTTTCTCGACACTGCTTGACGATGGTTCGATCCACTCGGTGCCCGTCGTGTTCGTTATCGAGAACGGCAAGATCGTGTCTCCGATCGACGACAAACCGAAGTCTTCGAAAGACTTGCAACGGGTAAGGAATCTCGAGGTCGATCCGCGTGCGACTTTCCTTGCGGACCTCTGGGACGAGGAGTGGACCCGGATCGGCTGGGTGATGGTGAAAGGAACCGTGAGCGTCGAACCGATCTCAACTGCCGGCGTCGCGTTACGCGAGCGGTATTCCCAATACGACGAAGAGATGACGACGGGGGAGCGCGCTCTGTACCTGACGCCTTCTCGCATCTCCTGGTGGACCTGGTCCACGTAGTCTCTCGCCGTGGCGATCGATAGAGAGCAAGCACTTCAGCACGTTCTTTCTTCGGGCGACGAGTGGCAGTCGTGGCGCGCTCTGAAGTTGTCCGGCGACGATCCGGGTCCGCTTCCGGACCTACCCGATCAGGACGGCGAAGGTGGATTCCTCGGCGCTTCGGGTCGAGTATCGACCGGTGCGACGGGGGAGGCGATCTGTCACCTCGTGATCCTCGGCCTGGATGTGTCCGGTGCCGTCACCATCGCAGCCGACTGGCTACTCGAAGCGCGTACTCCCGCCGAGGCATGGCTGGACGCTCCCGACGACGTGCCGGGGACGGTCGACGATCCCGCTGCAGGCCGAGTGTGGGCGACCGCGTCGGCGACCTGCGGATTGTTAGCCCTGGATCGGGACCCCGGCCCCCGGGCGATCGATCTGTTGAGAGGGGAAGCGGACCAACGGGGACGCTTCACCGGAGGCGCTTACCCGACATTCGCCGCGGCCGGCACCTACTGGTTGGCGGAGGGCCCTAAGACGGAGATGACGGAGTGGGCTCTTCGCTGGGCGCGCGAGCAGTCGAGCGAAGAAGCCTGGGGGCCGTGGGAACTGGCAACGGCGCTTACGTTCTGGGGTGCCGCTCGCATCCCGGCTGAGCATCGTTCGGTGGAAACCTTGGCCGACCTATTGAGCTCGGATGCCCCAGACGGCGGATGGCCCAACGACGTAGAGCTCACCCTGAGAGCTCTGGAGGCACTCGACCACTTCGGGCTCTAAGGGATCCTTTACTTGAGGATGCGCGAAAGGCGGCGGTCGGCAAGGATCTTTCCGCCGGTTTGGCAGGCCGGGCAATACGCGACTTCGTGACTCTCGTATGAGACCCGCTTCAACTCATCCCCGCACACCGGACAGGGTGTGCCCGCCCGCCCGTGAACGATCCAGTGGTCACCCAGTTTGGTCGGAAGCCCACCCGTGCGCTTCCTCTCTTCTGCGAGACCCTGGGCCAGGACCTCTTTGACCGCCGCCAGCAACTGCTCTCGTTCGGCCTCACTTGCCCGTGCCAGCGACAGGTAGGGCGACAGTCGCGCCCGATGGAGGATGTCGTCGGTGTAACCGCGACCCATGCCGGCCACGGTTCGCTGGTCGCGCAGGATCGTGTGCAATCGACGAGTGTCGGATCCCGAGCGGATGAAGTCTGCGAACTCCTTTGAATCGGCTTCGGGGCCCAACTTCGCGAGCGGCCCCTCGTCGCCCTCCTTTAGCACCCACCAGGCAGCCTTTCGCTGCGTTCCGAATTCCTTGACGAGGAGCGAAGGCCGGGAATCGAAGGAGAAACGAACGACACCGAACTTCGGTCGCGTCCGCTTGGGTGGGTGCTCGACGTCGACGCGGCCCCCCTGCGAGAGATGTACCAGCAGCCTGGGACCACCGAACTCCAGGATGAGGTACTTCCCGCGACGCCCGACGGATCCGACGATCCGTCCGGCGAGGGCCTCGGGTGGAGGGTCGAAAGTCTTCAGCGAAGCGAACTGAAGGAGCTGAGCCCCGTTGAAGCTAGAACCGCGAACGACTTCATCGATCCGTTCCGAGAGAGCCTGCATCTCGGGAGCTTCCGGCATCGGCCAAAGTTACTTGTCTTTGCCTTTGCCGTTGCCGCCAGTGTTCTCGTTGCTCGAATCCGTGGCCGGCTCTGAGTCATCCACTACTGCAGCAGTGTCGGTCTCGCTTTCCGTCTGGGTTTCTGTTGCCTTGGGTGGTTTCTCTTCCTTGACGGTTTTTCCCTTGTCGCCTGCGGCCGGCTCGGCCGTTTCGGCATCCGCTCCTGCGTCGGCCTCGGCCTCAGCGGTTGCGGTGCCGGATGACCCACCATCCGATTCGGTCTTCTTGGAGTTGCCCTTGGCGTGACCGTCGTCACTCTTGAGCTCCTTGACCTTGGGCTCCTTGGGCGCCGCGTCCTTCTTGGCCTGACCCGGCGGAACCTTCTCTTTCTTCGCCCTGGTGTGTCCGAGGGCTTTACCCCGGCCCTTCGTCCCGTGACCGCGAGCGGAGTTCTTCGCATCTGCGGAGCGCGACCGGTCGTTGTCCTCGGTGGTCCCCCCGTTATCCCCCGATCGCTTCAATGCGCTGCCCAGAACAAGCCCGGACGCCGAAGTCGGTTGCGACTGAGGCTTCTTATTGTTCGCCGCAGCTCGTTCGATCCGAGGTTGGCCGGTCAGCGCGTTCAGGTACTTCGCCGGATTGACATTGCTTGCAACTGCACCCGAAAAACCACTGGCCGCGATCGCACCGGCAACTCCGACGGTTCCCGCTTGTCTCGCTACTGCCGTGAAGTCGGACGCAACGCGCTTGAGAGCAGGGAATCCCAGCCATGACAGCGCGGCGATGCCCGGCAGACCGCGGGGGAGCGCTCCGAGGAAAGCATCGACGACCTCCGGGTCGAACTGCTTGCCCGACTGCGTCTTGAGGATATCGATCGCTTCCTTCCGGTTCGATTTCCCTCGGTAGGGACGGTTGGAAGTGATCGCGTCGAAGGCATCGGAGACGGCGATGATCCGCGAGTGCAGTGGGATCGCATCACCGGAGATACCGTGCGGGTAGCCGGACCCGTCCCACCGTTCGTGGTGGTGCCGGACTGCGTTGACCACAGATTGGTTGCCGATGTTGGTGATGAGGCGCGCACCGAGAGTGCTGTGCTCCTTCATCGTTTCCCATTCCTGGTCGTCGAGGGGGCCTTGCTTGCGGATGATCTCGATGGGAACTTTGATCTTTCCGATGTCGTGAAGGCTCGCTGCGAGCCGAAGGTCGAAGATGTCGTCCACGGAAAGGTGCATCGCCAGAGCGGTTCTGTAAGCGTGTCTTTCCACACGGCGCGCGTGACCTCGCGTGTAGGGGTCTCGGATCTCGAGTGCTCCGTTCAGATCCTTCAGAACCTTTAGCTGGCCGTAACGAGTGATCTCACCTCGGTCGCTTCCGGAGAATGCTCGGGATACTTCATCCAGTCGCTCATCGGCTCGACGTCGTTGCACGTAACGCCACACCATCAACTCGCCGAACGACATCCTTGTGGATCCTGGTTGTCTCATCCACCAGCCGGTGCCTAGGAACAACAGGCAGGCAGAAAGTCCTGCGGTTGCGGCCCACGTGAAGAAGATGTTGAGGCTAGTGCCGGACATTTTGACGATCGATGTCACCGTCGCAGAAGGCAACACGACGATGAGGATCGTTGCTAAGAGGGCCCACCAACCAGAGCCCGTGTGTGATGAACGGAGGTCCGGCCGCGCGAAATCATTAGACGTCTGCTGCGCTGCACTCCCCATTGGCTCTCCCTTGCCGATGCCCTGTGGTGCTATCGGCACCAAGAGGGCCCGACCAAAGAAAGTGGCCGGGTTATGGAGAATGTCCTTTTCGGCAGTTACGCGGTGCTGGGCGCACCTCTATGGCTGAGCCAGACACCGACGGCAACGGTCGCCCCGCCGACGAGCTGCAGGGCGGTCATGGTCTCACCCACCAAGAGGGCCAACCCGACACCGATGACTGGAACGAGGCTGATGTAGGGGCCCACGACCGAGCCACCTACGAACTTCAACGCGAGGTTGTAGAGGCCATAGGCAACGGCCGAAGCCAGCAGGCCCAGATAGACGACGCTGGCGAAGCTGCTCAGCGTGAATGAAGGAGCTCCTTGGATCGCGATCTCGCCGAGCGCCACGGGCAAGACCATGCCAACGGCCGACACCGTCGCTGCGGTCGTGACCACGAGCCAGCTCTGATCGACGACCATCTTTCTTGCTTGAACGGTGAAGACGCCCCACATCACCACTCCACCGAAGACGAGCAGGTTGCCCAACCAGCCGAGTGGATAACCGGCTGAGGTTTGTGCTCCCGTGATGAGTACCACTCCGATAACCGAGAGAGCGATGCCGACCCCCTGCAGAACTGAAAGGCGCTCCTTCAGCAACACGACAGAGAAGCCGACGGTGACCGCCGGGGCGGTCGCGATGATCAGTGCAGCGCTTGATGCCGAGGTGAATTCCAGGCCGAGGATCTCGAGCCCGAGATGCAAAGCCATTCCGGTTAGCCCGAAGATCAAGTATCGACGCTCCAACGCCATCCGCAAGCGGAAGCCCTGACGCCAGGCCAACGGCACCATCACAACGGCCGCGATGGCAATCCTCAGCCAAAGAACTGTGAATGGGCCTGCGGCGACCAGCGCGAACTTCGTAACCACGTACGAACCGCCCCAGATGGCCATCGCTCCGAGCAGGGCGGGGACGGCGGGGGAGAAGCCGTCCCGCCCTCTCGTGCGGGCAAGAGCTTGTTGAGCTGCGGTCACTTAATGCCTGGCGTAGAGCTCTTCGAAGAGCGCGTCTTCCCCGGCGATCCTGCTGCCGAGCGAGATGAGCCCCCGGCCCAGACGGCGCCGCGGGCCGCTCGGGCGGGCTCCGGAGGCGCTACGGGCCATCCGTTCACGGGACCCCGCCTCCTGGAGGTCGCAGGCTCGTTCGGCGGATAATGCGCTTCTGATCTCTGGAAGCATTGCCGTCACCTCCGTAAGGGTCTATACTGCATATGGTTCTTACACACTAGAAGACCGGGAGTAAGAAGTCAAGTGGACTTTAACCATTACACAGACTATTGCGTGCAGGCAGCCGCGGACCTCGTGAACACCCAGGGATCGATCAGTGGGAACGAGTTCATGGGTACACAGGAGGCCGTCGAGGAGTTCCTCAAGGGCCACCATTTCTCGGGCCCCTACGACGCAAGCAGTGCCGATATCGCAGCACTCCATCGGGTCCGAGATCGTCTCCGCGAGATCTTCTTGGCCCCCGACCATTCGGCCGCAGCAACGATCCTCAACCAATTGCTCGACGAGCTCGAGGTGAAGCCCTACCTAACGGACCACGACGGAACCTGGCACCTTCATTACGCGCCGGAGGATGCCTCCCTCGGACAGCGTGTCGCAGCTACCACGGCGATGGGACTTGCAAGCATCATCGGGGAGTACGGGTTCGAACGATTGGGCGTCTGTGCGGCAGACAACTGTAAAGACGTCTTCGTGGACATGTCGCGCAATAGGTCGCGTCGCTACTGCAACGAGATCTGTTCGTCACGCGTGAACGTCGCTGCCTACAGGGCTCGTCACAAACAGAAGTCCGCCACTTAGCATCACAAGCGTGCCGGACCGCTTCGTAATCCAGAAACACCACGCAACGAGCCTTCACTACGACTTCCGGCTGGAGGTCGACGGGGTGCTCAAATCCTGGGCCGTGCCGAAAGGTCCTTCGTTGGATCCCAAGGATCGTCGTCTGGCCATGCCCGTCGAAGATCACGGACTCGACTATTACGACTTCGAGGGCGTGATCCCCGAGGGTACCTACGGTGCAGGTCCGGTGATCGTTTGGGATCTCGGCACCTACCGGAACATCACGGAGTTAGATGGCAAAGAGGTTCCCCTGCAGCAAGGTCTCGAGGATGGGTACGTGAGCGTGTGGCTCGAGGGCAAGAAGTTGATCGGGGGGTGGTCGCTTCGACGGGTGTCGATCGGACGCGACCAACGTGCCAAGTGGCTGCTCGTGAAAAAGAGAGACGACGCAGCCGACCCGCAACGCGATCCGACGGCAATGCAACCGGAGTCTGCTTTGAGTGGGCGAACGATCGAGGAAGTTCGCGAAAAAACCAAGTGAACACGCGCTCGCGATTGTCAAAAGTCCACTTTGGGTAAGACAACAACAGACGTCTTTCATGGGCGTTTTCAGGCGGGTTACCTATTTCAGGAGGTACTCATGTACAGAGGTAAAGAGAGATTGATCGAGTTGCTGGTCGAGGCGCATGCGAATGAGCTTGCTTTGATCAACACCCTCGAGGCACACATCAACATCGCCGAGCGTGGCTCGTACAAGACGCTGCTACAGGACCACCTGCGCGAGACGAAGTCGCACGCGGCCAAGCTGAACCGCAGGCTAGACAGGTTGGGCTACACCGAGAGCATCGTTGCCCGCACCTACGGCCTGGCACAGAACGTCGTGAAGCAGAGCCTCGTCCTCACCAAGGGTCCGATCGACATGATCCGCGGTGGCACCGACATCAAAGAGAAGATGCTTCGCAACGCCCGCGACGAGGTCATGACCGAAGGCATGGAGATCGCCGCTTACGACACGATCGAGACCGTCGCACGTGGGCTCGGAGACCACGAGACCGCTGAGATGGCGGCCGAGATCCGGCTCGACGAGGAGACGATGTTCGACGCGCTCCGCAAGGAGATCCCGATCCTCGCCGACATCGTTGTGCAGACGACCCTGATCGAGGGCGACCACAAGATCGAGTTGCCGTGGGACGGTTACGACGACATGACCGTGGACGAGATCAAGGGCCGTCTGTCGGACGCCTCGACAAGCCTGTTGATCGCCGTCCGCAACTACGAGAAGGCGAACAAGGACCGTTCGACAGTGATCGACGCTACTGAAAAGGAAACGATCACCGCGTAACAGATTCGCAACAGCTGGTTTGGGGAGCGGCCTTCCGGGCCGCTCCCCTTTGTTTTAGCTTGGTCAAGTGATTCTCACTCCCGACCAGCGTCTCCGCATCTTCGTTTCTTCGACGCTCCAGGAGCTTGCCGACGAGCGCGCCGCGGCGCGCGATGCGATCGAGTCATTGAAGCTGATCCCGGTCATGTTCGAGGCCGGTGCGCGCCCCCATCCCCCGCAGGCTCTGTACCACTCCTACCTGGAGCAGAGCGATGTCTTCGTGGGGATCTACTGGCAAAGCTACGGGTGGGTAGCGCCCGACATGGAGATCTCCGGACTCGAGGACGAGTTCAGCTCGTCCGGCAAGATGCCTCGCCTCCTTTACATAAAGAACGGGGACGAGATGGAGCCCCGACTGGCGGACCTCCTGCGACGGATCCAGGACGAGGCGAGCATCTCCTACAAGCAGTTCGACACGGCCGCCGAACTCGCCGGTTTGCTGAAAGACGACCTGATCTTGCTTCTTACGGAGCGTTTTCAGGAGCAGAGTCGCAGGCCGGACCGACCTCCTCCACGCAACACACTGAAGAGCGCACTGCCCTCGCCTGCGAACCCGATCGTCGGACGAGACCGCGAGGTAGCGGAGCTCACTGCTCTCCTGGAGGATCGCGAAGTTCGACTCGTGACGCTTACGGGACCGGGCGGGATCGGCAAGTCTCGTCTAGCCATCGAGGTGGCCGGCAAGTTCGCACACCTCGACCTGGGTTCGCACTTCATCTCCCTGGCAAGCCTCACGGATGCCGTTCAGGTCGCAGAGGCGATAGCGAGGGCCATGGACGTCTCGTCGGGCGGGTCGCAGGGTGCCGTCGACGACCTGGCCGCTTTCTTCAAAGACAGAGAGAGTTTGCTAGTGCTCGACAACTTCGAACAGGTTCTCGACGCATCTTCGGCGGTGGGCGAGTTACTGATTCGGTGCCCGGGATTGAGGATCCTGGTCACCAGCCGCGCTCCCTTGAGGGTGCGAGGCGAGAAGGAGTACGACGTGCCTGCGCTAGGAGTGCCCCCGAATGATTCGAACGATTCGGTTGCTTCCTACGATGCGGTGAAGCTCTTCGTCGAGCGTGCTCGGGCCGTTCGGCCCGATTTCACGATTGAGAATTCGGACGCGGACATCGTCGCCGAGATCTGCAAACGCCTGGACGGTTTGCCCCTTGCCATTGAACTTGCGGCTGCCCGGATCAGAATGCTCACACCCGAAGCGCTGCTCAAAAGATTGCGTGAACGGCTCGATGTCCTCTCGGGGGGTGCGCGGGACATGCCCGAGCGTCACCAAACCTTGAAGTGCACGATCGAGTGGTCGTACAACTTGTTGGATGACGACACGAAAAAGGTTTTCGTTGCTCTAGGCGCCTTCAAAGGAGGATTCACGCTGGATGACGCCGAGCAGATCTTCCGCGACATCGCGCCTTCATTCCTCGAGTCGCTGTCCTCGTTGATCGAGCAGAGCCTCGTGCGCAGCACTCAGAACGAGTGTTGCGATCCGCGCTTCTCGATGCTCGAGACGGTTCGCGAGTACTCCGCAGAGCTTTTCGAGGAGTTGCCCGAGAGAGACGAGATCCTTCACCGGCACGCGATCTTCTATATCGAGTTGGCACGTGACGTTGGCATCAAGGTCCGTACAGCGGACGAACCCGTCGCACTCGAACGCCTGGAAGCCGAGCTCGACAACATGCGGGCGGCTTCGAAATGGCTTCCCGCACATGGCGGCGCGGAGCTCATGGCGGAGGCGTTGTTCGCATCCTGGTGGTTCTGGTGGACCCGGGGCTACGTAGAGGCAGCGAGACGTGCAGCCGAGAGCGTGCTCGAAGTCAAAGAGGAGCTTTCCCAGATCGGATACGCGCGGGCGCTGGCTACTCGGGCCGTGATGGCTTTCTGGCAAAGCGACTTCGCTTTCGCGATGCCGGCCTTCTTCGAGGCGGGGCAGATCTTCGATGTCGAGATGGATGAGCGCGGCATGGCGTTATGCGACCTCGGCCGTGGTCTAGCGGAGACATTCATGGGAGACAAGGACGCCGGTCGAGCGAGGCAGCGACGCGGTTACCACTTGTTCGAGCAGGTCGGCGATCTGGCAGGTATGTCGATGGCCCTGAGCGGACTTCTGTGGGAACAATGCGTCAATCGCGACTTCGAGGACCCGCTCGAGGACTACGAGCGCAGTCTCGAGCTGGCCCGGTCGATCGGTTCTCAGATTGATATAGCGCTGGGCCAAAGCAATCTCGGGTTGTATCTGATGCTCCACGGCAAAGAGACCAAGGGCCTCGGATACCTCAAGGACGCGTTGGAAGGGCTTCACGCGGCGCGCGTTTTCGGTCCGGCGAGTGGCGTTCTCGATTACGTCGCGGAGATGGCTGCCGGGCGGGGCCGGTTCGTCGATGCCGTGAAACTGACGGGCGCCGCACGCGCGGTGCGAGAACGCATCCAGGCTCCCGAACCACCTCCACCCGCCGCCGCGCAGATCGAGAAACTGCTGGCCGAAGCACGCGGCTCGCTAGGGGTTGAGGCGGTCGATCACGCCCTTGCCGAGGGGAAGCAGCTAGATTTCGATGCCGCGATCGAGGCAGGGATCGCCGAGTTGACTCTCGTGAACGCTTAGAAGGGGGAACCATGTCGCTCAAAGCGGTATTGCTCAACTGCACCCTGAAGAAGAGTCCCAGCGTTTCTAATACCCAAGCTTTGATGGATCGCGTGATCAACATCCTCGAAGGGCTCGATGTCGAGTGCGAGTCGATCAGGGTCGTCGACTACGACATCCCGTTCGGTGTCTCGTCGGACGAAGGCGAAGGCGATGAGTGGCCGCAGATCCTCGAGAAGATCATCGCCGCCGAGATCTTGATCATCGGGATGCCGATCTGGTTCGGTGTGCGATCGAGCGTCGCACAGCTGGTGATCGAACGACTCGACGGTACCTACAACTCCACGAACACTGTGGGTCAGTACCCGCTCTACAACACCGTCAGGGGAGTGGTCGTTACCGGCAACGAGGATGGCGCGCACGATTGCGCGGCGACGACACTGTTCAACCTGTCGCACCTGGGTTGCACGATCCCCCCGAACGCGGACACCTATTGGGTCGGCACCGCGGGGCCCGGGCCCTCGTACATCGAGGCCGAGGGTTGGAACCACGCCTACACGAACAAGACATCCAGTTGGATGGCCCACAATGTCGTTCACTTCGCCCGGATGCTGAAAGAGCACCCGATCCCCGCTGAGGGCAACACGGTACCCAGCTAGACGTCCGGTAGCCTGAGCGCATGGCCGACTCACCACAGCACCCACCCTGTCCCCAGTGCGGCGAGGAGCTAAAGGGCGACGACCTGGAGACATTGAAGTGCCCGGGGTGCGGAAAAGACTTACCGCCCCGATTGGGGATCTAGCCTCGCCGGATGGATGTCGAGGCAAGGATCGACGAGCTGTTCGGAGTGCCGCTCGAAGACTTCACCCAGCTTCGGAACGAGCTGGTGAAGGAACTGAACACTGCGGGCGAGAGAGAAACTGCGTCTCGCGTCAAAGCGTTCAAGAAACCGACGACGACGGTCTGGGCGATCAATCAACTCGCTCATCGGCACGGCCCCGAGCTCGAAGAGTTGGTGCGGATCCACGAACAGATGTCGGGCGTCAAGAAAGCCGGTGATCTCCGAGGCGCAGCGGGGGAGAGGCGAAAGGTCGTGAAGCGTCTGACCGATCTGGCAGCAGGCATCCTCGTCGAGGCCGGACACAACGCATCGAGCACTCAAACGCAGCGCATCTCTCAGTCCTTGTTGGCTGCGGCTTCCGGAACCGAGCTCGACACTTTGCGGTGGGGTCGCTTGATGGCCGAGATCGAGGGCCCCGGTTTCGAGGCCATGTCCGGATTCGCAGATGCGGCCGACAGCCCTGTCTACGAGAAGATGGACAAACGAACCCAGGAGCGGATCGCCAAACTCGAACGCGTCGCCGAGGAATCTGAAGAACGAGCGACCGAGATGGAGCGAGAGGCCGAACGCGCGCAAGACGATGCCGACAAAGCGGCGAGCGTTGCGAAGCGAGCTCGTGACCAAGCCGAGGAGGCTCGCCGAAAGGCACAAGAGGCGGCGGACAAGGCGTAGTCGGTTTCGATTCTGGTTCCTTCGGGTACGAAGCGAGGACCGCTCCCTAGGAGGACTTGTGGAACTGAATGCTGCGCGAGAAAGATTGATCGAAGAGAAGAAACGACTAAGCGAGGCGACTAACGGCCTGGCCGACGACCTCGACCTGGACGAATCACAGCGGTCGAGCACCGGCGAGCTGAACACTTACGACCAGCGCCCGGCCGATGCTGCTTCGGACACGTTCGAGCGCGAAAAGGACTCGGCCATCTTTACGACTCTCAAGGGCCGTGGCGAGGAGATCGACGCTGCGCTCCAACGACTGGAGGATGGCAGCTACGGCAAGTGTGAAGCGTGCGGCGAACCCATCGGAGATGACCGGCTCGAAGCTTTCCCAGCAGCGCGGTTCTGTATCGAGCATCAGGCCCAGCAGGAAGCTCAGATCTCAGGCCAATAGCCGTTCTCCCAGGTGACCTCGGCGAGGCTCGCCTGTCCTTCCTCCGACGGGTGGAAGTGATCGAGGGGTCCGACTTCGTCGGAT
>DASQLQ010000196.1:0-4609 GCA_035629935.1 Actinomycetota bacterium
CCCGAACGCTTTCAGCAGTTGCACCCGTTCGGCGCTCGCGTTGTCCGGCATCACCGCGGTGAATCTGTAACCGCGGATCTTCGTCACCATCGCGAGCGCGATGCCCGTGTTACCCGAGGTGGGTTCGAGGATGATCTTGTCCTTCGTCAGCTCGCCAGAAGCTTCGCCGGCCTCGACCATCGCGAGAGCGATCCTGTCTTTGACGGAACCAGTGGGATTCTGACCCTCGAGCTTCACCCACAGGCGCACGTCCTCGACCGGGGTTAGGTGGGGTACCTCGACAAGGGGGGTGTTGCCTATGGCGTCGAGGATCGACTTGTATTTCACCTGCTTACAGGCGTTGAACTTCCGCCGGCGACAGAAGGCAGGATCGAAACGGTTTCACCGTCGGAAACCTTAGTTTCGAGCTTCTCGAGGTACCGGGCGTCCTCATCGTTCACGTAGATATTGACGAAGCGGTGGAGTTGCCCGTCTTCGGCCAATAGTTGTTCCTTGAGCCCGGGGTGCTTCTCTTCGAGTTGATCGATCAGATCCGCGATGGTTCCCGGAACGACCTCGACGGTCGACTCGTTGTCGGTGAACTTCCTGAAGACGGTTGGGATCTTTACGGTTACCGGCATGGGCACATGGTAGTCAACGCTCGACGATGACAGGGACTTCCTGGATTTCTCCATCCTCCGAGTCCCAGCGCTCTTTGATGATGCGGAACCCTTTGATATCCGGTGGATCCTGGGCCAAGGACACGATCAGGTAGGGGACGTCCTCGCTTGCCTTTCGAACGTCGGTTGGGGACGGATACGCCGCAGTTCGGGTGTGGGAATGAAACACCCCGCCGAGCTCCCATCCACTGTCATCCAGGGTCTTGTAGACGGCGAATTGCTCCTTGGGATCGAGCGAGTAGCGAACTGGGCTTGCGGACACATTTGTCATCCGAAAAACCTTCACGATCCGACCACCCTCGGCTCCGAGGATGCCGCAAGCCTCATGCGGTCGGCCCGCGAGGCAGTGAGCCACCATCTCGTCCGCCAAGGCTTGAGCGAGTTTGATCTCTTCCATGAATGACGTGGGAGCTTACGTGCCAAAACGCCATCTATCACCCGAGTGAATCGGCTGAAGGCTATTCCCATTGGAGGGTTCCGTCCCTAGGCTTGCTTCGCTGGGCACAAGGAGATGAGGTCCTCATGGGGCGGACTTCAGTAGCCCCTGTCGTCAACGAAGTCGCAGCCACCAACCAGGTCAACGGTCTAGCCAGAGCCGTCCTAGCCCTGGTGATCGCCGCCATGATGGTGGCCTTTTGGCTCCCGAGTTTGCCGAGCCTTGCCCAGCCGCCCAGCGCCGGCACGCTGGTGGTCGAGAGCGAGGGTGCGCATCCCACGGGCGCCTCCACCTACTACACCGCAGTTGACTTCGGAGACGGAATCTTCGGGGTCGGAGACCCCCTGTTCGATTACGCGTGGAGCAAGACGGAGCCCTCCGGCACGTGTGGATTCTTCTTTGAAGACGGCACCGATGAACGCCGCGCCGAGTGGAATCACGCTTGTCACGGAGACAACGCCGTCCACCCGGGCACCATCTCTCTGCACGTGGAAGCCCCCGATGGAACAGAGTGGGACTGCTCTTACGCGGACGGAAGCGCCGTCGGGGAGATCCCTTGCCCGGTGTCGGCTACCCCCACTCCGACCGACACGGAAACGTCGACCGAGACTCCGACCGACACGGAAACGTCCACCGAGACTCCGAGCGAGACTCCGAGCGAGACTCCGACCGAGACTCCGGGCACCGGGGGTGGCGGCGGTGGTGGCGGCCGCCGGAGCACCCCACCGCCCTCCTCCAGCCCATCCCCGGCTCCCAGCGAGACACTGCCACTGCTCTGCCCCGGGGCGGAGGACTTCGATCCGGACGAAGTGACTCACATCGTCGGCACGAATCAACCCGACATTCTTGTGGGTACCGCCGGTGACGACCTCATCTGCGGGTTCGACAGCAATGACGAACTGATCGGGGGCGAAGGCCGCGATTACATCCTTGGGGGCGGCGGGAACGATCTGATCGTAGGCGGACCCGGCGCCGACACTGCCTTCGGCCATGCTGGCTCCGACTCGATATTCGGAGATCTACGCGAGGGAGAAGCGCCTCCCACCGTGGGGCATGTCGAAGGTCGCACGCTAACGACGGCCCCCGCACAGTTCGTGCGTGGAGAAAACGATGACGTCCTGAACGGCGGCTCTGACAACGACTCGATCTTCGGCGGCCCCGGCAACGACGCCATATCAGGCGATCCCGGATCCGATTCTGCCTCCGGAGGAACTGGACGGGACGTAATGAAGGGGTGGGCCGGTGACGACACGCTGAATGGAAACAACGGTCCGGACACAATCGAGGGGGGCGATGACAATGACACGCTCGATGGTGGCGTTCTGAATGATCGGATCGACGGTCAAGAGGGCGACGACGTAATCACCGGAGGTAGCAACGAGGATGTGATGAATGGTGGCCAAGGAAACGACGACCTCTTCGGTCTGGGAGGAGCCGACACGATCCGCGGCGATGACGGCAACGATGAAGCGCTTGGCGGCGCCGGCGAGGACCAGATCCTCGGTGGGAAGGGGGACGACGAACTTGGAGGTGGCAAGGAAGAGGACCACATCCAGGGGGAGGAGGGCAACGACCGCCTCGACGGTGACGACGGCGACGACACCCTGAGGGGAGCTGAAGGAGACGACGTGATCAACGGTGGCCCCTCTTCCGATAGCAGCTCCCGCGACCGTCTGGGCGGCGCCGGGCAGGAGAACGATCTTCTCCTCGGCGGAGAGGGGGATGACGTGCTGGCAGGCGAAGGTGGAAGCGACGAGCTTCGCGGTGAGGAAGGTAACGATCAGATCTCCGGCGACGAGGGGGATGACAGCGGGTTTGGAGGTGCAGGAGCCGATCGCATGAAGGGGGGCCCGGGCCGCGACTTTTTCAGTGGGGAAAATGGTAACGACGTCATCGAGGGTGGCTCGGAGCGCGACTACCTCGACGGCAAAGACGGAAAGGACGAGGTTTTCGGCGACGGTGGGGACGACAGGGGGATACTCGGTGGGGAAGGGCAGGACGTGCTCGAAGGGGGGTGGGGCGTTGACAATATTGAAGGGGAGGAAGGCGCGGACAGGATCTTGGCCGGCCCCGGGCACGATGAGGTATTCGGTGACGAAGGAAACGATGCCATTTTCGGCGGGGCAGGTCCGGATATCCTCTTAGGAGGGGTTGGGGACGATTCGATCTTCGGTCAGGCCGACGCAGACGACTTGTTTGGAGAGGCAGGAGAGGACACCCTCGACGGTGGCTTGGGTGAAGCCAACGACACTTGTAACGGCGGACCCGGCTCCGACACGGTCCTCGGCTGTGAGACGTCCTCTTTCTTCGACTGACCCCTAGTCCCTGTCAGCCATCAGGGGCATCTGACCCTTCTTCGATATCTAACGGCCGCGCCTAGGGCAGTACGCGGATGGTGCCGGGGCCTTTACTAAGTCTTCCGATCACCGACGCGTCCCCGACCTCACTTTCGACCATCTTCTCCATAAGCGACGCGGTTGATCCCGAGTCGACAGCGATCAACAACCCTCCAGAGGTCTGTGCATCGAACAGGATCATCGCTCGCGCTTCGTCCAACCCGCTTGTGTCAACCCGATCCTTGGCGGCCTCGTAGTTGCGTTTGCTTCCGCCCGCGTAAACACCTTGTTGCGCCAGCTCGAATGCTTCGGTCAACACTGGAATGGCGCCGAGATACAGCTCTGCAGAGAGTTCGTCGCCGAGCATCTCCAGCAGGTGACCGATCAGGCCGAAACCGGTGACGTCGGTGGCCGCTTCAACGCCGACTTCCGTCATCGCTTCGGCGGCGGCTCTGTTCAAAGTTCCCATCACGCGAATCGCTTCCTCAGCCGTGGCACGAGACGTCTTACCTTCCTTGATCCCGCTGGAGATGATCCCCATGCCCAACGGTTTCGTCAGTACGAGATCGCAGCCGGGGGTAGCTCCCGTCTTGCGCACCACGCGATCGGGGTGCACGAAGCCGGTGACGGCCAACCCGTACTTAGGTTCAGGATCGTCGACCGAATGCCCACCGATGATCGTTACTCCCGCTTCGTCACAGAGCTCGGCAGCACCTTGCAACACGCGCCCGAGGATCTCGAAGCCCAATGAGCGAGGCCACCCCACCAGATTCAGCGCAAGCGCCGGACGGCCCCCCATCGCGTATACATCGGACAGCGCGTTCGCGGCTGCGATGCGACCCCACGAATAAGGGTCGTCCACCACCGGGGTGAAAAAGTCGACCGTCTGGACGAGAGCCATGTCCGGCGCGACCTGATAGACCGCGGCGTCGTCGGGGGAATCCAAGCCGACCAGCAACGCGGGATCTTGATTCGTGGTCTTCACATGACGCAGAACCTGCGCCAGCTCGGCGGTACCGAGCTTGCAAGCTCAGCCACCCCCGTGCGAGTAGGACGTGAGGCGAACTTCCTCGCGCAAATGGCTCACCCCCCTTCACCGTCTCCGTTCCCTTCCGTGCGGCGGCGTCCGAAGACCCACAACTCGAACCGTTTCAGGCCATAAAGAGCGACGACCGTGA
>DASQLQ010000197.1:0-2332 GCA_035629935.1 Actinomycetota bacterium
GTCGACCGGCTTGCGGTCGCATACGAGCGGAGCGGTGAAGCCCCCCATTGACTGGGCCACCAAGATCAGATCGGCTCGATCGCCGATCGCGTCCACCACGACGTCGGTGTATTCGGCTAACCCGGCCGAGTCATCGGTGAAGGGAAGATCGACAGCTACTACGTCGTGGCCCCGGTCGCGCAGATCGGGGACTACCAAGTGCCAGTACCAGGAGTCTGAGCCGGCTCCATGGATCAATACGTAGGTCGCCATCGGATCACCTAACGAAGCGGTAGGTGATGTGGGTTACCAACTCTGAGTCGACGACCCGCGTCTTTTCCAGTCTCCCCGGGGACACGTGGTCGAAGAGGCGAACCCCGCCGCCGAGTATCAACGGTGCGATGTGGATCCGCATCTCGTCGAGCAATCCCGCCTCGATGAACTGCTGAACCGTATCGGCACCTCCGCCGATTGCAACATCCTTCCCCGCTGCCGCGTCTTTCGCTTGCTCCAACGCGTTCTCGATACCGCTAACGAAGGTGAATGTCGTGCTCCCTTCCTTCTCGAGCGGCTCGAGGTTTTCATGGGTGAGAATGAACACTGGTTTGTGGAAGGGAGGGTTATCCCCCCACCCCTCGGCGTTCTCGAACATCCGTTTTCCGCAGATGATGGCGCCCGGGCGGTTCATGGCTTCCTCGAGCATCTTGGAATCCTCGTTGATGGCTCCGCCTTCTTGACCGTGCGGTTCGCGAAAGGCCGCCAGGTCGTAGGCCCATTCGTGGAGCTCTTCGCCGCCATCGCCCAGCCCATTCCCAGGCCCGTCGTTGGGCCCGGCGATGTACCCATCCAACGACATCGAGATGTCCAGGATCACCTTCTGGTCGGCCACATAGATCTACCTCCTCCAATCAATGGTCGAAGCGCCATCTGGTTTGGCTGAACTCTCCTTTGCCGAAACCGAAGGCCGTTATCGGTGCGATCTCGTACACGAGAGCCTTGCTCCCTTCATGGCGGAATACTGCGTCCTCGACCTCGAACACCCACGTCTTGCCGTATTTCGCCAGGTAGGCATCCGCGAGCAGTTGCAGCTTGGTCCTGTCTGTGACCCGAACGGCGTCTCCTTCGAGCACGATGTCGAATCCCTCGTTGAGGGTGTCGCACCCGGTCGTGAGGACGCAGTGCGGGTTCTCCAACAGATTCTTGTTCTTGCGTTCGTCACTGCCGGTACAGAAGAACATCGACTCATCCAGCCACACGGCGATCAAAGGAGTTACGTGGGGACGCCCGTCGCCTCGGACGGTCGAGAGCCAGTACAACTCCGCCTTCTTAAGTCGATCTTCTGCTTCTGCCCACGTTTTCGCGGATGCGTCCTCGCTGCTGAATCGGCGGGCGAAAGTGGTTTCGGGTTCTCTCGACATCAGTGTTCCTCTCAGCAGTTTGCAGGTTCAGGTGCCAGCACTGCATTCGTGCCGGACGACCTGGGGTCTTCGTTCGTCGGATCTTGCTCGGGCGCACTTCCTTCGGAGATCCGCTCCACATCGCGCAGCCGGGTAGCAACCACAAGGGCGATGCTTGCGGCGATGATCGCGCCGATGGCGGCAGTCAGATGGAGTCCTTGCGTGAAAGCGGCGTTGGCTGCGTCTACCAGGCCCCGGCCGAGCTCGTTCGGTAGTTGCTGCGCAACCGATATAGCCCCACCAAGGGTGTCGCGTGCAGTTTCTTGCGCGGCTGGGGGGACACGGCCGGGGATCGCATCCGTAACTCCACTGCGATAGACGGCCGCACCGATGCTTCCGAGAACGGCTATGCCGAGCGCTCCTCCGAACTCCGCTCCCGTCTCCGAGATCGCCGATGCGGCTCCCGTTCGCTCGGGCGGGGCGGTTCCGATGATGAGGTCGGTTGCCAGGATGAACGTCGGGCCCAGACCCAGGGCGAACACGATCGATCCGGTCACTGCGATCCCGAGGGCCGCGCTACCCCCAACCTGAGTCAGGATCACGAGTCCGAGAGCGGCTAACGTCAGTCCTCCTGCGACCGCATATCCGGGGCGGACCCGACGTCCGATCGCCGGCGCTATCAAGGAACCTCCGATGACGGCGGCCGAGGAGGGGAGCGTCCACAAACCGGCTTGCATCGGGCTAAGCCCCAACACCAACTGCAGATACTGCGCCACGTACAGGAAGCTCCCGAATGCGATGAAGCCGGTGAACGCATTCGATATCACCGACACGCTGAACTTCGGGATGCGGAAGAGCTTCAGCTCGAGCAGTGGATCCGCGAGTGTCCGTTGCCGGCGCACGAATGCCACCCCGAGAGCAAGGCCTATCCCGATCGTCAGTGCGGGGATCCATCC
>DASQLQ010000198.1:0-15932 GCA_035629935.1 Actinomycetota bacterium
CTGCTTCCTGGGAGCTCGGGCAGAGGAGCTCGATCGGGCATTGCTCGCAGAGGGGCCGCTTCGCATCGCAGATCTGACGGCCATGAGCGATGAACAGGTCGGTTACCTGGCACCAGTCCTTGCGCGGCACCAGTCCCTTCAGATCGTTCTCGATCCGCACCGCCTCTTTCGAATTCCACTTCGTTAGCCCCAGACGCACCGCCACCCGGCCCACATGCGTATCGACCGCGATCCCGGCATCCGGGTCCTTCTTCGCCACCTCCGGAAAGATGTGGCCCTGCACGACGTTCGCCGTCTTGCGCGCCACACCGGGCAACGTGATCAGCTCGGCCATCGTCTTCGGCACCTCTCCCCCGTACTCATCGAGCAGCCGCTGGCACATCCCCCGGACGGCCTTCGTCTTCTGCCGGAAGAAACCCGTCGACTGGATGTCCTTCTGCAACTCCTCTTCGGGGACGGCCAGGTAGTCCTCCGGACGTTTGTATTTGGCGAATAGCTTCGGAGTAACCGTGTTCACCATGGCATCGGTGGACTGGGCCGACAGGATCACGGAGATCACGCACTCGAGCGGAGACTGGAAATCGAGGGCGATCGTGGCCTCTGGATAGGCCTTCTTGAGCCGCTTGAGGATGAGCGGCATGCGCTCGGCTAGGAGGGCAGATCGGTCGACGGGCACGGCGCAACGATAGCGAGGGCGAAGGTGGGCTAGACTCACACGAACGAACGGTCGTTCGCCACCTAGAGACGGGAACCACGTGCCTCAAGCAGCCCCGACAGTCGAGAAAGCGCACAGCCCCCGGCGGGCCGAGATGGTGCATGCAGCGGCTCGGCTCTTCTCCGAACGCGGCTACCACGGGACATCGATCCAGCACCTCGCCGACGCCTTGGGTCTGCAGAAGGGTTCGCTCTACTCCCACATCGGATCGAAGGAGGAGCTGCTGTTCGACGTCGTCACCGATGGAGCGGACCGGTTCCTCGAGCGCGGCGAGAAAGCCCTGAACATGCAAGCCCTCGCGTCGGTCAGGCTCCGCCGTTTGCTCGTCAGCCACATCGAAACGGCGATCGAACATCTCGACGCGGCAACGGTCTTCCTCAACGAATGGCGGTATCTCTCGCCCGACCGACGCGCCAAGATCCAGGCGAAGCGCGACCGTTACGAAGACATCGCCCGCCAGATCATCCAGGATGGGATCGAGGCCGATGAGTTCCGCGACGATGCGAACGTTCGCTTCGCTGCACGACTCGTTCTATCGGCCGGCAACTGGACGTATGCATGGTTCAAACCGGGAGGCGAATTGGGCCCGACCGAGATCGGCGAGAAGTTCGCAGACCTATTGATAAGGGGGTTGAAAGCGTGACGTACGAGGACAAGCTCGCGCAGTTCAATGAGCACATCGAAGCAGACGGCAAGGTCGAGACGGGCGATTGGATGCCCGACGACTACCGGCGCGGAGTGCTCAAGTTCATCGAGATGCACGCCAACTCCGAGATCATGGGGGCGCTACCCGAACGCGAGTGTCTCCCCCGGGCTCCGTCGCTGCGCCGAAAGATGTCACTCGCGGCCAAGATCCAGGACGAGGTCGGTCACGCGCAGCTCCTTTATCGCGTCGCCGAAGACCTGGGCAAGAGCCGGGACACGATGTACGAAGACTTGATCTACGGCAAGTCCAAGTTCCACAACGTCTTCCATTACCCGGTGCACCACTGGGGCGACGCAGCACTCATCGGCTGGCTGATCGACGGGGCAGCACTGGTTACGCAGGCTTCCTTGCTCGATTCCAGCTACGCGCCGTACACCCGCGTGCTCAAGAGGATCTGCACCGAGGAGCAACTTCACCTTCGTCACGGCGAGCACATGACGCTCGAGCTTGCCACCGGCACGGAACATCAGCGCTGGATGTTCCAGGATGCGCTGGACCGTTGGTGGCTCGCGATCATCCATTTCTTCGGCCCCCGTTCCAACGTCGAGAAAGACCTTCTGCTGCGTTGGAAGGTCAAGACACGGACGAACGAGGATCAGCGGCAGGAATTCCTCGACCGGTACGTGCCGAGGATCTACGAGCTCGGCTTCACGCTTCCTACCCCCACCCCGTACAAAGACGAGAGCTCGGGACACTGGGTGATCGATGAGGACGATATCGACTGGGAGCCTCTCGAGAAGATCAAGCGCAACGAGGGACCCGAGACGGCTCGGCGCCTGACACTCCGCAAAGACATCTACACGGAGCACCGCTGGGTGCGTGAAGCGATGTCCGGCTCCGGAACCCACGCAGCCTAGAAGGCATGGATACCTGGGAGGTGTTCCGGAGATACGGGCACAAGTCCGCGTTCGAGCACTGCGGGACAGTGACCGCGGCCGATTCCGAGATGGCGCTATTGATGGCGAAGGAGTGCTTCCTGCGGCGGCGGGAGGGAGAGCACCTCTGGGTGGTCAACCGCACGGACATCCACTCCTTCCAGGACGAGACCCTGCTCGAGGTTGCAGCCGACAAGAGCTATCGATTCCCCGAGGCCTATCGCGATGTCGTTGTGCTGCGGGAGCGAGCGCGCGAGCGCGCCGAGCAACTCGCGGGAGAGGCCGGCTAGTGAGCGCCTCATTGATCTCGATGGTCACGGCCCTAGCAGACGACGAGCTCGTGTTGGGTCACCGTCACTCAGAGTGGACGGGCTTCACGCCCTACATCGAGGAAGACGTCGCCTTCTCATCCATCGCCCAGGACGAGATCGGACACGCCGCGGCGCTGTACGCGCTCATCGGGCAGATGACGGGTGACGAACCGGACAAGCTCGGGCTCGGCCGCGAGAAGTCCGAGTATCGGCACGCGGTCATCTGCGAACGCCCAAATCAGAACTGGGCATACACGCTCGCCCGTCACTGGCTCTACGACACCGCCGACTCGCTTCGGCTCGAGACTTTGGAAGCAACCGCTCACAAAGAACTCGCAGGATTGATCACGAAGATGCGCCGCGAAGAGCGCTATCACCTGCTCCACGCGGATGCCTGGATGAAACGAGTCGCCGGGGGACCCGTCGAGGGGCGCACCCGCTTGATCGACGCTCTCCACGACGCATTCTCGGAGGCGATGGGACTGTTCGAGCCGATCGAGCTGGAAGAAGACGCTGTCAAAGAAGGATGGCTGCCCGTCCCGTCCGGGGAGCTGCGCATCCGTTTCGCACACAAAGCCGGCGAAGCACTCGATTCCTTGGGATTGCCGACCGAGATCCGATCGCGGCTGGATCAATCGGCCGAGTTCGTGGCTTCCTCGTCCGGTGACCTCATCGCGGACGGCGAAACGCATGAGGATGGCGTTTCGATTCCGTCGGGTCTCGGGGGCCGCTCGGGGGAGCACAGCAGCGATTTCGATGCACTGTGGGACGACCTCACGCACACGTTCCGGGAAGTACCGGGTGCGACATGGTGACCGTTCCCACAACCTCTCTCGAGGATGAGGTCTGGGCTGCGCTTCAGAGCGTGAAGGATCCGGAGATCCCAGCCGTCTCCGTTGTCGAGATGGGGATGATCAAAGCCGTCGAGGTGGATGGGCAAGCCGTGAGTGTCACGGTGTTGCCGACGTTCACCGGATGTCCCGCCGTCCCCATCATCAAAGAAGACGTCACGAGCGCGTTGGCGAGAGTTTCCGGTGTGGAGGCGATCCAAGTCGACTTCACGTTCGACCCCCCATGGACGACCGAACGCATCACCGAGTTGGGACGCAAGAAGTTGAAGGAGTTCGGCCTCGCTCCCCCTACGGGCACCGGGCCCGTCCTCATCACCGAGATCGGTCTACCGAAGGTCTCGATCTGCCCGTTCTGTGGAAGCAAGAAGACCCGCAACGAGAACGCCTTCGGGCCGACCCCGTGCCGCGCTCTCTACTACTGCGAGGACTGCCGCAACCCGTTCGAACAATTCAAACCGGTCTAACTTTCGACTCGGGGCCCCGCACCCAGGCTCGAGTGGCCGGCATGAGGAGCAATGTCAGCTCCACGACGGGGATCAAGGTGTATATCCACACCGATGCTGGCCCCAGCGCAGACGATATGGAACCCCCGCTGAATGACCATGAAGCGAAGAATCCAACGATGGAAATCACTGTGTAGATGAGGGCGACGATCCAAACGAACCGGGATCGTCGCCTCCAGACGCCCTCTGCCAGGAGTACCGGCGGGAGCATGCGAGCGACGATGTTGATTATGAAGAAGCGCCACGGCAGTGGTTGGGGCACGTCAAAGGCGTCCACCCGACCAAACTGGTCCGACAGCAATCGGATGAGATTGCTGGCGAGCAAGATGAAAACGTAGGCGCGCACGGTGGCGGGAGGTCTGTAGAGCTGCCGGAAACCCATCGCCGGCTCGGGTTCGGTCATCACTTCGACTATACGGAGAAGTGGAGCTAGCCGGGCTCTTCCATCTGGCCTTTGTCCCCGAAGCAATTCATGAACGCCGTGACGACGGCGGGATCGAACTGGGTGCCCGAGGCCTCCTCCAGTCTGGTGATCGCGACCTCGTGGCTCATGCGCTTGCGATAAGGACGATCCGTCGTCATCGCGTCGTATGCGTCGCAGCACAAGATGATGCGCGACTCGATCGGGATCTCGTCGCCGACCAAAGCATCCGGATAGCCCGAGCCGTCGTAATGCTCGTGACACGCCCTCACGATGGGCCGGACGTCGGCAAGCCTGTCGATCGGGGTCAGGATCATCTCGCCCAACTCGGGGTGGGTCTTCATGATCGCCCACTCGTTGTCGTCGAGGGGGCCGGGCTTGCGGATGATGTCCGACGGGATCCCGATCTTGCCGATGTCGTGGAACAGAGCGGCGAGCTCGAGACGCTTTAGGTCCTTGCCCTCGATCCCCAGCTCGGCACCGACCTCCAGCACCATGTCGGTGATCGAGCGTGCGTGACTCGAAGTGTATTCATCCTTAGCTTCGAGAGCGTTGGCCAGAGCCTCGACGGTTTCGAAGAACGTCCTCTCCAAGGATTCGAAGCTGCCGGCGTTCGCGATCGCAAGCTGCGATTGGTCGGCGATGCCGGCGAGTAAGCGCATCTTCTTCTCCGAAAATGCGTCCCCGTACGCGGGCGCGACGACCGTGATGCAGCCGAAGTGAGTATCGAGGTGCATCGGTGCAACCGCGAGACTCGATCCACCGGCAAGGACTCGAGAGTCCTCCACGTACTCGAGCAAACCGTCGGGGGTCACGAAAGGCTCGCGTGTGCCAAGGAACTTTCGGGTGGAATCCTTTGGAACCCGGAGGCTCGAGACGCGCGACTTCTCGCTCTCGGAGTAGCCCCACATGGTTTGCGGAACGAGATCACCGGTCTGTGCTTCCTGCATCCAGACGGCAGCCTTGGTCGAGCCGATGATGCGGGCCGACAATTCGACGACGCGACCGAGCACTTCGTCGAGTCCCTCTGCTTGTGCCAACTCGCGGCTGAACTCGAGCAGAGCATTCGCAACCTCGGCGTCTTCCTTCTGCTCCTTGTAGAGGATCGCTTTCTGCATGGCGATCGAGGCCTGGAACGAAAGACCTTCGAGGAGACGAAGTTGGTCCTCGGCGAAGTGGCCGTCGGGACCGTGTGGGTGCCGAACCGCGATCCAGCCTCGCAAGCCGTGACTCGCGTTCAACGGCGCGACGGCAGCCAGAGCGGGGACGGAGTTCTCGAACAGTGCCTCTATCTCGGGTGCCGTGGCGATGAAGGGGGCCGTGCGACTGGCCAGCAGCTGTTCTGCGCTCACGGGTTCGAGGCGCTGCTTGATGACATGTTCGAAACGCTCATCACCGATGAATCCGAAGTGTGCCGCACAGGTGAAGGCGTTGGAATGCTCGTCGTGCAGCCACAGGGAAGCCTGGCGGGATTCGAGCAGCCTGGCCGCCATGCGAACGGTCTCTTGACCGATCGAACCGAAGCTCGGGGCTTTGGAGATCAGCGAGGCGAACTCCAACAACGCCTTCGCATGCTCCGCCTCTCGCCTCTCGGCCTCGTACAGACGTGCGTTGGCGATGGCCACCGATGCCTGCCCCGCCAGCACCTCCAGCAGCCGGACATCCTCTTCCCGGAACTGATTCAGACCGAGTTTCGAGATAACGATCACGCCGAGTACCCGACGGTTGTAGATCAGAGGAACCGCGACGAGGGACTCGTCGATGTCTTCGCTGCCGGGTAGGTGAACCGCGTAGTCGCACTCGAGGGCATTGGGGATCAACAGAGACTTGCCGAGCTGAGCGGCTCGGCCGGTGACGCCTTCTCCGACCTTCGTCGGGCGCATGAGTGCGTCCTGCGCGCCGGGCGTTTCGCCCTTTACAGCGATCGGCAACAGCATCTGCTCCTCGGTCACGTAAACGCGGCACGAGTGATAGTCGATGAGCGTCCGTAGCTCGTTGACGATCGTCTTGCCGATCTGGGCCACGTTGTTCAGCCGGTTCAGTTTCGAACCAAGGCTCTGGAGCATCTTGAGGTATGCAACCGAACGGACATCGCGTCCGCGCGATGCGACTGCGGTGCCCGGCCGTTCTCTCTTCTCGCTATCGAAGAGCACGACACGGTTACCACCCTTGGACTTCGCGGAGAGAGTGGCCGCCTCGGCATACGAGACGAGCTCCTTCGGGTTCATCGCATGATCGGGACCCTGCGAGATGCCTATTGAGATCGTTATCTGGCCGGCCTCACCGAACTGCAGCTGCGAAACGCGGGCCAGCAACCGGCTCGCCAGTCCCAAAGCATCTCCGGCGTCGCACGAGGGCAGGATCACGGCGAACTCCTCGCCCCCGATCCGGCAGGGCACGTCCGAGCCTCGAACGGTGTCCCGAAGGATGTCGGCGATACCCACCAGGATCTTGTCGCCCAGCGAGTGCCCGTAGATGTCGTTGACCTTCTTGAAATCGTCGATGTCGAACATGAGCAAGGCGGTCGCGTCGCGCGACCGGCTGGCGCGGGTCAATTCCTCGCGCAACCGCTCCTGGAAGTGTCTGTGGTTATAGAGCCCTGTCAGCGAGTCGTTGAGCGCTTGCTGTTCCAGGGCGGAGAGGTTCTTCGCATGAGCCATCGCCAGAGCGGCGGCGTCGGCGAAACGCTTCGCGAGCTCGAACTCTTCATCGGTGAAGCTGGCACCCTCGCCGATCCGAAAGATATTGAGAACGCCCTTAAGAGACTTCCTGGACATGAGCGGGATCGCAACCAGGGCTTGGGGAGTCGGCGGCGAATCCAGGTTCTCTGCAAGAGTGGGATCCGCATGCGACTTGTCCGTGTAGAGCGGTTCTTTCCGCTGGGCGACCCACCCGGTGATGCCCTCGCCTACAGCCACCTTCTTCTGCATGATCTCGTCTGCCCACTCGTCGCGCGCGAGGACCGGGACCAGCATCTGGCCGTCGTCGTCGATCTCGTAGATCGTTATCGAGTCGTAAGGGATGAGTTCGGAGAGGGTGTCCGCGACCCGTTCGAGGAGCGCGTCGAGACTCTGCTCGGAGAGGACGTCTCGAAAGACGTCCGCCAACCGGCGGTACCACTCGACGGGCGCGCCGAGCGCGTCCGTTTCCCTAAGCAGGGGGTTCACCCCGAAGCCTCCAGTCTCGGTCCCGGTCGGCTTACGCCGACCTTTTGGGTATCGGCTCGGCCGGGTAGTCCCTTTAAGGACGATTCTGCAGTCAACCACCCCTCAGGGATAGGCGGAGAACTACGTATCCTTCTGCGCGTCATTTGCCCGCTTATCGGAAGACTTTTGGACTCATTGGAGGAACTTTGGACATCGAGATAACCCCCGAAGCCATCGAAGTGCTGAAGCGATCCCTGGAGCTCGCCAAGCTCGACCCTGCGACCCACGGCATCCGCTTGAGGACCGCCCACGCCCTAGGAGGTGGCCTACAGACCCAGATAGAGCTCGCCGACGCTCCGGCCGCGGGCGAAGAAACGATCGAGGCGGGGGGCGTCAGGCTCTTCATCGCCCCCGAGGTTCTCGAGGCCATCCCCGATCCGATCCTGGCGATGGAGCCCCAGCACGAGAACGTCGTACTGCGGACGCGCGGCTAACTACTTGAGGTTGACCCAGACGTGCTTGGACTGGGTGTAGGCCTCCATCGAGTGCTTGCCGAGCTCGCGGCCAAAGCCGGATTGCTTGTAGCCGCCGAAGGAGACCGCCGGGTCGAATAGACCGTAGGTGTTCACCCACACCGTTCCGGCCTTGATACCGCGGGCCACCCGGTGAGCCTTCTTCACGTCGTTCGTCCACACCGCCGACGCCAAGCCGTACATCGTGTCGTTCGCAACCGCGATCGCCTCTTCGACGTCATCTACCTGGATGACCGACGTGACCGGACCGAAGATCTCTTC
This sequence comes from Actinomycetota bacterium, assembly GCA_035629935.1. Lineage (GTDB taxonomy): Bacteria > Actinomycetota > CADDZG01 > CADDZG01 > WHSQ01 > DASQLQ01. The sequence goes on from DASQLQ010000198.1 coordinate 8,323, forward strand.
CTGGGCGATGCGCATGTCGTTGCGCACCCCGGTGAACACGGTCGGTTCGATGAAGTAGCCGTTACCGTTGACACCCTCGGGGCGGCCCCCGCCGGTTGCCACCTCAGCACCCTCGGACTTACCGATATCGATGTAGCCGGTGACCCTCTCGTACTGCTCCTGGGAGACGACGGGACCCATCCCGGTTCCCTCTTCGAGCGCGGGCCCGACCTTCATCGACTTCGTGGACTCCACGAGTGAGCTGACGAAGTCGTCGTGGATATCCTTCTCGACGAGGATGCGCGTGCCCGCGGTGCATACCTGGCCCGAGTTCAAGAAGACACCGAACATCGAGCCCGTTGCAGCATGTTTCAGGTTCGCGTCCGCGAACACGATGTTCGGAGACTTACCGCCGAGCTCGAGCGTCACACGCTTGAGGTTGCCTTCCGACGCGTGCAGGATCTTGCGACCGACCTCCGTCGAACCCGTGAAAGCGATCTTGTCGACGTCGTGATGTTGGGCAAGAGCCTGGCCCGCCTCTTCACCGAAACCGGGCACAACATTCACTACGCCGTCTGGGATCCCAGCCTCGAGACATAGCTCACCGAGTCGAAGCGCCGTGAGAGGTGTCTGCTCAGCCGGCTTCAGCACAACGGTGTTCCCGAACGCGAGCGCCGGCGCGACCTTCCACGAAGCCATCATGATCGGAAAGTTCCACGGGATGATCCCGCCGCACACGCCAACCGGTTCCCGCAAGGAATAGATCAACAAGTTGTCGTCTGAGGGGATGGTCTCGCCGAAGAACTTCGTCGGCCAGCCCGAGTAGTAGCGGAATACGTCCGAAGCCGCCCACATCTCGCCGGACGCAAGGTTCAGCGGTTTGCCACAGTCCATCGCCTCGAGCTGCGCCAGCTCGTTGAGGTTCTTCATGATGAGCTCTGAGAGCTTGATCAGGACCTCGGTCCTCTTGCCCGGGCGCAGACCCGACCAGCGGCGGTCCTCGAACGCCTCACGTGCGGCCGCAACGGCGGCGTCGACATCCGCAGCTCCGCCCCTGGGGACCTGGGCGAAGGCCTCGCCCTTGGACGGATCGATCACATCGAAGGTCTTGCCCGAGACCGCATCGACGCTCTTTCCGCCGATGATCATCTTCGGAGCCTCGATGAACTTCGTTACCTCCGGCAGGACCTCGGTCATCGCCATTGATTGAACCTCCCGCTTGTGAATGAGTTAGAACCAGAGCCTAACGGGTGGGAAATAAGGACAAGGAGGCGAGGATGCCCGAGTTCTCAGGCGTGGCACACGTGGCTCTAACCGTGACAGACCTCGATCGCAGCAAGGCCTGGTACGAGGATCTATTCGGGATCCAGACGCTGTTCGAAGGCGACGAGGACGGCATCAAATACTGCGTGAACATCCATCCCGGCTCGAACCTGATCATCGGGCTCCGTCAACACGCCGGCGGCTCGGGAGATCAGTTCACGCCGGAGCGCACCGGCTTGGATCACGTCGCATTTTCGTGTAACGACCGCGCTGAGCTCGAAAAATGGCAGGCACTGTTCGACGAGAAGGGCGTGACTTACTCACCGATCATCGACGAGTGGTACGGGCACGTCCTGAACTTCAAAGACCCGGACAACATCGCTTTGGAGCTATTCGCCCTGCTCCAGAGCTAGCGGGAGATGCCGGAGGCGTAGGTCCCCAGTAAGCGCGTGAACGTGGCGTGTTCGGAGACCTCGCCTAGAGCCTCGATCATCTGGGCCGCGTCGGCCGGAGCCTCGACGTCGACGTAGAACACGTACTCCCACGGTCGTCCGGCGCGGGGCCTCGACTCGAGCTTCGACATGCTGAGGTGCCGTTCGGCGAACGCTCCGATGCATCGGAACAGAGAACCTGCGACGTGGCCGACACCGAACACGAGTGAGGACTTGTTCGGTTCGTGAAGAGGATCGGGGCTACGGGAGAGCACGCCGAAGCGCGTGTAGTTGTCCGGGTACGTCTGGATCTTCTCGGCGAGGATGTCGAGCCCGTACAGCTCGGCGGCGCGTCGAGATGCGATGGCAGCGGTCTTCTCGAGCTTCTCGTCGACGATCTGCTTGGCTGCCCCCGCGGTGTCGTACTCGGCCCGGATCTTGATCTCGAGCGTGCTAAGGAATTCCTCGGACTGGGCGATCGCCTGCGGATGCGAGATGACCTCGGTCAGGTCGTCGATCGCGGTACCAGGAAGACCCAGAAGGCAGTGATCGACGCGCACGATCGTCTCGGCGACGAGATGAAGACCGTGCTTCAGGAACAGATCGTAGGTCTCGTTGATGCTCCCGGCCTGGGAGTTGTCGATGGGAACCAGGCCGTAGTCGACCCGCCCGACCTCAGTCGCTTCGAAGACCTTCCGGATGGTCGAGAGCGGCTTGTGCTCGGCGTCGGGGAACAGCGCCAAGGCGCCCTCTTCCGAGTAGGCCCCGGCTTCGCCCTGATATGCAACGATCAGATCCGTCATCTGTCCCAGCTTACGTGTGCTTCTTTCCCACTCAGAGCGCGCTGGTAGGTACCTCAGTTAGGAAAGAACGGTTTGGCGGGCGGAGCGGGCTCGCATGATGCCCATGATCGTGCTCGAGCACAGCGCTTCGAACGATGCCTCGATGATGTTCTCCGAGATGCATCCCGCGTCCCACGTGTCCCGGCCGTCCGTAGACGTGATGAGGACCTTCACCTGGGCGGCGGTGGCATCCGTTCCGTCGACCACCGTCACCCGGTAGTCGGAGAGACGCTGATCATCGAGCTCGGGGAATTCCTTGGCCAGACAGGCGCGGAGAGCGTTGTCGAGCGCGTGCACCGGTCCCACTCCGGTGGCCGAGCGACGAACACACTCGTGCCCGATCCGAACCTCTACCACCGCCTGGATGAGCGATTCCTTGTGGTGCAATCGCTCACTCGTCACCTTGTAGCCGCAAACGTCGAAGTAAGGCGAAGTTTTCATGCCAGCACGGGCTCCTTTTCCAGAGTGGATACGAGCATCCGGGCAGCCTCGATCGCGGCAGTGGGATCGGCGGTACCGGTTCCTACGATGTCGGGGGCCGAGCCGTGGACCGGCTCGAAGAGACCGACGCAACGCGTCGGCCGTGTTGCCATATCTGCGTGCAGGTTGGCGCTTGCGGCGCGGCCCAGCCCGCCGTCTAGCCCGGCGGCAAGGTCGGAGAGAACGTCGCCGAACAGATTGTCGGTGACGATCACGTCGAACCGCGAGTGATCGGTCACTAGGTGGTAAGCGGCCGCGTCGGCGTGTTCGTACGCAAGGTCGACATCGGTGTAGCGCTTCGCCACTTCGTCGATGACTTCGGTCCACAGGCCGCCGGCATAGGTCATGACGTTCCTCTTATGCACGAGGGTCACCCGACCGCGGCGTTGTAGAGCGAGGTCGAAGGCGTACCGAGCGCACCTCTCGATCGCCGTCCGTGTGTTGACGCTGATCTCGACCGCGGTGTCCTCGGTGCGCTTACCCATCCCCGCGTATGACCCCTCGGTGTTCTCTCGCACGAATACGAGGTCCAGTCCGGGGAAGGGACGAAGGTTCACGTAAAGATCGAGTTGCTTGCGCAGCTCGAGAAGGATGCCTCGCTCCAGCACTCCATCGGGAACGCGTGGGTCTCCTATCGCTCCGAACAGGAGCGCATCCGAGTTGGAGATCTCCTTCATGTCGCCAGGAGTCAGCAGATCGCCTGTAGCCAGATAACGCTCGGCGTTCGCGGGGATCCGCTTCACGACGTAGTCCGAGGGCAACTCCTTGAGGGCGGGCTCCATCACCTCGGGCCCGATCCCGTCGCCGGCCAGTACCGACACGAACTTCGTCATGCCACACCCAGTTTCGTCCGCACGTACGGGATCATCCCGCCGGCATTGACGATGTCCATGACGAACTCGGGCAGCGGCTCTGCAACGAATGATTGGCCGGTGGTTTTGTTCTCGACCCGTCCCCCGGCGACATCTACCTCGACCTCATGCCCGGCTTGGATGCCGTCGACCGCAGCCGGGCACACACTGATCGACAGACCAGTGTTGATCGCGTTGCGGAAAAAGATCCGGGCGAAAGACTTGGCCACGACGGCCGAGACACCGGCCCCCTTGAGGGCGATCGGTGCATGCTCCCGAGACGAACCGCAACCAAAGTTGCTCCCCGCAACGACCACGTCGCCGGGCTGCACCTCCGTGGCGAAAGTGGGATCGAGGTCTTCGAGAGCGTGTGCCGCGAGCTCTTTCTCGTCACTGGTCGTCAGGTAACGCGCCGGGATGATGACGTCGGTATCGACGTTGTCTCCGTAGAGGAAGGCCTTACCCAATCAAGACCACCTCTTCCCGGAACGGTGCTTCGGCTCGGACTTCCTCCGGATGGACGAGCTCGCCCGCTACCGCCGCTGCCATAGCAACGGCCGGGTTGGCCAGGTACACCTGCGCGGTCGCGTCGCCCATGCGACCGACGTAGTTGCGGTTGGAGGTCGAGACGCAAACCTCGCCGGGGCCGAGGACTCCCATGTGAGCACCGAGGCACGCACCACAGGTCGGGGTCGAAACCGATGCTCCTGCCTGCGCGAACTTGTCGAGCAGACCCTCGTTGTTCGCCTGCTGCCACACCCGCTGAGTTGCAGGGATCACCATCAGGCGAACTCCGTCGGCGACACGTTCGTCACCCAGCACGTGGGCGGCGATACGCAGATCTTCGATGCGAGCGTTCGTGCATGACCCGATGAACACCTGATCGACCTTCACGCGAGGAACTTCTGACACAGGTACCGCACGGGAGGGAAGCGACGGACGAGCCACCATCGGCTCGATCGCGGAGACATCGATGTCCACCACGCGTGCGTAGTCGGCATCCTCGTCGGACAGATAGACGTCGAAGTCCCGGTAGCGACTGACGGCCGTCTGACGCTGACCCACGTACTCGAGCGTCCGGTCGTCCGGCGGGATGATCCCCGACTTCGCACCGGCTTCGATCGCCATGTTCGTCAGTGTCAAACGGGAGTCGATCGACAGATGATCGAGTGTGTCCCCCGTGTGCTCCATCGCCATGTACGACGCGCCGTCGTCCCCGATCTGGCCGATCACGGTGAGGATCAGGTCTTTACCGACGATCCACGGACCGGGGCGGCCGGAGTAAACGATCTTCATCGACTCGGGGACGCGCAACCAGATCTCTCCCGTCGCCCACACCGCTGCGATGTCGGTGGAACCGACGCCGGTCGAGAAGCAACCGAGTGCCCCGTACGTGCACGAGTGCGAGTCGGCTCCGATCACCACGTCGCCGGGGAGTGTCAGTGCTTCTTCCGGCAGAAGGATGTGCTCGATGCCGCCGCGGCCGACGTCGAAGAAGTGCTCGATGTCCTGCTCTGCCGCGAACTCACGCATCCGGGTCATGAGCCCCGCAGACGCAATGTCCTTCGCCGGCGCGAAGTGGGAGGCCACCAAGGCCACTTTCGAGCGATCCCACACCGCCGGGGCCCCCATCTTTCGGAACGCGTCCACCGCCGGGAAAGCCGTCACGTCGTTGGCCATCGCTAGGTCGACCTTGCACATCACGATGTCCCCGACGCGGGCAGTGTCCTGCCCGGCGTGAGCAGCGAGGATCTTCTGGGTGATCGTCTGACCCATTACTGGACTGCCGGCTCTCTCATCTTGAGGTGAACCAACCGATTGACCGCTGCGAGATAGGCACGAGCGGAGGCTTCGACGACGTCGGTCGAAACGCCACGACCGGTAGCGCGTCTGACGGGCTGCTCGGTGGAGCCATCCCCCACCGCCAGCACGATCGTCACGTCACCGAGTGCGTCGATACCGCCGGTGAGACTCGAGACCTGGAACGACTCGAGCCGAGCTTCGACACCGGTGGCGCGCTGGATCGCGCCGCAGGCCGCGTCGATCATGCCGTCACCGATCGCGGACTCGTCGATGGTCTCGTCTGCGTACTTCAAGCGGACGGTCGCGGTCGGCGACAGGTGCGTCCCCCCGGCCACCTGGATCGAGATGAGCTCGTAGTAATCGAAGTCGGCTGCTATCTCCTCGACTGCTATCGCCTCTAGGTCGACGTCGGTGATGCGGATCTTGCGATCGGCAAGGGACTTGAAGCGGTCGAAAGCTCGCTGGACATCTGCTTTGTCGAGCGAGAAGCCGAGCTCCTCCAGAGCCTTCGCGAAAGCGTGGCGGCCGGAGTGCTTGCCGAGCACGATCTTCGAACCTTCGAGGCCGACGTCGTGTGGATCCATGATCTCGTATGTGGTCCGCTCGACCATCACGCCGTGCTGGTGGATGCCGGCCTCGTGTGCGAACGCATTGGCGCCGACGATCGCCTTGTTCGCCGGTACCGGATATCCGGTCAGCATCGAAACCAATCGAGACGTACGTGCGATCTCCTTCGTGTTGATGTGCGTGTCGGGCCTTTGTGATGCCTTGCGGGTACGCAGAGCCATCACGATCTCTTCCAGCGAGCAGTTACCGGCCCTCTCACCTATCCCGTTGATCGCAACCTCGGCCTGCCGCGCGCCGACTTCGACGCCGGCGAGGGCGTTGGCAACCGCGAGACCCAGGTCGTCGTGCGTATGCACACTCCAGATGACGTCGCGGTCAACTTCGTGCATGAGGTGTTTCAACAGTTGAGCGAACTCCTCGGGAAGGGCGTATCCGACGGTGTCGGGCAGGTTCAACGTGGTCGCCCCGGCCTCCGCCGTGGCCCTGAAAACCTTCACCAGGAAATCGGGGTCCGACCTGGTTGCGTCCTCGCAAGAGAACTCAACGTCGTCCACGTAGGTCCGAGCACGCTTCACTCCGCTTACGGCGGCCGCGAGTACCTCGTCGGGTGTCATGCGGAGCTTCGCCTTCATGTGGATCTCGGACGTGGCGATGAACGTGTGGATCCTGCCTTTAGCCGCTGGCGCGATCGCTTCCGCCGCCGTGTCGATGTCGATGGCGTCGACTCGTGCCAGACCGCAGATAACCGGGCCGCGAACCGCTTCAGCGATCGCCTTGACCGCTTCTTTCTCGCCCTCGGACGCGATCGGAAACCCGGCTTCGATGATGTCGACGCCGAGACGAGCGAGCTGCTCGGCGATCTCGACCTTCTCCTTCAGGTTGAGCGAGATGCCCGGCGATTGCTCGCCGTCGCGCAGCGTCGTGTCGAAGATGACTACGTCAGACTCCGCCATCATTTACGCCCCATCCAACTCATCATCTGGCGCAGCTTCGAGCCGACCTCTTCGATCGGGTGCTCGGCCTGGCGACGACGCTCGGCATCCAACACCGGTGTCCCGGCCTTGTTCTCGAGCACCCACTCGCGAGCGAACGCACCCGAGCGGATGTCATCCAGAATCGTCTGCATCGCCTTCTCGGTGTCTTCCGTCACGACCTTGCGACCCCGGGTGAGGTCGCCGTACTCGGCCGTGTCGGAGATCGCGTTGCGCATCCCGTTGAAGCCACCTTCGTAGAGCAGGTCGACGATGAGCTTCAGCTCGTGCATGCACTCGAAGTAGGCGATCTCGGGCTGGTAGCCGGCGCGGACGAGGGTCTCGTAACCGGCCTGGATCAGCCGGGATGTGCCTCCGCACAGGACCGCCTGCTCGCCGAACAGGTCCGTCTCGGTCTCTTCG